>CALMVQ010000232.1:134061-152117 GCA_937873135.1 uncultured Scytonema sp. | reverse complement strand
GATTTCAATGGCGATGGCAAAACAGATATGTTCTGGCGCAATCAGGAGACGGGTGAAAACGGAGTTTGGTTGATGGATGGTACGAAAATTGCCACTCAAACAACTTTTGCGAAGCTTGATACATCATGGACACCTACTGTTGGTGATTTCAACGGCGATGGTAAGTCTGATATTCTGTGGCGTAATCAAACAACTGGAGAGAATGCCGTTTGGATGATGGATGATACTGGTACTAAACCTACTGGGACTTTTCTACCGAAGCTCGATCCAGCATGGACACCTACTGTTGGTGATTTCAACGGCGATGGTAAGTCTGATATTCTGTGGCGTAATCAAACAACTGGAGAGAATGCCGTTTGGATGATGGATGATACTGGTACTAAACCTACTGGGACTTTTATGCCAAAGCTTGATACAGCATGGACACCGAGCATTGGTGATTTCAACGGCGATGGTAAGTCTGACATTCTGTGGCGCAATCAGAATACAGGTGAGAACGCTATATGGACAATGGATGGAACTAACGCCTCTGGAGCTTACATACAGCAACTTGATACGTCGTGGTCTGCTTTTATTTAGGAATGGTACTGGTGAGCGATCGCCAATATTTCTTTAGATAGGTTTAAATTAGATGATAGCGGCTCTCAGTTGAATCGCATACACAAAACGCCTGCTCTCCCAAGTTTGGGAGAGCGCTATCCGAATAGCATCGGCTAAGGGCTATTTGTATGTGACTCAATCGACAAGCCTTAGAATACGACAGAGCAATCGTAGTACGATCGCTTCAACCAATATTTTTCATGGCTCTTTTAGCTGGAGTTTAACTATTTCCCGTTAGAAGTCCCGCACTGTATTCCTTCTTCTGAATCAGTGTCGGGATGAATAAAGGAAGCTAAACTACATCAGAAAATCGCACGTTCCCGTAAAGACCATCACTTCAAAACAAGTCACAGGCTCACAAAAACTGGTAAGAAAGTCTTTTTTGTAGAAGACTTAGACCTAAGAAATCTTACAAAACGGAATCAACCTAAACAAGACGAAAACGGTAGGTTTATCCCAAATCACCAAGCACAAAAAAGTGGATTAAACAAAAGTTTTTTAGATGCTGGGTTCGGTCAGTTTGTTGATATTCTGTCTTACATAGTCGCAAAAACTGGGGGACAGGTTATCAAAGTAAAACCAAACTACACGAGCCAAATTTGTGGCAATTGTGATACCTATGCCCCTAAAGAGTTATCAGATAGGATTCACGATTGTAAAGCGTGCAATGTTGGCATTATATGTAGTGACATCAACGCGGCTGTCAATATAAAACGAGTAGGGTTGGGAGTTTTCCCTACTATAAAAAGCCGTCGGGGGAAATTGATCATAGAATTTTCGGGTTCTTTCAGTACCCTTCAGGAAATCCGGGAATTAACCCGAAGCCTACACCGTACTGCCTAGCAGTCGGTGTAGGTACTTCACGAATACTTCTTCTTAATGCGTTGTACCTGCTGTAGGAACTCAGCACCTTTGTCTGGATTAACCATTGCGACAAAATTAGCGAAGCCGCTAATGGCAGCGATGACATTGGGAGAATTTCCCCAGTGCTTGTCTTCCAAACCATCTTTCTCAATTTGATACAAGGTCGCACGAAACTGCTTTAAAGTCTTTTTAGAAACGTTGGGTTTATTGTTAACGACAACTCCCGTAACTTCCTGCTGCCGAGATTTACGTAGAATCCTGGTTTTCTGTTGGTTGATAGTAAAACCTTCATGAGTGACTATTGATTCAGCGCGTTTGAGAATGTTGCAGATGTGGCGCATACTGTCACCGGAAGCGGAAAAAGTAAGGTCATCAGCGTAGCGGGTGTATGTAAAACCTAAATTTTCTGCCATCGCTGTTAAGCGTCGATCTAAGCGGCGACAGATGATGTTGGTGATTGCTGGACTGGCTGGCGAACCTTGGGGAAGATGTCTTTCATCTAATCCGACATAATATGTCTTGCCATCAAGTTCAACTTCCTCGACTACCGAAGCACTACATAACAACCCAAATACCGTCGCCGCAGCTTCAGAGTAGCCAAAAGACTGGAAAAGTCCTTTGATACGCTTGTAGGAAATGGAGGGGAAAAAGTCTTTTAGATCAAAGTTGATAATGACATCAGCGCGGACATGAGGGGTGGCGTTGGTGACGATCGAGCGATCGCGCCGAAAACCGTGGGAAGCTTCGTGAACTTCCAGCTTTTGCACAATATTCTCTAAAATCCAGTGCTGCGCTTGTTTTAAACTGGGCAAAGGTGCTGAGATCAGCCTTTCTCCGCCAGTTTTTTTAGGGATTTTGAAGCGGATGTAATGAGAGACGGTAGAAGTTTTGCGGTCAAATGCTAAAAACCGCAGTTTCCCGATACTTATTCCCATCGCAGCAGCAATTTGTTCTGAAGTGTTGCATAGTGGTAAACTGTAGCTTTGCAACCGCTCCTCATTACCTTCAGTATTATTTAACCCAGCAGAGACGCCTTCACCAAGATAAATAATTTCCCTTTGCTTCTTCTGCTTCCACGCTTCCGCACGTTCAAGCCTTTCTCTTTCCCGCCGTTCTTTAGTTTCCTGACGCTTGCGCCGAGACTCTTCCAGGCGTTGCTTCAGCATTTGCTTGCGTAATTGTTTCTCGTTGTGGAGACGGCTGCTTTCCTTTCGCAGTTCTGTAAGTTCCCGGCAAATTTCTCCAGTACGGCGAATTTCATCTGCTGGATCTTGAGGTATTTCGCCCTGTGTGGACCAAAAACCGTAACGAATCATTTCTTCGAGAATAAATTCCTCTTTACTTGTTTGGCGGATACGATCATATAGTTCCTGGCGAGTACGGGGTTGATCGGACATATGGCACGAGTGAAGAGTTATGAGTCAGGAGTCAGGAGTACACAACTTCTAATATCATGTCCTGTTAAATCTTTATAATATCTGTGAGGTGGTTAATAGTTAATAGTTAATTGTAATTAACCACCAACGCGCTTGTTAAGCGATTATCTGAACTTGATATAACTTTTAATTCCCATTTAAAAACAAAAAATCATGCGCTTTTTTTCGTTGGCTTTCCCTTCGTAAATCCCTCTGGACTAGACCAGTCAACTCAAGCGGTCTCGGGTACTATGCGTTCATTCAATTTACCGAATTCACTCCGGAATACGCATAGTACCCGAAAGACCGCACAGTCAAGAATGGGCTAGTGATGTGTGTTTGAACTAAACGCAAGGACGGCGATCCACCGCCCAAATTGCAAGGATAATCTACCAACAAAAAGCGCATGGTTTATTGGCACTGACGAGCGTGTTGCATTCGCAGTGCTAAAATATGCTCGCAAGGACCTTTATACAGCTTGTTTTGCTGATGCCAATTGCAAGTACACTCTGCATCGATTATACGCTCGTCTTTATTGATCGTCAAATGTGAATTGTAGCTTTTTTCTTTATCTTGGATAGCGCCTTGTAAGATTAATGTGTTATCTCGGTCGTTTACCGATGTCACCTGTACTACATTCTGACTTAAAAACCGCGTTGCACTTTCTTCGCGTTCATTGGCGAAACGCAATCTCTCCATCGGTAATGGTTCGCGGCTCAGTTCCCGAATGCGATAAACTTTTTTATTTAAGTCGTAAATCACACGACCAGCTTGCGTGTAAGCACTTAAAGTGCCGAGAACTGCCGTCCGGCTTAAATTAAGTCTTTGTGCAAGGCTGTTAGCAGTTTCTAGCCAATTCTCTCGCAAGGCATCAAAAATGATTTTCTGCGTCCATTCGTCAACGTCGGCACGGGGTGCCATTAAGTCAAAATTACCAGACTGTGACCAATCGTTTGCCGTCCATCCCGATAAACCGAGGGTGAAGGACAAATCGCCCAAGTCCGCAACATAGAATGAAGGCATACCTGTACCTAACAAGTGAACGGTAAACTTTTTAGCTGTGGGGATGAGACGTTCTAGGATGTGAAGGCGACGACGCCCCCAAACGCGAATAGTTTGTGGTTCGCTTCCCAAGTAGGGCGATCGCGGACAAATCATTTCTATATCCCACGGTTCAAAAACCACTCGTACTGGCTGACCTGGTTCTAGATGATACCGCATACTGCGCGGTCCTTTTGTCTCCTTGTGGCGATGTAAGATGAAACAAATGTTGTGGATGTCCATTGGGTGCAAGTCAAACTGAGTAGCTGGCAATGACATCGCCGAACTCACTTGTAAAAAGCCTCTTACCCAACTATCTGGTAAATCGATTTTGACTTCTTTGTAAGCTTCTTCATGAGTTGTTTGAACTTCAAAACCGGAAGGATCAACTTGTAACTTAGTGCTTTTATAACTGCGGATTTTCTGAAACTCCTCGTAAAGTGCTGCGGAGTAATCTACATTTGTTGTACCGCAAGCGAATTCATTAATATTTTTGAAGACTTCGTAGCTAGCACTTAAACACCCGTAACTTGATTCATCTATACTGAAGCATTCAAAAAATACTTGATCGGGGTGAACGGTAATTACAGGATCAAGTACAAACCAAGCATCACGGTCTTTTTCATAAAGGTAATCAAAATAACGACGTTTTGCCTGATAATAAGGTTGCCAGCGTTCATGTCTGTGCTTGTATAAATCGGTTAATTCTTCTTGCAATGGCTTAATTTTTGCCGCAACATCTTGCTGCAAAGCTGCGACTAATTCCCAGTTAATTTCATCTTGTTTTGCACGCCATTCTTTGTAAGCAGTTTTATCTTTTGGTTTAAACCGTAGATCGGAAACAACGACATCGTGTAAAGCACTGATTGCTTCCCGAAAGGCAATATTCTGTCGGAGTTCTCCGATAAAGTAAGTAGGTGGACGCTTGGTGTCTGGGGAGAAGCACATTTGCGTACTTCCACTACGTTCTAACACTTCTGTGCTTGTTTTATATGTGTAGTTAAATTCCATAGTTTTTAAAGAAAAATGAACCGCCAAGACGCCAAGAGCGCCAAGAAAAGAAAGGAGATGTTAGAACGAATGATATTTTTTTCTTTTTCTTTGCCTCGGTAGTTTGTTAAATATTCTAATTATCTTACTTCGACAACTGGTTGAACTTCAATTGGTAAAGGAAGATGAGGATAATTTTTGTGAATTTTTAACATGATTTGGATAGCAGCGGCTTTATCGCTAATTGCTATTGTTAGTGACTGTTGAGTCATGATTTCGGCGACAATGATTGCCGCTTCTTCGCTTTTTTGTGCCTCAGCATCGAGAAATCTAAATATTCGCTGCTTGGCGACACGACTGCGATTTACGCTAGAGAGTACGGTGACAAAGTAAGGCTTTATTTCACGCAAGTGTTCTGGATTATCTACAGTATAGTTTTCTAAATAGTCAGTCACAAACAACTGCATATCGGCTGATGGGTGTTCGCTCAATTTGAGGAGATACTCTTGTCCATCTGCTGCTTGAAAGTTACGAGTTAATAAATCTCGTCCCAGTCTTCTGGCATCTTCACGAACGCTATCACAGATACTTACTAAAACTTTGGGGGTGAATTCTTCTGCACTGAGTTCTGTTGTAAAGATTTTCAGCGCAAATTCGCGGGAGTCTTCCCATTTTGCTTCTAGTATTCGCACTGCTGCTAACATTTCTTGTGAGTTGCTGCGGAGGCGATCTAAGATTTGTAAAAGCATCTGCTGGGCTGCTTCCCGCACTGAGAGAATTTCATGATTGGCAAGTTTGACGATTTCGCTGGTGGTAAATTCTGAAACCCAGCTTTGTGAATTAGCACTCAGCAGTACACCACCTAATTCTTGTACAGCAGAAGACTTTGCAGCTAATAATTGCAAAGTTGTTTCTTTGCTGACGCTTGACTTCCAACCCCCCTGTAATTCTTGTAGCAGATGCACTAAGTAGCTGTGAATGCCTTGGTGCCTTTCAGGAAGAAGTAGAACTTCGATTAAATCAGATGCTAGCTGAATGGCAAAACTTGGGTATGTTATTCCTAAACGGTGGATGATTGGTTTGATGGCGTTGCGAATATTCTCGACTGCATTCACTGCCATTGCCACAATTAAAGTTCTCTCCTCATTTAGCAGTTTCTCATCAGGCAGTTGTCCAAATAGCTGGATGCCGAGAACTTGTAACGATTCGTGAGGTGATACAAGGAGTAATTCAATAATGTGCGGGGGTAAGTTTTTAGCACCTATTTCGTGATTGAGTAAGATGTGAACGCCTAGTTCTTGAATTGCCAGCAATGGATGTGTTAATAAGTCATTGATGACATCTAAGCTTAAAGTACGTAACTGGGGTGCAAAGCTTACTAGCAAGGTTTCGCCAATGTCTGCTGCCATTTCCCCTTGTGTTGGGGATAGCGATACTAATTCAGCAATGATTCGCCCTAGTAATACTTTTGCAGTGCGATCACCGACAATAAATAAACTCAATAATCTACGAACAAAGGCACGGGTATCACTTTGTTGACTGATCACTAAAGCAGTGATGAAGTTGCTGTCTTCTGTGAAAAATTCGCGTTGTTCCTCAATCCAATGGTAAGCTTGGTTGCGAGCGCTTTGAGATAAACAGTTGGCTAAGGCGAGAATTAATTCTTTGCTTGGTTGAGAAGGGTTGTACTTTATAAGTGCTAGTTCAAAGCCAAATTGCACAGTCATTTCATACGGTTTGTTAACAAGTTGAATAATTGTATTTATATCCAGGTACGAATAGAAGTCGGGACACGCTTTCAAAACTTTGACGGCAAAATTGTGAACTGGGAGACATTCACTTTCGCGGAGTAGCTGTAACAGTGCTTGTGGATTCTGTTCCCAAAGTTGTGGAAACGCCTCTTCTCGCGTTTGAGGTTCTGGATCTCCTGGATGATAACCTTCCCGACACCGCCAAGCTTTGGAATTAAGTTTTAACTCATACCGGGGACTGTTGGCGTAGAGGATGTGGTTGAAGGTTAAATAACCAGCATATGCGTCCCAAATACGCTTAAACTCTATACGCGTCCAGTTAGAATGGTTCCACTGATGGAAAATAGTTTCTCTAACTGGTTCCGCATCTCGATCCGAATATTGCAGAAGAACACTGACAGCCATTTCTATATAATTGCGATCGCCTTCTTCACCCAACTGTTTGAGAGTCCGCCAGATCCGTCGCAGTAGGTATTCACGAGTTTCCTTGCTAAAAGCTAGTCTTGAATTAGGAAGCTTCAGTTCTTTTTCAATATCGTTTTGAATCAATTCAGAACAATTTTTCTGATAATTATAGCTGTATTCTTTTCTAAGCTCCTCACCACTAAGTAATTTTACATAATAATCATTGCTGCTAAATCCTGCTCCTTCTTTCTCGAACCTGTAAGCAAAGATGCCAAACACTTCGGCGTCATGGCGGTATTCAGCCATTTTGAAAATATGGCGCAGTCGCTGGAAGTAATTTGGTTGACAAGGTGCGTTGCGTAAGATCTTAATTAAAGCTGGACGAACCTGTGGATTATCGATTTGATAGATTGTATCTATTACAGTAAAACGGTTGTAGTCACCGCCTTCTAAATAATTTTCTAAAGCTGTTGCAAAGGCGGATGCTGAACCACTTCGCGCTAAAGAACGTAATTCTAGTGGTAGAAACTCTATCATTTCTAAGAGCAAACTAGCTTTGGTTTCTGCATCCGCAAGTTTTAGCAGTGCTTCAAAAGCGATGCGGCTGACAAAATCTGGACTTGAGGCATTTTGATACAGTTGGATAAGTGCTGGAATCGCTTCCTCACCTCCACACCAACCAAGTGACCAAGCAATGCAGTAATCTCTAAGAGGTTCACTTGTGCTAATAAGTTTGATTAGTAGTGGTGTCGCTTCACTGATTTTAAGTTCTCCTGCACGCCAAATTGCTCTTTCTAACTTCCATTTGCTGGGTTGGTTGTTAGCGAGGCGATTGAGGATTGCTTGTTGACGTGCATCGTTAGGGGAGAGTGGTGGAGTTTCGGCTTGCTTCGTGACTGGGGTAGCGTCACTTTTTGTTGTGACATCACGATATCCCTTTTTCGTTTTTTCCCCTACCAGCTTGTCAAAGATTCGCTGTGCGTCTGCCAAAGGTACATCTTGAGTGGTTTTCGTACCTTCTTTCAGGTTACTGCCTTGGCGTCCGTAGCGAAAATTCACCACGTAACATTCCTTACCTATCTGACACAGATCCACTTCGTAGACTTTATCAGAAGTTCCTTCTTGATAGTGCAGGGTTGTGCGTTTGATTATCATGGCACTTTTTTTACCAGCAAACCACCTGTGATAACTTTCTATTATTGCCTGCTTTTATCGGAGTCGCCAGATGTCGTCAGGAGTAACACACCTAAAAAGATCGGGAAATCTGGTGCCCGAAAGAAAATCTACGCACAAAGTACTGCAATTGATGTCGGGTGGGGTGAAGGAGAATTTCTGAAATGAAGTGCAAAAGCGCTATGATATTGCCCGCATTGGGATTGACGAAAATTCAGATGCGATCGCACTTCATTTCAGCATTGCTTCTCCTAACATATCTGTCCCTGCTTTTCAAATTAACTAATATTCAGTTGAGAAAACTCAGAAATGCTGGAACTCCACGCTGAAGTAATAATTGAGTTTCTATTTGCATTTGGGGAAGAAAAAAAGCTGATGAACGAGATTTTCATAAGTTTGATAGCTGGAGCGTGTTTTTTGTCGCTTTTGAGAGAAAGCTAATTGGTGGCGCTCTCACTCATTCGCAATACATCCATATATATACAAATCTGTCAACACTTTAGTTTTAGCCATGTTAATTTTTGAGGAACACTTTCAAGACAACAGCAACAAATGGGTTACTAAGGATTCTGAGGAATGCAGCCTCTACGTAGACGCAAACCATTATTATGTATTTGAACACAAACGCGCAGGCAACGACTCATGGCTGACGTGGACATCTGCGGATTTCTTCTATGACAGAAAAGAGTTTCGCATTCATGTTGTGCTGGAGAAAGTCGCTGGTGTGTTCAATCATGGGTATGGTTTCGTCTGGGGACTTTCCGATAGTAATAACTTCTCTGAATTTGTCATCTCCGATAGTGGTTACTACCAAATATCCAGGTATAATAACGGCAGTGCGACAAAGTATGTTGCTTGGAAAAGCTGTTCGGAAATTCGCGGTTCCAACACTGTAAACGTGCTAGAGATTCGACGGAATGACGATATTGTAGAGTTTTATATTAACAGTGTACTTTTAGAAAAGCTCCCAGCAGATACGGTGATGCAGGTGAGCGATCAGAAATTTGGCTTTATTATCTACGACGAAATTAAAATCAAGGTGCATAGCTTGATTATTAGTGCTGAGGATTGCGAAACTAGTTCTTATCTAGTGAATCAGTCTGATGATGCCACAAAAGCATCCTTTTTGCAGCATGAACCACCCGCAAACGATACGCTTGAAAACGTATTCGCTGAATTAAAAGCGTTGGTTGGACTCGATCAAATAAAGCAACAACTTTTCTCCTTAGCCAATTTTTTGAAGGTGCAGAATGAAAGAAAGGCACGAGGACTCAAGAGAGTGGATACTTCACTGCACCTTGTTCTATACGGACCGCCTGGCACTGGTAAGACAACGATCGCCCGATTAGTGGGTCGTATGTACAAACAACTGGGTTGCCTCCAGCAAGGACATGTTGTAGAGACTGATCGCGCTGGAATTGTCGGCGGTTACATTGGACAAACAGCGCTGCGTGTAGCTGATGCAGTCAAGCAATCGCTGGATGGTGTACTCTTTATCGACGAAGCCCACGCCCTTGTCCCCAAAGATGGAGCTTCTAACGATTTTGGTCATGAAGCCGTACAAGCTTTGCTGAAACGCATGGAAGATCACCGCGATCAGCTGGCTGTGATCGTGGCTGGTTACCCAAAAGAGATGGAGTATTTCATCGCGTCAAATCCCGGTTTGCAATCTCGCTTTAGTCGATTATTTTACTTCGATCACTATACAGTAGGCGAACTCGTTTTGATTTTCGGAAAATTCTGTTACGACCACGGATATACAATAGACATTTCCGCGCGTATCGCTCTGCAAAAAACTTTTGAAATAGCTTATGAGAAGCGGAACAAAAGTTTTGGCAATGGGCGATTTGCTCGGACTATTTTCGAGCGCAGTGTTGAACAACAGGCAAACCGGATTATAAATTGTTTGGACGAAATGGACGACTCGGCAATTTCCCTGATTACAGCAGAAGACGTTATTGAAAAAACGAGAGCATCATTCGCGTGAAGGAAAACTTTTTGATTCACTGAATTTCCTTGCCTCGTTCTGTAAAGCGAACCTTTTTAATATTCCATTGAGCATTACTAACTAAGGTTTTGCGGAGACTACCGAAAAGCGTAAACTGTTCGCAACTGGAAAGAGAAGTGAATTGTCGTCGGGAATTAGGCGCGATTCGCAAATCTACCGTAGCTATACCTTGTTTAATACTTACGCGATACCCAGACAAGTCAAAGTCAGCAGTCTCCTGTTGTTGTATAATTTTACCTACAGCGTCTGTGACTGGCTCTTGTGCTAATACTGAGACTTTTTGGGGAATGAGTTCTTGACATTGGGAGTCACTTGTGTATAATGTAGCGTTAGCATTTTGAGTGGTAACTTCCCCAGAAGTTGAGGAAGCTTTATTTTCGGCGAGGAATTCTTTCGGTAGCAACGCCTCAACACTAGTAGATTTTTTAGCTCCTAGATTAGCCATGCTTGGTGCGGATGATGATGTACTATTGGTTGTACCAACGGCTGGTGTTTTGGTGTCGAGGTGACCAGCAGTAGACAGAGAATGACAACTGAAGAGGCTAGCAACTACAGCTATCAGAATCAAAGGATTAATAAATTTTTGGCTAGCGTTCATAATTGTGTTATTTATCCAAATATTTTTCTATTAACTTCTCTAGTGCTGCTCTTTCATCCGTATGAATTTGGAGTCAATAGCTGTTAACAGTTAATGTCAGAGCGTTAACTATCAAAACACTGTATGGATGAATAAAAAATGAGAAAAAGGAGTTGAAGATGAATTTAAGAAAGCTACAAGAAATAAAACCACGCAAGTCTTTTGCCCAACATTGGCTGAAAAGTGAACAGGCACTCTTAGAGATTATTCGTGCCGCAGAATTACTCAAAGGCGATCGCATTCTGGAAATTGGTCCAGGTACTGGTATTCTAACTCGCCGTCTCTTACCTTTGGTAGAAACTTTGGTGGCAGTAGAAATTGATAGCGACTTGTGTGTAGGGTTGACAAAAGAACTCGGTGGTAAACAGAATTTTCTACTGCTGCAAGGAGATTTTCTCTCGCTCAATCTACCATCTCTTCTGACATCCTTTCCAGCGTTTAAAAAACACAATAAAGTTGTTGCCAATATTCCCTACAATATTACCGGACCAATTTTAGAAAAATTGTTGGGTACGATCTCTGTGCCAAATCCAGAACCATATAATTCCATCGTGTTGTTAGTGCAAAAAGAAGTCGCACAAAGGCTGGTTGCCAAACCAGGCTCGAGAACATTCGGCGCTTTGTCCGTACGAGTGCAATATTTGGCAAACTGTGAGTTAATTTATACAGTTCCAGCGAAAGCGTTCTACCCACCACCCAAGGTGGACTCAGCCGTAGTTCGGCTTGTTCCATATCAAATTGAACCACAAGCTGAAAATGCTCAGCAGTTGGAGACTCTGGTAAAGTTGGGTTTTGGGGCAAAGCGCAAGATGTTGCGAAATAATTTGCAATCGTTTGTGGAACGGGATCGCCTCACTCACTTACTCAAACAATTAAATATAAATCCCCAAGCCCGAGCTGAAGATATCGGCGTCTCTCAATGGGTAACTCTATCTAATCAGTTAGGAGCAATAAAAAGTGAGGAGGCACGGAGTCAGGAATAAAACTATTACTCGCAATTTCACTCTTTCGCTCCTTAGGGTATGATAGAAAGCTACGTCTAACTAGATCTGACTACACAGAATTAAACTATCCTAACTCCTAATTCAAACTCTTAATTCCTAACTTTTAGAATGCGTTCTTACACCCTAATAGCCCCTGCTAAAATCAACTTGTATCTGGAAATCATTGGCGATCGCCCTGATGGGTATCACTCGTTAGCAATGGTACTCCAAAGCATTGACTTGGCAGACCACATTAATGTACAAGTCAATGGTACTGATGACATTCGCATTCGCTGCGACCATCCACAAGTCCCAAAAGATAAAACTAATCTGGCATACCGGGTAGCAGAACTGATAGTCGCAGAATTTCCTAACGCCTTTGCTCAGTACGGTGGTGTAGACATCACTATCGACAAGCGTATTCCTGTGGCTGCTGGGTTGGCTGGAGGTTCGACGAACGCAGCAGCAGTTTTGGTGGGAATGAATTTGCTGTGGAATTTGGGATTGACTCAGACAGAATTAGAAGAATTGGGAGCAACTTTAGGTTCAGATGTGCCGTTTTGTATAGCGGGTGGAACAGCTATTGCCACCGGAAGAGGCGAACAACTTTCTCCGCTACTCGGTTTAGACAACATATATATGGTATTGGGAAAATATCGTAGTCTGGAAGTTTCCACTCCTTGGGCTTACAAAACTTACCGACAACAGTATGTCCGTTCTTATATTAAAGATGCGGAAAGTTTAGCAGCGCGTGCAGGCGCAGTCAATTCTGGAGCGATGGTAAAAGCCATTCAAAAGAAGGATGCGCTCTTAATAGCTCAGGAGTTACATAATGATTTAGAGCGTGTGGTGTTACCAACCTATCCTCAAGTATTGCAACTTAGGGAGGTGTTGGCAAGTGAGAAAGGCGTTTTGGCGGCAATGATGTCTGGTTCAGGTCCCAGCGTGTTTGCTTTGTGTGAGTCTCAACAGCAGGCAGAACAAGTTATGCTTCAGGTTAGGGAGAAGATTCCCAATCCGGATTTAGAATTATTTGTGACTCGGATGATTACACATGGGATTCAGATAGCGTCATCGGTTTAAATAAATGATGAAAACACGTCAGTACCGCTTTGGGGAACTAAAAATTAAAAAGCTTTGATTAAGGGCTTTTTGGCAGTTTTTAATAGGATCTCTATTTCCGCTCTGGAGTACTAGTACCGCAGAGCGAAAGTCAAAAGTCACTCATTCAAAAGTCAAAAGTGTTATAAATCAAGGCTTCTGGCTGTTTGAAATGGTGAACCAGCGCGAATGACGGCTTAGCCCTCGCTAG
Source organism: uncultured Scytonema sp. (assembly GCA_937873135.1). GTDB lineage: Bacteria > Cyanobacteriota > Cyanobacteriia > Cyanobacteriales > Nostocaceae > Rhizonema. Next base: position 138,938 of record CALMVQ010000232.1, on the reverse strand, counting down.
GCGACTGGTGGAACGCGCAGCGTTAGCGATCTTCGAAGCGTTAGCGACGAAGCGCGAAGCGGTAGCGAGGCACGAGCGTCAGGAGCGTCAGCGTTAGCGAGGAACGAGCGTCAGGTTTGCTTTATTTACGCGCCCGCTGTACTAGTACTGCTCAATCCAAAATCTAAAAACTAAAATCTAAAATCTTATGAGCGATCAGAATGTAACACAAGCACCAGAGCAAAGAACACAGGTTTCACCAACTCCATTTCGCTGTTTGACTGGGGCTATAATGTCAGGGGGATTGGCATTCGCATCGTATTCTCTGATGATGGCGAGCGCTACAACTTTTGCTAATAAACCGATTCATTCTGATAACCCAATGGTCGTGAATCTTTCCTCTGCTGTTCGTACCTTAGTTGTGGGTATAATTGCTTTGGGAACTGGAATATTTGGGGTGGTGGCGATCGGGTTGCTAGCATTAGCTGTGCAGTTGTTAGTGCAGCAGTTGACAAAGCAGAAAAGTTGATGTATAGGAGGAGGGGCGACTAACTTCCGGTGGAACAAGCAGCACTGCAAAGTTTTAGTGGGAGGAACCTACCGTAATTTTCACAAATTGGTCTAGTGGTAGTTCAAGGTGATGAATCAGTCATGATTTGACGAGCAAGAAGGTGTAAACTGGGTTACTACAAAATAATTTAGCTCGACATAACTTTAGTACATGCACAGCCTCCTATGTTCGATCACTCACAAGATCCAGTAACTGAAGATGAATTGCTCACAACACCACCGTTGCTTATCAAACGCCACCGACAAATTCGCAATCTGATTCTAGATTACGCTATTGGAGCGGCGATTATCGGGCTAAATCCATTTCGCGGTATTCTGACGTTGGTATTGCTGATTGTTGGGGTGTTGATATTGAAAATGATGTGGGATATAGGCTCGAAGTGGGGTCATACTAAAGGCCAAGATCCCCTGGCGATCGCCGGAAACATCTTCGGTTTTCTGGGGGCATTTGCGCTTGCCTTTATGGCTTGGGTGACGATGTTCTGCCTTGGGTTGTATGTACCACTGTTGTCTGGGTTGGCCATTTCTGCGGCTTTCTTTACCCTGACTTGGACACTGGGACAGATAACTAATCAGTTCTATGCCAGTGGTGATCAAGGAGGACGGTGATGAAGTTTGGACGTCGGCAAATTCTGCTTGCAGGACTGACATTTGGGGTGGCGGCAATTGGAACTCGTAATTACCATCGGTGGCAAACGAAGAGAAAGCTAGAGGCATTGGCGAAGGAGAAATATCGGACAAATCTTCAAGGTCTTTTGCACGAAACTTTTGATGCCGATGCGAAGAAGATACAGCAAGGAATCAAGATTCAGGCATCGTTAAAGTTGACGCCGCCCAAAATTCCTTATGAGCGCAACATGTCTAAACTCCTGATCCAGTGTAGCAAGTTAGGAACTCAGCAATACCTCACAGGCAAGGTCGATCCCTCCTTTAACGGGTCAATAAAATCTTTACCCGCATACACTCCTCAGCTAAATAGTTATACTCAGATCGCTTCATTCAAGGGTTTAGAAGATGCAAGGAGTTCGGAAGCCGTAGCGGTTGATGTTCCGCAGACCGACGAGCAGTCGAAAACTGCCACTAAAGATCCGGTGGAAAATAATTTGGACACTGCCCAAAAGGAGATTGGCGACACTGTTACACAAACAGTGAAAATCCAGCAGCTTATTCCTGTATACTTTGGCTTTGTTCTGACTTCTAAGACTGCCAACATGATTATTTTTCGCGGCACTCAAAGAACAACAGAGTGGATCGGAGATATAGTACTTTTCCAAAACAATTATGAAGGTTTTGCAAATAGCAAAATCCACTCCGGTTTTGCTAATATTTACAACAAGCTGGCTCAGCAAATTCATCAGATTGCCAGTCAGTTGAATCCATCTGTGCCCTGTTATATATCAGGGCACAGCTTGGGATCTGCTCTCGCCACCCTAGCTGCGATTGATCTTGCACAGAAGTTTCCCAAACTTAAAGAGCAAATCCGATTGTACACTTATGGGGGACCACGGGTTGGCAATCCTACTTTTGCTCAAATGCACAGTCAAATGGTTCCCAACAGCTACCGCATCTTCAATTTGGCAGATACGATTCCTCTGTCTCCCCCAACTGTATTTCGGAAAGATGTCTACGTACATGTTGGTCAAGAATGGTCTTTTTTAGCACAGTATGGTGATGTTTTACCCAACCATGCTGTGGATACATACAGTGCCGCAATTAATAAGCAGGTTGAAACTGATCGCGAGCGCACATTTCCCATTTCTGGCATAATGTAATCAAGATGATTATATTTTTTCAGAGAATTAATATTGGGTATTGAGAGAAATCATGTAAGGGTTTTCATGAAGTCTCGGCAATTTTCACTTTTTGTGTGTTAGAATAAATGTGATAAGAGGTTAACAATGAAACCTTTTGAAAAAGTGATCGCCAGCTATGATAGATGTGATGAAATCTGTGTAGACGACTATCAAGACTTTTTATGGTCAAGCTAGCTGTTATGCCCAATTGCGTCATGTAGAGCAGGCAATCTTTAATCTGTAACAAGCCCTCAATTAGAGTGCTAACTAATAACGAGTACAAACTTCGGGGTCAATCTTGTCCATGCAAATGGATTCTACCTTGAAATGCTCGCCATAAATTAGCGCAGCGAGTAGTGCGACTGATTCGTTAGAGGTGGTATTCGTAATTGTTATTTCTGATTATTCTCTATGACTCATTTTCTAATACCATCTTGAGGATAGCTAAAAATTCTTGCTGAACGTAGGGTTTTGTCAAGTAGCTAGTCGCTCCTAATTGCATTGCTAACCGACGATACTTATTGCTACTACAGCTACTAAGCATAATGACTGGTACTTTTGCAAGTAATGAGTCTTGGAGACGATGGCCGAGAAACTCAAAGCCGTTCATGTGAGGCATTTCGATGTCGCAAATAACCAGATGAATGCTTGGATTTTGTAGTAACTGTGCGATCGCCTCTTGCCCGTTGTTTGCTTGTAAGACTTGGTACCCTGCTCTTTTTAGTGTAAGAGAGATAATTTGTTGTATTGTCTTAGAATCATCTACGACAAGAACAACTGGTTCCGTTGTCCTTGCAATTGCTGGCGTTAGGGAGTTGTGAGAAAATCCTCTAGAAATTATATGACTTTGATCAATCGTTTGGTCCAACAGCGTCATAACGTCAATCACTGAGAGTGGCAAGTCTTTCCAAACAGTATAGCCATATACATAACTCGGAAGGGTCTTCTCAATTCCAAAAGGCTCAATGACTAACTCTGTGTTTGCAATTAGGTGTTCAATATCCGTTTTTAAGGCAATAGTTTGCTGACCTTGGTTTAAGACTAACATTAGTTCAAACAGATCCGCTGAAGACAAAACAGCCAAAGCTTTTCGAGGAAAGACTTCAAGTAGTGGATTAGTGTAACTGACTAACTCCGACACTTGGTAAACAGGGATTATTTGTTCTCGCCAGTGAAAAAACTGCTGTCTTTTAGAGTAGATAATCTGATCTGTTTCAGGAATTAAAATTTCTTCAACGCAATCTGAATTCTGAATAAAGACTGTAGAATTTGCTACCCAGACAAGTGACCTGGGAGTCTTTATTGTCAGATTTTGAATAGCAGTATGTTGGTATACTTTATTTTGTATACCAGAGTGAAAGACCATAGCTAAAGTTCTCTATTTAAGTCAGACGTTGTGTATGTATGAAAAGTAGAAGCACCTGTTGAAATATAAAACTGTGGAACTAATTCACACCCTTTTCTAGATCTTCTGCAAATCTTGCTAGCTTAGCTAGTGAATCAGCTACTATCAAAGCCTGTTCTGAAGTTTGATTAGCAACATTAGCAACTTCCATAATAGATAGGTTTGCAGAAGTTGAAGTTTGTGATTGTACGGCAGCCGCTTGAGCAAGTTCCGTGACGAGTAATTTTATTTCGGTAATGACAGCGATCATATCAACTTGTTGACGCTGAGCGTTTACTACCACTTGAGTTCCACTAAGCGCCTGTTCAAGTCCAAACTCAAGCTCGGCAATGACTTCATGACTTTGTGCCTGAATTGCTATCGCTAAGGATCGGACTTCTACGATCTCTGAGTCTAATTGCTGCACTAATGACAGTATTTTATCAGCGATCGCGATAAATTTGTGACCTGCTTCTCCAGTCCGAGATGCTTCAAGTGCAGTTTGCATAACTTGGAGCTTGATTTGAGAGACAATTTGACTGACAATATTTACTATCTCAGATAGTTTTTGGGAAGGTTGGCTAAGACATTGGACCTTTGTCGCTGCTGACAACACTGTATCTTGGATAGCAGAGATACTATCTAAAAGTTGGTTCATGGACTCATGCTCGTCCTCTACCATCCTGCCGATTCGCTGCTCCTGGATTTCGACTTGTTGAGCAGAGGTAAAGATTTCCCGAGCGGAATCAGCCAGTGTTTGAATTTGATTATATGTTTGTGTGACTGATTCTATCTGGTTTATAGCAACCTCTGTGGACATGCTTTGAATAACTGTTTCACCACTTTTCAGAAGTTCTGATACTTGACGCTGGAGTTCTTGTGTATGCTGCTTCTGCTGAGAAGACGTTGCTTCAGCCGCGTGGTAAGCCACATCTGTTTGCTTAAGGAGCCTAGCATGGTCGAGAGCAAATCCTACCTGTGTTGCTATTTGGCTGAGCAAACTAATTTCAAATTGCTGCCAATTGCGCGGTCCAGAACACTGATGTGCTATTAATAAGCCAAAGAGTTGGTCATCTTTAAGAATAGGAGCAACCAAATTTGCCTTAACAGCAAACTCTTCAAGTTGGTTAATATAACAAGAATTATAACCA
>CALMVQ010000232.1:0-133961 GCA_937873135.1 uncultured Scytonema sp. | reverse complement strand
ATTTGCCTTAACAGCAAACTCTTCAAGTTGGTTAATATAACAAGAATTATAACCAGCTTTATGAATATTGTTTGTCGCTTGAACTCGACCTGCTTGGTACTTGTCTAGATAACCCTCTGCAAAGCAGGGGTCTTTGATTTTGGCTCGCAATGCTTTCGGAAAACCAGGAAGAACTGATTCGCCAATCACACTCCCATACCATTCGGCATCAAAACCATAAACAATAACTCTGTCAGCACTCAGTTCTTTACGAACTTCTTCTACTGTTACTTTAATGACATCTTCTTCGTTAATACTTCGTCGAATCTGGCGGGTAATATCTATAAATACCTGAGCTATATCGGCTTTCGTATTTATTTGTTCTAGCAATCTGGTATAGTCAAGAGCAAATCCTACTTGCGCGGCTACCTGTGCTAACAAATCTATTTCTGGCTGCTGCCAATAGTAAGGTTTGGAACACTGATGCACAATTAATAAGCCATATAGCTGGTCTTTCTTGTGAATGGGCGCGACTATATGAGACTTGACAGCAAATCGCTCCAACAACTCAATATAAGCGTTGCTGAGGTCGGCTTGATATATATCGGCAATAGCACGGACGCGATCATAGCCACCTTCAAGAGAATTTCCGTCAAAGCCGGCACTTGAGAATGTAGCCCACAACATTTTTGGTAAACCAGATGCCACCGATTCTGCTACATAGCTACCATCCTCGTCAGAATTGAAGCGAAAGATGACCACACGCTCAACTCTTAACACTTCGCGAACTGCTTCAACAGTCGTTTTGAGAAGATCTTCTTCACTGAGTGAGTTCTGAATGCGACGGTTCATGTCCTTTAATACTTGAGAACGCTCTACGTCGGCTTCTTGTTTCCATAACAAACTCAAAAACTGTTCTTTGATTACGCCCATGTTTGTCTCTAACACAAGCAGTTCATCCATGCTCTGGCTCGCACCGTTAGTCCCAATGTTTTCTCCCCCCAGCCTAGTCACTATATTAGTAGACAAAGCGGCGGCTTTCTGAATTGAACGAATAGCTCGATGAGCGAAAAGGGTAGATATACCACCGGACAATGCTGCCGTTATCCCCGTTCCTAGTAACAGGAGTGACAATTGTCTCTGTGGTGCTTGAGTGTCTACGATGTCTTCCACGCCAACCTTTCTGGCTTTGGAAATTTGCTCAGCATTTAGCTGATTGCCCAGATAATAAGTTACTGTCCCTACTGCTAGCACAGGTAGCATGCTAGCTGCTAGTGCCCAGACTGTAACTTTAGTCTTTAAGCTCCATTTCTGTCGCGTCAACTTTTCTTGATGAGGCGACAGTTGAACTCTTGTGAGATCGGAATTATTTAAAGTTACATTATTAATATCTGGCTGACTATGCTCTACCCCATTCGGTTTTATCGGTTTGGCTTGCTTTTTATAAGGCTGAGTCATAAATGAATTCTGATTGTGCTGCCAAAATTGATTAAACTAAAAAGCTCTGTTACCCCCGAATTTCTCACCACGATTTGCCTTGTTAGCAAAATAAGATGTTCAACACTCTGTCAAAACGACTAAAATGTCCGCAACCGAGTCTGAGTAAATGTTGTAAGGAGTGAGACAGGCAAACTTGTGAGAAATGCGGGTACCGCAGGCAGATACGTAAGTATTATTACTACAATTACTACTTAATTAAAAATAAAGTTACAAAATGAAATGGCCATCATATGGTGTCCTGATTATATTTAAGGCTTTTATACATTAAGATTCTACTAGTCAAAAGTATGAAAAGGTTCTAAGTAGCTTTAAAACCCTTCAATAATGTTGTTTTTACTCTTCAGCCTTTCTTACTCTCATAAGAGAGTCTGATGCCCTGGATTATGATCTTAGTGTTTATTTTAACAAAATTACATAATAAACTTTTTTCTTTTATAAAAGACAGCAAATAGCTGTATATAAAGTTCTGATGTATCAAAAATACTTCGATTACTAACTGTTTTTTGTTGATATGCGTTTATAGATGGATCAATATTTTTTAAATAAGTAGTCATGCAAAATTAAATATACAATGTCATGGCGAATGGATCGAAGCGGAATGACGCAATTGCAGGGGTTTGAGATTACTTCACTTCGTACCCTTTGGGAAGCCGCTCCGCGTCTACGCAATCACATAAATATTTTTGCCGAAGTACTTAGAATGAAATTTATCAATTTATATACTTACTTGTTAATGAATAAGTGGTTGTTAGAAAATACAACCACCAACTGTAGGGGCGGGTTTGAGCAAGATATAGTTTCAATACATGTTATTTAAAACCGCCCCAATCCACAAACAAACTCCGTTCAAGGCGTTCCCATTGCCCCAGAGTAAACTAGCCCTCGTTGCATATCCATCGTCAAAATTGCTCCATCTCGAATCACTTGCGTTGCTTCTTTAACACCAACAATCACTGGTACACCAAGACGTAAACCAATGACTGCTGCATGACTTGTTAGACTATCATCTTCGGTAATAATTCCACCTGCCCTGCGAATTGCCTCGACAAAATCAGCACTCGTGCGCGGAGCAACTAAAATATCTCCAGAATTAAAGTTACTGACATCCATACCAGTCTTAGCTACCCGTGCACGACCACTCACAGAACCTTGTCCAAGTCCAATTCCCTGACCGAGTACTGCTGTCACAACCTCAACCTTAATCAAATCTGTCGAGCCGGCAATTCCTTGGAGCGTGCCGGCGCTCATCACGACTAAATCCCCCTCGAATAATAGCTCTTTCTCCTGAGCGACGTTGATAGCTGCTTGAAATGTCTTGCCGGCAGAAGGCAGTTCTAGCACTAACAATGGTTTCACTCCCCATACCAGCTGAAGCTGCCGAGCCACATTTACATGGGGTGTCACTGCTAATATGGGTGTCTGAGGGCGAAATTTGGAGACATTACGGGCTGTTGCTCCGGTTTGGGTGAGAGTCATGATTGCTGCTGCTTTCAGTTGCTCAGCAATTTGACCTACAGCTTGACTAATGGCATTGGGAATAGAACGTCGAAGATCTTTCACCTGAAGTTTGTTCGTATGCAGTGCCTCCTCCTGCTCAATGCGTTCGGCGATTCGCGCCATTGTCGCCACAGCTTCCACTGGGAAATCGCCAACAGCAGTTTCATTTGAAAGCATAACTGCGTCCGTACCATCTAAAATCGCGTTGGCTACATCTGATACTTCGGCGCGAGTCGGACGGGGGTTGCTGACCATGCTGTCTAACATCTGGGTGGCCGTGATAATAGGAATGCCCAAGCGATTGGCAGTATTAATCAGTCGCTTTTGCAGCACGGGAACATCTTCTGCTGGCAGTTCCACACCCAAGTCGCCTCTTGCTACCATCACACCATCACACAAAGCCAGAACTGCCTCCATTTGTTCAATAGCTTCGTGTTTTTCAATTTTGGCAATGACGGGCACCTGTTTACCTGCACTGGAAATTAATTCTTTGATTTCTATCATGTCCTGTGGGTTGCGGACAAAGGAAAGTGCAATCCAGTCTACACCCTGATCTAGACCGAAGATCAGATCCTTACGGTCTTTGTCTGTCATTGCCTTAATTGAGAGGTAAACTCCTGGAAAGTTTACGCCTTTGTTGTTAGAAAGTTTGCCACCGACAGTGACGCGACAGTGCAAATCACCTTTTTCGCGGTTAACTTCCTCGACTAGCATTTCTACCCGTCCATCATCAAGGAGGATTCTTGCCCCACTGGGGACTTCTTCTGCTAGATAATCGTAAGTGACGCAGCTTATTTCTTTTGTGCCAGTCACTGGACGATTGGTCAAGGTAAAGCGATCGCCTTTTGCCAATACCTCAGATCCATTTTCAAACTTCCCCAAGCGGATTTTTGGTCCTTGCAAGTCTTGAAGAATTGCGACTGGTTGATTCAGTTCAAAGGCTATTTGCCGAATCAAGCGGATATTGCGTTGATGGTCGCTATGAGTACCATGAGAGAAGTTTAATCTTAGCGTCGTTGCACCTGCTTCAATAATAGCCTTGAGCATTTCTGGGCTACTTGTGGCAGGACCAATCGTGGCAACAATTTTTGTCCGGCGTACAGAATCTCTTAGTTGCATAGGAGCTTAATCTAGGGAGCTACTCAGGGAATTATCTTAAACTAAGAGGGCGCTCTATGTCTGTTGCTGCTGATTCACTGTACCGCTCCGTTGAAATTAAAAATTAAAAAAGCCTGAGTTATAAGCTTTATAGCAATGAGTGAATGGTAAATATATTTCCGCGCCCTGTGTAACAGTACCGCTCCCTTGGAATTAAAAATTCGTCCTAATTATTCAAAAATTTGTGTCAAGATGCACAAGCCATAGTCACAAATGCCCGCACTAAGCATCTTGAAATAGATTTTTATTGCAAAGTCTGCCGGACAGAAGATTCTGTCCGGCGAGCTTTGCATTTTGGTGAGCTTGAAAAAACTGAATGCAGGATTTTTCAGAAATTTACCTTCAGCCGGATGCTTTTCTTTGTCATATGCTGCTGTATAAATATAGAGACAACTTTTGTCTAATTAGTCAGAAACCTCAAAAAAGTGGATGGATTTTCTGACACAAAACTTTATTATTTGTTAAGTTGTACTTTATATTCATCATAAATCATCCATGAGTCAGGAGTCTACAATGCTGATGGCGTCTCTTGTACAGAAGCCACTGACAGTCCCGCCCAAAGAGTTATTAGCATCTCCGGGTGGTTTCAATACCACGACGCTCATGTTTTTGGCGGCTGTGGGAATATTTGTGTCGTCTAACTTTGGTTACTGGCTGTGGCATTGGCCGCACTGGCTGTGTTTTTGCACTAACACTCTGGCTTTACACATTGCTGGAACCGTGATTCACGATGCTTGTCACCAATCTGCTCATAGTAACCGACTCATTAATGCGATCTTAGGGCATGCCAGTGCCTTGATGTTAGTTTTTGCCTTTCCAGTGTTTACGCGGGTGCATTTGCAACATCACGCCCATGTTAACGACCCGGAAAATGACCCAGATCACTATGTTTCTACGGGTGGTCCACTGTGGTTACTGCCAGTGCGCTTTTTGTACCATGAGGTCTTCTTCTTTAAGAGACAACTATGGCGTAAGTCTGAGTTACTAGAATGGTTTCTCAGCCGCTTGTTTGTTGTGGTAATTTTCGCCATCTCAATTCAATACCACTTTTTGGGATATGTTCTCAATTTTTGGTTTATCCCGTCTGCTGTAGTTGGGTTAGCACTGGGTTTATTTTTCGATTATTTACCCCATCGTCCTCACCAAGAACGCGATCGCTGGATGAATGCTCGCGTCTACGCCAACCCAGTTCTGAATATCTTGATTATGGGGCAAAATTACCACTTAATTCATCATTTATGGCCTTCTATTCCCTGGTATAATTACCAACCCACATACTATCTAATGAAGCCGCTATTAGTGGAAAAAGGCTGTCACTTATCTTCGGGACTACTACAGAAAAAAGACTTTTTTGAATTTGTTTACGATATTTTTTTGGGAATTAAGTTTCATCGTAAACAACTTAATAAAAACTAGCACATGTACTGATAGCTGCCACATCTAAGAAAACAAAGTTTTTCTTAGTTACAAAAATCAAATTATGCTTCTATGCATAAAAGGTATGAATAAGGTAGCTATGCTGCGACATACAATTAGTTGAGGTTTCACACATCAACTAATTGTATGCCATCAAATATTTACTTCTAGAAGTGGAACCCAGACCTCAATTCGCCTGAGTAGATCCTCGATAAATTCGCTCTAACTGCTCTGGTGAAAGCCATGTCCTTGGATGCTGACTTGCCAGAATGCTGGGTTTCTGAGGTGGTTCAGTCTGAATTTCATGAGAACGGACTGCTACATTGCAATTTGGAAACTGGTTTAACAAAGGCTCATCTAACTCAGATTCTTGAAGCTGGCTTTGAGGCAATACATATGCATGCTTATGCGGATCGTATGCCAAAATTTCTGCTGTCTCTATGTGATAAATCCAAGCATAAATGCTCAATTGCCCTTGGTAGAGCCGAGAGTGAATCACTGGATACGTCCGTAAATTCTCGATTTGAGTCAGTACATTTTCTGCAATCATAATTTCTAGCAGTTCTTCTCCCTTGTACTGACTATAGTTGTCTAAAACCAGCCTTCTTGTTGCCTCTGCATATTTCAACCAATCATGCACGAGCGGCATATCCTCTCGCAAGCTGTTTAACTTTATTAGCCCTTTCATGGCACCGCAATGAGAGTGCCCGCAGACAATAATTTGCCGAATATCTAAAGCTTGAACAGCATATTCAATGGTGGCACCTTCACCACCATTGGTGGCTCCATATGGTGGAATAATGTTGCCGGCATTGCGGATGACAAATAATTCACCCAACTCGGCTTGTGTAATCAGGTTTGGATCGACACGCGAATCAGAACAGGTAATAAACAACACCCTAGGTTTTTGACCATGAGAAAGCTGCTCAAACAGTTCTTGATGTGTGGAAAAATAGCTAGATTTGAATTCACGCAGACCTTTAATTAATTTCTTCATTACCAATTTCTACTGATACTCAAAGATTTTACAGACTTTCAATTAAAAAAATATCCAGCAAGTACCTAAAGGTTGATGGTGCGTTACGAGTAGCGCTATACCCTGAGATTAAGGGATAATTTATTTTTGGTAGTCAGTTCATAATTCAAAACGCACACTAAGCTGCGTTTTGATTTCTACAGTTATAATAACAGGAATTAATTAGACATCTTTATAAACGACGTAGGGGCGAGGAAAGCTGTTCGCCCCTACCGAGGATTTTAATGAACGCATAATTAATTTTCACGAACTTAGTCTACTGAGAATAAGTACTATACCATAGGCTGAGAGAAGTGCTTTGAGTTTCACCGATGCACGTCAACTACTTAGGCACTTGCCAGTTAATAAATATCCAGCCGTATATCTAAACCCAAGCGCGAAGTCTTGGGGGTGGAAGCTTCCCCCGGCAGACTTCGCAACTACAACGAGAGATTTAGAATGAACTCAGGACTTACGCAAAAATTACCAAAAAGCTTAATTTATTGAACCGCCAAGACGCTCTTGTACGCCAAGAATTAATAGAGTTTGCGTAAGTCCTATGAACTGCTGGATATTTATTTTTATGGAGCGCCCTTACTTGTGATGCCATGTTCATATTTTTATAGATGATCGCTAAAGCTGTAAAATAAAATAGTCTCAATCAGATGTGTTGGTGGGAAACCGTCAGTATGAGGTGCTCAAGCCACACGGGCGTCGATTAATATCGGAGATTTTTAGATGAATGTCAGCAACCCCGTGCTAAAGCAACGGGGCTTCTAGCAAGCCTAGAAGTTCTTGAGTTAAGGCACACACTAGGCTGACCCGCTGACTTGAGCTTGTCTCAAGTAAACGTTACGGCGCAAGCGTTAAAGTTCGTACCTTGGAATGCGCAGCCAGTTCCAAGCTCTACAACCAAGCTGTTAAACAGGCGTAGGGGGTTATCCCAGTGCAGCTTGGAAAGTACCGACCCGTAACCTCCCGCTAGGCTAACATCACTCCCGTAAGGGAAGGCTCTTTTGCGCAAAACATTGTGCGTACAGGTGAGTCCAGTCCTGTTCGCGGAGCGTCTCCCCTTGGGAGAAGGAGGGTTAGCCCGACCTAGGGACCTAGCTCACCCGAAGGGGTGAGCAATTTGAAACGGTAACTGTCCCGTTGAAAGTGCAGCACAAAAGCACCCCGAATTAAGTAACCCCAAGGCGGCAATGACTTGTACAGATATTTAAACGCTCTCATAAATGAGAGCGAGTCGTGTTTCCTCCGTGGGCTAAAGCCACACGGTTTCCACATTCCCGGAGATTTTTAGATGAAGCTTTCCATGAGGAGTGCTGTTGGGCTTCTAGCTATCAACTTAGCTGTCATCGCGCTTGTAGCGTTTTTGATCTATAGAGATAGTACCCAGTATAATTACAATCACTTACAAAGCGAACAAAGACAATGATGTGAATGTAGTTGTAGCGAAGCGCGTAAATACAAAAGTCAGTAATGCTAGATTTGCGGCTATTGAAGTAGCTAGGACTTACGCACTGTACAAATTTCTTATTTTGTGCTTTAACGATCAGACGTCGTTTCAGGCTTTTATCAATTATCCGAGGATCAATAGCGTAGGCGTAGCCCGCCGCAGGCATCGCCTAAAAAGTGTCGAAAAATCAGGGTTTAATGCCTGAAATCAATACCCCATATTTGGTATTTCCTGCTCAAAAGTAAGTCCTAGTAGCGTATGATACGGTAATTGGAAGTTAATTGATGTCTTGTGTATTGAGACAATAAAGTCTTACACTGGCGTCGCCCCCAAGCCTTAATCTTACGTTAGCCAAAAAAACTGGATTGACAATAAAGTTTTACCTTGGGACGCTTGCCCATTCCTTTTTTGAGGAGCGAGCGTGACAATAAAGTTGTACACCAAGATGATTGAAAATGCTTTAATTGAAGGTCCATCATACAAAATCCAGTCGCAAACGTACCAAACTATGGATGGATGGCTGGTTCTGTGTGTAGGACTTTATTGTCTGGGGTAAGGGTTTATTGCCAAGAGTTGAACTTTATTGTTTTTATACATCTTGGACTCTTTAGAGAACCAGTCTATCAAATCGGCAATTTTTAGTGGGCGATCGCTTACAATAGTTTTCACATTAATGAACTACATCACTCGTATCGGCTCAGGTTTGAGATCAATATCGGATGTATCCAAATATTATCTAGATTAAGGAAAGCCCCTACTCAGGCTTATCTGTACAAAGCAACTAGCTCCTCTCTACTCCCCACTTCCTAGATGTGGTTGAAGTTCATAATTTTGAGCTTTGGGAACAGGAGAAATAAGTTGTATAGACCAGTAACTTACAACCATGAGAATTAAACCAGAAATTGCGCCGGCAACTAAGCCAATTAGTAAAGGAGATTTTTGAGGAAAAGTATAAATACTTGTATCTTTCATCTCGTCATCTAGAAGCATTGTCGAATTGTCACCTTCAGCAATTGGCTCATTGTTCTGCCCGGATGAGGAAGCTAGAAATAACAGGGTAACGTCTGCTGAGGTGAGGGTAGGGTCTAACTTGTCTTTTTGGGTGTAGAGATTGGCAAGTGGTAGGAGTGCCTTTAGAGCTTCTGTTGCTGACTTGTATCTATCTTGACAGTGATAGCTTACCATCTTATTAAGTACCAAGGCTAACTCAGTGCTTACTGGAGCTAAGTGTTGCCAAACAACCTCACCTGTGTTGCGTTCTTCTAGTAATTGTGTTGGATGTAACCCTGTCAGTGCTTGAATACCAATCATGCCCAAAGCATAGATATCGCTATTAGGACGTGGTCTGCCTCGCTGTTGCTCATTAGGCATATACCCAGGTGTACCAATCGCAATAGTGGTGAGATCAAGTGTATTTCCATGTTTAACCAATTGATCCAAGGTTGGCTTGACGGCACCAAAATCAATTAGGACTAGACGATTATCTTGCTTTCGTCTAATAATATTGCTAGGCTTGACATCACGATGAATGAGTCCATGGTCGTGGACGAAGTTCAAAATGCTCAATATCTCTTGCAGTAGTTGAAAAACTTGACTCTCAGACCACATATAGCCAGATGGTAATTCTGTACTGAGGGTATGGCCTTCAATGAACTCCTGTACTAGATAAAACTCAAGATTGTCTTCAAAATCAGCTAAAAGATAAGGAATCAGATCGTAGTTGCCCAATTTTTTTAGAGCTTCTACTTCTCGGACAAAAAGTCGTCTGCGAATGTCTATTGGGATCGGACACTGAGTGCTAGGTAAAAAATGTTTGACAATGCAGCTAGGATGATCAACGAAGTTCGTGTCTTTAACCAAATAGGTTCGACAGAATAAACTTTGACTGAGAACTTCAAGAACCTGGTAACGTTCCCCTAGCAACTTGCCTAACATGTTACGATCCAACCCCACAGTTGTATTAATTAAGCTCATCCTTTAGGACGTTGACTTTTAACTAAAATTCCTGGTATGGCAATTAACAATCTCTACAGCCATTGATTAGGGCAGGCACTCACTGCAACTCGCTTCTACAATAAGTCTGCTTTTTAACAGAGCATTTATGCATTTACTTAATAAATCTTTGGGTATCATAATAATATTTAGTTATGGAATCAAGATATAGTTTTTACTGAAACAATGCTAGCGTAAATTTTCAAAACTCTTTATAGAATTTTCATCAAAAGCGAATATGACGGTTAGACAAGGATATAAAAGAAGGTTAAATGAGAAACAGTACTAGAAAAACAAGTGTTCCACTTAGCACAGATGCCGTACAAATCATCAGAGGTCTAATCTTTGGTGAACTTATTACAATTTTAATCATTGGCGGACTTTGGTTGTGGCTGAGACCGCGCTTAGTCGTTGATCGTAGCCCTACCTCTACTTATAACCAAGATACTGACACCACTTCTATTCCTCCTAATGCTTCAACTTTTCAGTCAATTCCCAACGTTCCCATCGGCGCATTCAATTACGGTGGAAGTACAGCTTGGGCACCAATCAGACAACTGGTAGACTCTTATATCCAAAATACTCGTCCAGAGTTAAACTTGCATTATGTAAACCCTGATAGCAGCAGCCCAGGTTCAGGTGAGGGAATTCGGATGTTGCTTGATGGTAAACTAGACTTTGCTCAATCTTCCCGTCCTCTTACAGCCACAGAATACGCTTTAGCTCAGCAACGTGGTTTTACACTCTCTCAAAGTCAAATTGGCACAGATGGAGTAGCAGTAGTAGCGAATAGAACACTTGAAGCTCCTGGCTTAACCGTTGAGCAGTTACAGCAGATTTATCTAGGAAAGATAACTAATTGGAAGCAAGTCGGAGGACCGAACCTTGCAATTACCGCCTTTTCCCAGCGTCCAGAAAACGCAGACGCAGCAATATTTTCTGGCAAGCAAGATCTAAGTTCAAATGTACATTATGTATATTCTACCACAGAAGCTCTGCGCCGCGTGAGTCAAACCCCAGGCGGTCTTTATTTTGCTTCTGCTCGGGCAGTTGTACCTCAATGCACAGTAAAATCACTACCCTTAGGTATCACTACCAAGCAACTCGTTTCCCTCTACCGCCAACCCCTAGTTTCACCAAACCAGTGCCCTTTGAAGCGCAATCAACTTAATCCGGAAGTGATCAAAAACGGCAGTTATCCAATAACCGCTAAGTTGTTTGTCATTATTAAGCAAGACAATGGTCGGCAACAGCAAGCAGGTGTTGCATATAGCAAACTTTTACTCACCGATCAAGGGCAAAGAGCAATTAAACAGGCTGGTTTCATACCAGTTCGCTAGAACTGTGTAGTCGATTACACAAGAGCGTCGGTTTGACTCCGAAACTCAAGTATGAATGTGCCCCCAAAGCATGATTCAGCAACTTCGGAAGATTGGGTGGCTAAACGGAAGTGCCGGGTGGGGACGGAGATCCGCCATTGCCTATTTAAGATTTTAAAGATAATGATAATTAAAAACAGGGGGAGGAGGCAAGATTCCCTTGCATCCTCCCCCTTCTCTCCACACGATTATCATTCTTATTAAGAAGATTTTGAGTATTTTAACTGATTGATAAAAGGCACTTTATCTTAACCTCTCACCGATGCTCTTAGGTAAAACCTTCTGCATTGCAGTCTCTGCAACTAGCTGTGCGATGAATACAACTTGTTTGACACTCTCCGCTCTAAAGATACGGAGATTCTTAAAGCCTTTCGACTCTAATATCCTGACTACTCAGGTACGCGCGGCTCAACACTATGAATCGCAATGGAGCGTATTGATGTCTCCTCAAAGTTGTTTCGGGCGTGACTTTCTTCCAGTCAGTCAGTAGGTTTTTAAATCTTGTACTGATATTTTAAATATACCACAATTTTCATTATTCACGCCCTTAGAAAAAGCCGTCCTACTTGAACGGGGTTTTCAACCCATTTTTCCGAGAAAAACCTTCATCTTCAATCAAACTAGACGTATCACGTTGTATTTATAAATAAGACAATTCGTATCGTCTAAACTAAGAACATCAATTAGAGGGGCTGTAACTATGTTAGAACAGGTAGAAAACAAGGGTACTCAAACAAATTCTGGCTCTAAAGTGCCTTCGACTCGCAGGCGGAGTGAACGTTCTCATCAAGCAATTCTCAAGGCGGCGGCTGAGCTATTAGAAGAAAAAGGTTACGGCGGTGTTTGTATTGAGGCGATCGCAACCCGTGCAGGGGTAGGCAAACAAACTATTTACCGTTGGTGGTCTTCCAAAGCGGCAGTGATTATGGAAACTTATGCAGCCCAAGATACACGAAATGTTCCCACACCAGATACAGGTAAGGTTGAAGAAGACCTCTGTCAAATTTTACGACAACTGTTTACCATACTCACAACAACCACAGTAGGATATGCTGTCGCTGGACTTGTAGCCGAAGCGCAAACGGACTCAAATGTAGCCGTGGCGTTTCGCGATCTGTTCGTTGCCGATCACAGGGAAGCAATCCGCACAGTTTTGTCACAAGGAATCACAAGCGGTGAAATACGCCCAGACTTAAATTTGGAATTGGGAATAGATGCAATTTATGGTCCAATTTGGTATCGGTTACTAGTAAAGCACGCACCATTAGATGATGCATTTGCGGAAGAATTGGTGAATTTAGTTATGGAGGGGATACAGGTTGTTGCTGAACCCTGATGATGCTGAATATGACATAACTGATAGAAGATCTGCAAAGAGTCAGTCCGGAATGAGCGAGAATGGTGGTCGCGTCATGACGTATATGGGAAACATGAAGGGAGTAAAGAATACAATCATCCGATAGTGGGGCGGTTAGTGTTTGAGTACACGGTTTTCTAACCAGAAGCTTCACCGGACTTGCGAATCGTAATGTATACTCCTTCACCTGAAACGGACACTGCTGAAAAAATTCAGCGATTGAAGCTGTACAGTGACAAATTAAATGGCGTTGAAACAAATTTGTGTCATTAAGCTAAGCCTTACCCACTTTAGGGAAAGTAACAATTTGTATTGATGCAGTCTGTAAGTTCCAGTGATTCTAGGCTGAAACCTCTTCAAGTCCAAGATTCACACCCTTGATGACAATAATTTGACATAGGGACAAATAAAAAGTCACTGTACAATTTCGGATTGAGCTAAAACTGATAACTCTTACCGGAAAATGAGCGGAATAACAAGCTGAAAGTGAGAACGAGGATGTGAATAATAACTTCGGTTGTAGTATTCAGAAGGGTAATATTCTCGGTAGTAAGAGTGAGGATGATATCCGTAGTAGTCGCCTCGATGTTCGTAATAACGGCGATCTCCTCGATGCTCGTAACGCCGACGATCTTCTCCTCGGTCGTAATACGGACGATTCTCCCTGCCATAATGCGAGTAATGATCACCTGGGTAGTCAGCTTTGGCAGTTTGCGGGAAAGTGATAGTAGCTGCCGTACCCAATGTACTTACCAAAATAGCTATAACTAAGCGCTTCATGCAATAGCCTCCTCAAAGTCGGCTGTAGTTTTATTTTTACTTTAATACTTGGTTGTATTTTCATAAAGAGATATAACAATTATAAATTATTTTCGGGAAAAACGAGACCACCCACTTCGAGTGAGTAGTGGGTGGTCTGGATCTTGCGTCAACAGACGACGAAGCTTAGACTGTTAGTGTCTAGCTATTAACAGTCAGCGCACCAGAAAAGGGACGAATATGAATCGAGATATCTGACATGAGCAAACGGGAACATCAACTTCTCGAATCTTGTCTAGGCTATCCATTTCATGCATAAGATAGAGATAGGTTATTTTGAGAAGATGCAAATCTAATTATGAAATGCTTAACTCTAGCCTTACTCGTACTGAGTGCGATCGCTGTGACTGCTCCAGCCTTTGCTAATGAGATCAATGTTTATCAACTCGAAACTGCTACTGGTAATGCTGGGAATTTAGTCACTCAGCCAGTGACAATTAATACTCCAGTATATCATGTAGATCAAAAGCATCAACTGGAAGCAATTTCTAACTCAATTCCATCAGTTCACCGTCAACCGTCCCAATCAATCAGCCCGCTTGACTTTATCAAAAATCCATCTGCGGCTGTCAAGCGATTTTTTCAGCAACAGCCTAACCAGAACCAGACACCTCAACAAATAGATCCATTGGATGTGTCTAAGAAACATCCACTTGATTCTTTTTCGCGTGGGTCAATTAGTATACCTGTTGCTAACTTCTGAAATACTATAACACTCAAATCCCAAAACTGCACTCATTTCAAGCGGCAGAAGCCCCACGACCAACAAACCAAAACCACACGCATAGGGGCAAGTCTGGAAAACCATATATGTCCCAAAAACGACTTGTGGTTCGGATGAGTTGGTCAAATTTGTGCATATTCAACCGTTGTTGTTAAATTTTCGCTTACCAGTTTAGTTTATATAATTGTCATATGTTTGTATGCTGCTGACTGTAGGTTGTATGTTCGTAAGCTGGGTCGTCGTCACAAACGACAATCAACGCTTGAAGCATCAACTAATATATTTTATCAAGAGTTACCAACTATAAAATAGATATTACGCATTCATAATAATTATATGTATGAAAAATTTTGGAGACTGTTGAGATCTGCTAGCTAACTCCACGCTCATCCCTTAGTGGTTGACAACAAAACTGAAAATCCAACGACAGGAAACCTTAATGCTGAAATCCTCACAACGCTTCTCGCTGCTCCAAGTTGCCTTGATAAGTGGAGCGATCGCAACGACTACGACTTTGTCTTTCTTTGGTGCTATTGGGTGTCGATCCGTTCGTGCAGAGTTACACGATAGTCCAAAAGCAATAGTCGATGAAGCATGGCAAGTTGTTAACCGTGAGTATGTGGATGGTACATTTAATCACACTAACTGGCAAGCCACCAGACAGAGCCTACTGAACCAGAACTATACCTCCAAGGAACAAGCTTATATCGCTATCCGAACAGCTTTAAAACAACTGGGAGATCCCTACACACGGTTTCTGAACCCTAAAGAGTACCAATCTCTAAATGAAGAATCAATTGTTGGGCAATTATCTGGAATTGGAATTCAGCTAGGACAGAACCCCAAAACTCAGGAACTAACTGTTGTGGCAACCACAGACAATTCTCCAGCACTGAAAGCGGGTTTGAAAGCTGGAGATCGGATTTTGGCAATAGATGGTAAACCCACTCAAGGAATGAAATTGGAGGATGCATCCAAACTCATTCGTGGTAAAGCAGGTACATCAGTAGTTCTACAGATTGCACGTTCTGGGCAGAGCAATTTTAACGTGAAGATCGCAAGGGCTAATATTGACGTGCCAAAGGTGAGTTACACGCTCAAGCAGGAAAACTCGAAGCGCGTTGGCTATATTCGCTTAGCTGAGTTCAGCGCCGCAGCACCCCAGCAAATGCGTCGAGCTATCGAAAATCTCACTCGTCAGCAAGTTGATGGGTTTGTGTTGGATCTACGGGGTAATCCAGGTGGAGTATTGGGTTCGAGTGTTGAGATTGCACGGATGTGGCTGCAAAATGGTGGTATCGTTCAAACAGTAGATCGTGCAGGTGGTAGGGAGGAGATCAAAGCTAATAAAACAGCGTTGACTCAAAAACCCTTAGTCGTTTTAGTCGATGGCAATTCGGCAAGTGCTAGTGAAATTCTCTCTGGTGCTCTTAAGGATAATAAAAGAGCAGTGCTTGTTGGCAGTAAAACTTTTGGTAAAGGATTAGTCCAACAAGTTAATGAGCTATCAGACGGTTCCGCTTTGGCAGTCACCATCGAACATTACTACACACCAAACGGAACGGATATTCACCACAAGGGCATTCAGCCTGATGTTCAGATAGATTTAACACAAGCTCAGCTACGTTATTTAGCAACCAATCCAGCATCAATTGGTACTCAGTCCGATCCTCAATATGCACGTGCGATCGCTGTTTTATCTGGCAGAAATTTTGCTAAGCTACTGGGAATTCTACACTCTTGACAGAAGTTGAGGTATGGTGTATAGGGACAAGGAGGAAGCTTTTATTAAGTTAAAGGGAAACGGCAGATTCTCCTTCCCCCTTCTCATAACACAGCGATGGCGATCAACTGCAATACAGTTCTGTGTACGGTGCTTGCTCATAATTTCACAAGTCTAGAGAAGCGAATTCTTACTTCTCTACAGAGGCGATCGCTCAATATCAAGCATTGCTTTGCATCCAAATGAGTAGTAAAGATCCTGCTCAATACAGATGAAAGAGCAATCTGTCAAGGCTGCAAATAAAATTAATTTTTTAGCGATAGATGAGTCGCGCAGAGTTACGTCTTTCGTTCCAGACACAAGCTATTCTACGTACTCTTCCGTCACGCCGATTGCGAATTCGGTAGAGATAACTATATCTCTCACCCCCGCCATATCGATTGCTAACTCTGCCACTGGACGCACCAACTACCGCATAACCATTGTCTCTAATGAGATTATTACACGTAATCTCGCCATTTGCTGCATCAACAGGAAGTGTCGGTATCATACCTAGGGAAATAGCAACAGAGCTAACTACAGTCATTAAAGCTTTTATTCGTTTCATGGCTTTATTAGAAAAATATGAAATTAAATACTTTGATAACGTAAGTTACTGGTCATGTAAATCAGTCATGGGGAATAAGAAGCAGAACAATTATCAATCCCCTTTTTGCCAATTACCACGCATCACATATGTACAAAAAAAACTTGGGTTAGTAGGATGGGAATTGTTTCTTCAAACTGAGGAGTATCTGTAATGTCTCCGCAAGAACATATTATTCTGAGAGAAGCAACTTTAGAGGAAGACTCACTCATCGCAGAGCATTTTTTCCGAATGTGGCTTGATAATGGTGTTAGTGAGGACGCTGTAGAAGGTGAGTGGCATGATATTACGCTCAATTATATTAAAGAAGCTCGTCGAAATTTATTTTACAAAGCTTTTGTTGCAGAGTTTGATAGCCTAATTGTAGGATCTACTAGTTGTCAACTATTTGCGGGTCTGTATCCAAATATTCTCAAGCCTCAGTACCGTAAATACAGCTATATTTGGGGAGTCTACGTTGAAGCAAGATACCGCAGACAAGGAATTGCTAAGCAACTTATGAGTATGGCGCTTGACTATTTGAAAGCGATCGCTTGTACGCGAGTGATTCTCCACGCCTCTCCATTAGGCAAACCAGTCTATTAAAGTCTAGGTTTCGAGCATAGCAATGCTATGCAATTGGATTTAATGTAAGATTATTTTCGCAGATATTTATACTTGATAAGGGATTATCAGAGAGTTTTAATTAAGCTAATTTAAGAAACTTTACAATTCTGAGACTTTTCCTACAATTTTGTCAGTTTTGTGAACTTTACGTCAATAATATAAAGAATCAGTGAAATTACCGTTGGTTATACCTTTAATATTTCTTTATGCTTTTATGTATGTAGTAAATGCATAAAGAATATGTTGATTAAAGAAAAAACTAAGTTAGAATCGGTACACGAGGAAGTTAAATTTTTACATACCCTCAAGGTAAAAAATACTCGAAATGGGCTTGCCTATGCACTGAAAGCAGTATGCGAGTTTGCTAAGTGGGATTACGGTGAAGTTTGGATACCCTCTGAAGAAGCTACGGTTCTAGAAATTAGTCCTGTTTGGTACGTCAATAGCTCTATTGACAGTGCAACTGTCAATGCCTTAGAGATGTTTCGCTTCTGTAGCGAAGGATTTGTGATGCCTCCAAACGTGGGCTTACCAGGAAGAGTTTGGTTATCCCAGCAAGCTGAATGGATTCCCAACTTATCTACCCAGTCAGAAAGCTATTTTCTCCGCAACAAAATTGCTAAAGCTTGCGGTGTTAAAACTGGGTTGGGTATTCCGCTCTTTGTTAATCATGAATTTGAAGCAGTTCTTACCTTTTTTAAAACTATTTAATAAGTAATATTAGCTAAGTCTTGTAAATCTTAAAAAAAGAAGATTTTGTCAACAATTGACAAACAGATATGGAAGACTTAAAAAAACAATAATCAGTTGCTCCAGCAGAGATTTGGAACAGCGAAAAAATTGGTATTCTCCGGCAGCAGAGGCTTACAATAAGGTACGACCCCGCTATCCTCAAGATTTGATTCGCCAAGTTGTGGAAGTTGCTCAACTCTCGACTGACTCAGAAATTCTGGAAGTAGGATGTGGCCCTGGAACTGCAACGGTAGCGATCGCGCCATTGGGTTGCTCAACAATCTGCTTAGAACCCAACCCAGATTTTTTCCGGTTAGCTCAACAGAATTGTCAACAGTATCCCAATGTTGAGATTCAGAATACATCGTTTGAAGAGTGGACGCTTTTAGCTGAGAAATTTGATGCAGTTTTAGCAGCATCTTCTTTTCATTGGAGCTCACCAGACGTAGGATATCTCAAAGCAGCAAAAGCCCTGAAAGATCGTGGCTGCTTGATTTTATTATGGAACAAGGAACTTCAGCCCTCCTACGAAGTCTACCAAAGCTTATCTGAAGTCTATCAAGTCCATGCTCCATCTCTTGACCGATATGAAGACAGGGAAACTCAAGAAGAGATTTTAAGAGGGTTGGCAAAAATGGCCATCGATTCAGGACAATTCAAAAACTTAGTCTCCGGACAAGTTGTATCCGAGGTAACCTACACTGTCGATGATATTTAATGCTTCTGAACACCTACTCGCCATACCTAAAGTTAGATCCACAGAGCAAAGATGCTTTGTTTGCAGGATTGAGGCAGCGGATAGAAGATGACTTTGGAAGCCGTCTTCAGCTTTCATATATTTCTGCTTTTCATATTTCCCAAAAATAATGTTAGCTTGTAGACTTGCCTAGCGTACCCTCGAATTCTATTCTCGTAAAACTTAAGTATTATTTCCACTCAAATTTTCCTGACAGTCCCGACAAATCAAATCTCGTTTGCTACAGTGGTAGAAAGCAAACATTGAGTTTGCTCCTCACACCACACTAAAGCTCTCTTGCTAGGCAAACTGCAAGAGAGCTTTTTCTTTGTCATTTCAAAGTCTCATCAAAAACTAATACAGTTCAATTAAGGCTCTTCGTTATGTAGGCGATGTTAAGGGAAAGAATTTGCTGAAAGTAAGTGAATTTTTTCAGCAAAAGCGTCTTTTACAGCAATACCTTGTTCTTTTGCCCAAAATTGACTTAAAAAATGAATTTGTCTCAAACCGACAATTAAATTCAACCCCGGTATAAATATCCACCAGACGACAAGTGGTTCTTTCATTCCGGCTTGGCGATAGAGTTCGTTGACTGTTCTATACAGTTTGAACTGCACAATATAAATCCAGACGACACCTACCAAGGAAAACCAACCGAACCATCCCGGAACATCTGGATCAAAGAGCCACAAAGCTTGAGGAACTGCTATCCCAAGACAAAAGGCGCTAAACATAGCGTTCCTGACCACCCGTAACCGTTATAATCTCGTAATTCCTCCTGGATAATCCACTTGTACCAGCCGTAGTACAGCATCAGGGTGGCGACAGATCAAAGAATTACCCGCCATAGGGGACGGGGTTTTCCTACAGGTTGATCTGACATATTGATCGCTCTCGATCTCAAACTCGTATTCTTAATATTTCTTAATATATGACATCTCAGGTAATTTTTTGTTTACTGTTGCACCGAAGCTTTCCGCGATTAACAGTTGATCCAGTCCATCCACCAACTGATTCACACACTCTAGAATATTCAAACTGTTATCCGGATCTACCGCTCGAACTAGATTGTTGACTCTGCTTTCCATACTTTCTGGCAGTTTAGAGCAAAACTTTTGAGTCAGTTGCAGCAATCGCTTTTCTCCAGGGTGAGGCATTCTGTTGATAGCAAAAATGATGTCAAAATAGCTAGCGAGGAGTGCAGAAGTTCTATGATTTACGCTAATTAAGTCATCTCGCTTGATGGCTAATTCGATTTGATGAATGTAGGAAGAAAGGTTGTGGCGCAAAATTGGATAGTTTTTGGCGATAATCGCTTCCACCAAAGGTTCCGGATACGGTTGGTTTGTCTGCTGCTGGAGTTGCCCAAACCAACCAAGGCGATCGCACAGTGGTAAAGAGTGGCGAACGTTGAACCAAAAACAGGTGGAATACCCGACTGTTGCCTGATGGTGAACAAGAA
Source organism: uncultured Scytonema sp. (assembly GCA_937873135.1). Lineage (GTDB taxonomy): Bacteria > Cyanobacteriota > Cyanobacteriia > Cyanobacteriales > Nostocaceae > Rhizonema. The sequence goes on along the minus strand of CALMVQ010000232.1, from coordinate 113,761 downwards.
CGCGATTTATTTGATCTTCAATCCACTCAGGTGTGCGGTACATAATATCCACGCCTCGTCCAGAATTGGTGTCTACCCATTCATCTCCGGTTTCCCAAAACTGATTGTTAAGTTCAACTCGCTGAGCAAATTTTTGAGCGATCTCCGCCCGACTCTCTACTGCTATCTCTTCTGGTGCATAAACGTATAGATCTAAATCCGACGCTAAATCGGCAACTTGATGAGTTTGCGAACCAGCCAGAACTACTGCAACTACTTGCGGTAAGTTCTCAAATTCTGCGGCGATCTGCTGCGCTAAAGCTAAAACATTATTTGACACCCAATTTTCGTTCGCCATCACGATTTTATTAAAGACGTTTTTTAATCAAGTTCCCAGATTCAAGCATCGCTTACAATTATCCAGCTACCACTGATTGGAAAAGGGGTCAAGTCGAAAAACTTCTGAGGTTCTGGAGACGAAACTCATTTTGAGAGAATCGTCAGGACCAGTTTATTGACATCTATCTCAGGTAGTAAAATGAGAGTGACTTTTGAATGAATTGCACTCTTTCCAGAGAATGCAGAGTCTACTATTGTGGTTGTGCCACTTCTGCTATTTGCTTTTCTTTATCTAACCTACGTTTTCTAGCATAAAGCTGGATGGTCGCAGCCATAACAATAATTGAGGCGACAATACCCCAAGCGGTGATATCTGTTGGTAGATTATTCTTGAAAACAGCCAGTAAGACAATCACGACTAACATAACAGTCGGCGCTTCATTTAAAGCACGCAGTTGCTGACTACCCCAACTGCATTTATCTACTGCTAACTGCTTCATCAGACGTTTGCAGTAATGGTGATATCCAATCAAGACAAGGACAAACAGCAGTTTGATGTGCAACCAGCCTTCTTTGAGAACGTCTGGTTCAGTTGCCAGTAAACCGATCGCCATTGCTACCGTCACCAACATCCCTGGAGTGGTGATGATACTGTATAGGCGTTTTTCCATGATCTGGTACTGATTTTTTAGGATTGTGCGTGCTGGTTCCGGTTCTTCGTTAGCTTCAACGTGATAGATAAAAAGACGTACTAAGTAGAATAAACCGGCAAACCAAACGACTATGCCCACAAGGTGAAACGCTTTAAACCAGGAATAAGCCATGAATCGTAACCTGCCTTTCTAAACTTTATCGCTTGAGTCGCTGCAACTACTATCAATATCAGGTTACGCCAAAATGTTGCGTTCTTGGTAATGTCTTCTGTCTGGCTTTTCGTAACATCTGCTACACACAACTAACAAAAGCAGTTATAAATGATTTAGTAAATCACAGCTTTTTAACTAACAAGCATTCAGCCGTTAACCATTAACAGCCTTCACAAGTTTAGATACGATGAGAGCGATATAGCATCCATCGCTAAGGCAGGGTGGTGCTTTGATAAAGCGGAGGTGAGAGTCGTGTTTGAAGTGAAAAGGCGGCAGAGAAGAAAGGAGTGGAATTTAACAGAAAACCTGGCTGGGTATCTATTTATGGCACCAACCATTCTGGTTTTAAGTACTTTTGTGGTGTTGCCTATTCTCTATGCTGTTTTTCTTTCGCTGCATAAAGTCAAACTTTTAGGGGGTATTGAGTACAAATTTGTCGGCTTTCGCAACTTCTCTCGGTTGGTTGAAGATGAACGGGTTTGGATTGCTTTGAAAAATACAGCCCAATACGTAGCTATTGTAGTGCCAACACAAACTGTCCTAGCTTTAGTCCTCGCAGTTACCCTAAATTCCGGCATTCGGGGAAAAAACTTGTGGCGCATCCTTTATTTTTTGCCTACAGTCACCTCTTCAGCCGTCCTCACTCTCATTTTTATGTGGATTTATAATACTAATGGCCTCCTCAATAATTTTCTGGCTTTTGTAGGATTGCCGACTTATAACTGGCTGGGAGATCCTGCTGTGGCTCTCCTCGGTATTATGCTAATGAATATTTGGTCAACTGCACCGTTCTACATGGTAATTTACCTCGCTGCATTACAGGATATACCTCAAACTTTGTACGAGGCAGCGTCTTTGGATGGTGCAAATGCCCAGCAGCAGTTTATCCACATCACGCTTCCTTTACTCAAACCAGTCACCTTTTTTGTCTTGGCTGTGGGAGTTATGGGGACATTTCAACTTTTCGATCAATCCTATATCTTCTCTAACGGCAACGGAGGGCCAAATAACGCCACCCTCACCGTAGTTCTACTGATATACCAAGCTGTGTTTCGTAACTTGCAAATGGGTTATGCCGCTGCGATCGCTTTTCTACTAGCAGCAGTTATCATTGTCATCACTTTAATTCAGCGACGACTTTTTAGCAACGAAAAGATTTGATAAAAATAAGGGATAAAAATTTACTAATGGAGTTTTAAAATGTTAATTGATCTGAAGCGATTAGATATCCCACTAGGACAGCGAGTTCTACTAAAAGATGTCATATGGCAAGAATTTGAAGCCATCCTAGAAGAGTTAGGAGAACATCGTGCATCTAAAGTGGCTTATGAGCATGGAATTCTGGAAATTATGACACCACTTCCCGAACATGAGCGCAGTAAAGAGACTATCAGCGATTTAGTCAAAGCAATACTTGAAGAACTAGACATTGAATTTTTGTCATTAGGTTCTACAACTTTTAAAAAACAATTTATGAGTAAAGCTATAGAACCAGACAACTGTTTCTATATCCAAAATGAGTCAGCAGTTAGAGGAAAAGACAGATTGGATTTAACAGTAGATCCGCCTCCCGATTTAGCATTAGAAATTGATGTCACTTCCCGTACACATTCAAATATATACGAGGCGTTGGGAGTTCCGGAACTATGGCGGTTTGAAAAAGGTAAGTTACAGATAAATGTATTGGAAGATGGTAAATATTTGGAGTCAGAATTCAGCCCAAACTTCCCAAACTTGCCGCTTACAGAAGTGATTCCTCAATATCTCAATCGGTGTAACTCTCAAGGTAGAAACAAGACAATGAAAGCTTTTCGAGCCTGGGTGAGAGAGCAAATGCAATGACACCCAAACTTCAGACTATGAAATTACTAGTATACATTGTGCTAACTGTGTATGCAATCATCACCCTTATCCCTTTTTTATGGGCACTTTCAGCATCATTCAAACCACTATCTGAAATAGTTAGCGGTACATCTAATTTTCTCCCAAAAAACTTTACTCTTGAGAACTATAAGCAAATCTTTCTACAAGAACCGCTGTTTTTCCGGTGGCTGTTCAACAGTGTAGTTATTGCTGTATGTGTCACGATTCTAAACTTGTTGTTCAACTCAATGGCAGGTTATGCCCTAGCGAGGTTGCGTTTTCCGGGTAGACAGTTTTGGTTTTTCTTAATTCTTGCCATATTAGCAGTTCCAGCACAGATAACGCTGATTCCCACATTTTTAATTTTGAAAGCTTTTGGCTGGCTCAATTCCTATCAAGGGATGATTGTCCCTGGTATGGTGAATGCAACATTCATCTTTATGATGCGGCAGTTTTTTATCAATTTTCCCAAAGAATTGGAGGAAGCTGCTCAATTAGATGGATTAAATACTTTTGGTATTTTCCGGCGTATTGTCTTGCCTCTAGCAAAACCTGCATTGGCAGCACAGGCAGTTTTTGTGTTCATGGGCAGTTGGAATAATTTTTTACTGCCTTTAGTCATTTTGTTTGAGCCGGAAATGTTTACGCTTCCTTTGGGATTGAACACTTTCAAAGGTCAATATATCAGTTATTGGAACTACATCATGGCAGCTTCGATGATTTTCACCCTGCCTGCTTTAGCTATTTACGCTTTTTTCAATCGCTACTTTATTCAAGGCGTGACATTTACAGGTGGGAAAGGTTAGCAGTCTGTATCTTAACGTCTTTCGTCAACTCTCAAATTTTTGGGTAAATTTTATACCTAATCAAGGATGTTTGAGATTTGGGCTGTAATAATTAGAACTCTTACACGGATTTCCTGCGGTAGACAATTTATTTGAATAATTATTTCAGGATTTGCTTAGGTACTCGCTATACTCTTGGGTTCACCTCACACTCATCGCATTGCTCCCAATCTAAGTAGCGAAAAATTAGCCTGAATAATGTTTTACTTCAGTACACAATACTTGTACTATGTTGATAAGCTCCTACTACTGGAGCAATTAAGCACTCTCCTTGCCTTTGTGGTCATCGGCAAGGTTTTTTTCTATATAACCATCAAGCTAACGTGAGCCTCTTATGACTATAACTCTTTATGTCAATTGAGCCAACATCGCACTTTATAAAAGCGCGGATTCGGGCAAGAAATTGGGTTAGCCCATTGTTAATGAGGTAATTATTTTTAGCAATGATGCAAGCGAGTACGCCACGTTTACCAGATTTTAGAGACACCACAGAAGAGATACATTCCTTGTAATCTTTATGTAAAGACTTTTTACTGAGGTTGACACGGGGCGATGGAGATCCGAGGATATAGGGAAACAATCCCTCTGTATTTTTCGTACTCCGCGATCGCCTGGGAGCGCGAAAACCCCTCATGCGCTCTGTCTCACCGCGTCTCCCATTCCCGGTGTCTTCATCATTTTACCGTGCCCATTGTTGCAAGATGTAACTGTAGAAACGCTCTTTATCTACCGTATCCATCGCATAAACCGGACGACCTCCAGGTACAATCTTGGTACGCCCTTGGCTAAGACCGTTCGTTATAATTTGTGTTTCCCACTCGCGTAGCTGATAAAATTCTGGGTGAGCAAGATAAGCTGTTGCCAGCACATCCCAAAAATAATAATCCTGAGGAATGACTAGCGCGTAACATTGTCCTGCTAAATCAGATATGGGATAGTGGCGTTGTCGCCCCATTTTATAAACTATGTCTGATGTTACAGGCACATTGTTAGTCAAGTCCAAAGGACACATAATAATTTCTATCTGGGTTTGCCACACTCGCGCTGCGGAAATTGCATCCCAATAAACATTCCATTCTGCAGAACCGTCTTGTCCAGCTTCCAAACTTTTTTCTACATTACCAGCGACATTGAGCGCACCCCCCATCCAGACGATTTTTTGAATTTTTTCGCTGATTTCTGGAGCTTTGTCTAATGCTGTTGCTACTGTAGTCAAGGGACCGGTGACCATCAGTGTAACTGGTTCTGTCGCCTCACTTAACACCCGAACCATAAAATCTTGACCGGATTCTGCAACCAAAGCTGTGCGAATGGTTTCGCTTTGATTGAGAATGGGAAGATGGTCAACGATAAATGAATCGCGGCGATAGAGGCGCGGGAAGGGGTTGATACCGCGCACAGTACTTTCCGCAACTGGTATATGAGAACATCTCATCAAATCCAGGATTTTGCGTGTGGCACTGACAGCAGGTTCTGCATAGCAATCAGCTGGAGTCACGACAACGCCAAGAAGTTGGATGTGATCCATAGTCATCAGTAGCATTGTTGCTAGATAATCATCTACACCACCGTCGTGATCCATTAAGACGAGTTGTTGTGACATAAAAGGAGAATAAAAAATGGATGAATTTATGGAAGCGGCGATCGCACAAGCAAAACAAGGGAGACTGGAAGGCGGAATTCCTATTGGTTCAGTTTTAATCAAGGATGGCTTGATTATCGGTAAGGGACACAATAAGCGCGTGCAAGATGGAGATCCTGTCACTCATGCCGAAATCGATTGCCTTCGTAACACTGGTAGAATCGGCAGCTATAAAGGTACAACTCTCTATTCAACCTTAATGCCGTGCTATTTGTGCGCTGGAGCCGTCGTACAATTTGGGATTAAAAAAGTTGTTGCCGGAGAATCAAGAACCTTTCCCGGTGCTAAGGAATTTATGGTATCTCACGGCGTCGAAGTCATTGATTTAAACCTTGATGAATGCCAATACATGATGAGTGAGTTTATCGAAAACAACCCCGAATTGTGGAATGAAGATATTGGGGTTTGAAGCTGTTGATTGTTAGTGGTTAGTAAGCGTTCAGGGGGGTGTAGAAAAACGAGCGCCAAAAACGTGGGAAATTCAACAGATATGGAGCATTTATTCTCCGTTTATAACGGTAAGCGTGGACTACATCTGGTGGTACCCTCATCTTGCTAACCCGAAAGCACGGCTTTTTTTAATTCGCCAACAAAGTCATGTAATTTACTAACACTCTTTATTTATTTGTCCAAAGTCCAACATTTAAAATTTAATCTCAGTACCTTACTACTTCTAATTGTTACACGCCTCATACTTTAACAGTATTTTAGCCTGTGCGCTTTTTTTGACAAACTTGAACATGAGAATTGCTGACTGTATTGCAACCAAAAGATCATTTCTAGGACTTACGCATTGTACATGTGTACTATATTTCAGCTATGTTTAGCACTCAAAACAAGAAAGGTAACGAACAAATCAGGGTTATGCGAAGCGCCTGAAACGACCGAATTCCGTAATGCAGATTATGGTCTATTTGTACAGTGCGTAACTCCTAATTTCTTCTAAATTGTGGCAACTGAATAGATGGCGCGCATATCACCGCACAGTATTGTCATCTATCCTTATGAGTATTTTTATATAGTTTAACCGTAAGAACTTTTGTTAGTTTATCATTCCATTAATTATTCTAATCAAAGCAGACATTTATTTGAATGTTACTTGCTGCTTTTCACTTAATGGAGGAAAGTTTCAGATGAATTTTTACTCTTTAGGACATCAAAAACAATTTGTGTCTTAAAATACAAAATTTTCTCAAGTATTTTTTAATTTTTACTTGTCATTTGTCACTTATATTCATCAATTAGTAAAAATATTTACCTTGTTCATCCCAATCCCCTTTAGGATGCTGTTGGCGAATGGTGGGTCTGACCCCACACCCCAACGATTTGATCGGCTTTTCGAGACGAGACTCGCACAGGCGATCGCGTCTTGAAACAGCAACGAAATAGTTGATTTATCGTTGCTGAGGGGTGATACCCCTCATTCGCCAGCTGTATCCTTTAGGAGATTGGGATGAACAAAGTTGCACTCACAGGACAACAGAGATACACACACCTCACTCTCCTTCGACGAACAATCTTGGCATTTTGGGGTGGTTGTGCGTTTTTGTCTTGGAAAAATGAAGCGGGCTAGAGGGGATCAAGCTTTATCCGAACCGTATTGATTGTATACTGTTCATGCAAACTTCAACTTACAAACTATCCTAGCTGAAGTAATTTTGAATTGTGAGCTTTTTTATCTAAAAAAACATTTCATATAATGTTCGATTGAATACTGATTATTCGCACACAACCCCGTCCCTGTAAAGCGACGCTTCACGTCCTCGAACCGCAGGCGGGGTGGGGTGCAACAAATGTGGGAAGTATAACTTATTAACCGAACATGATATCACATCTTTAATAAGTAAATTTAATAAGTAAATTTTTATACTTATTTATTACAGTGAAATTGAAAAGTATTTCAGACTATCGTTGGATTTACCAACACTCAACTAGATGGTTTTTAGATGTTTGATTTGAGTAGCAATCGGTCGATGACGACTTGGGTATTATCAGAGATATTGTTTCACTGGGAGTTATTGACAAATATGGCGACTACAGTCACGGCACTTTTTACACTACCTATGTCAAGAAAAATTATTGTAAAAAGAATAAAATGATTGACTTTTTTAAAGAATTGAAATTTCCTACGTTAGTAGACTTGCTGCGCTTTAGAGCCCTACATCAGCCAAACAAAACAGCTTTTACCTTTCTTGTAGATGGAGAAATAGAAAGCTCAAGCCTGACTTATCAAGAATTGAACAGACAAGCTCAGGTGATCGCTGCTCAACTACAGTCCGAAGGGCTCAATGGGAAGACAGCGCTGCTGCTGTACCCACCAGGTTTGGAATTCATTGCCGCATTTTTTGGATGCCTATACGCAGGGGTTGTTGCAATCCCTGCATATCCGCCACGGCCTAACCAATCCCTGTCCCGACTCCAAGCCGTTGCGGCGGATGCACAGGCAGCGATAGCGCTTACTACCACAACCGTCTTATCCAAGATAGAGCGACAATTCACCCAGTATCCGAACTTAACGGATCTGCGTAAGCTTGCTACTGACAACATTATTGCTAGCGATTTAGCACAGGCATGGGAAGAGCCTGCTTTAAACAGCGACACACAGGCATTTCTGCAGTACACGTCGGGATCTACGGGTAAACCTAAAGGAGTGGTGGTGAGTCATGGGAATTTGCTGCACAACCAACTTTTGATCCAGCAGGCTATGCAGCATACAGAAAAAACTATTTTTGTGGGTTGGCTACCCCTTTTCCATGACATGGGACTAATTGGGAATATGCTTCAGCCGATATGCTTGGGTGTTCCATGCATCCTCATGTCTCCGGTGGCTTTTTTACAGCGTCCTTTACGCTGGCTCCAGGCTATTTCTCGCTACAAAGCTACTACGAGCGGTGGACCTAATTTTGCTTATGAGCTATGTGTGAGCAAGATAACGAACGAACAGCGAGATAATCTTGATCTAAGTAGCTGGGAGGTAGCTTTCAATGGAGCCGAACCTGTGCGTGCCGAGACGCTTAATCGGTTCGCAACTGCCTTTAGCCAGTGTGGCTTTCGCCGAGAGGCCTTCTATCCATGCTACGGACTGGCTGAAGCAACCCTGATCGTTTCTGGTGGACTAAAAACAGCGCTGCCAGTACTCCAAACCCTCCAGAGCGATGCCTTGAAGCAAAACCGAGTATTCCTAGCTCGTAACGACAAAGATCCAGCCCATACGTTAATTGGCTGTGGTCAAACTTTGCTGAACCAGCAGATTGTCATTATACATCCCGAAACTTTAACACGTTGCCAATTTGATGAAGTGGGAGAAATTTGGGTGTCAGGTCCTAGTGTAGCTAAAGGCTACTGGAAGCGAGTCGAAGATACTTTGACCACTTTTCAAGCGTATTTGGCAGACACGGGCGAAGGTCCGTTTCTGCGTACGGGAGACCTGGGATTTTTGAAGGAGGGTGAGTTATTCGTCACTGGTCGCCTTAAAGACTTAATTATTATCCGAGGTCGTAACCACTACCCCCAGGACATTGAACTGACAGTAGAACAGAGCAACTCGGCATTGCGACCAAATTACAGTGCCGCATTTTCAGTCGATGTGAATGGAGAGGAGCGATTGGTGGTTGCTTGTGAGTTAGAGCGTCAATACCTGCGAAACCTGGACTTGGAAATGTTGGTAGGAAATATTCGTCAGGCAATATCAGAGCAACACGAGTTAGAAGTTTATGCCATATTGCTGCTTAAGACTGGAAGCATACCAAAAACCTCTAGTGGCAAGATTCAGCGCCATGCTTGTCGGGCTAGTTTTCTGACTGGCAGCTTGGATGTGGTGCGAGATTGGACTATGAATCCTGAAAGTAAAGTAGAGTTTCAGTATCTGCTTAAGGAAGTAGAATCCCTAAGACAGCAATTGAAAACTCCTCAAAAGCAACAATCCGGCTTTTCCACAAAGAATGCTTTAAAGCAGGAGAGTTCCGAAAATGACTTTCACAAAGCCCAACTCATCCAAGCCTGGTTAATGTCTAAGATTGCTAAGCGGCTTCAGGTCAATCCCAGTAGCATAAATGTTCAGCAGCCCTTCACAAGCTTCGGTCTAGATTCGGTAGAGATTGTGAACTTTTCAAGTCAGTTAGAGGATTTGCTTGGGTCTCGACTTTCCCCAACTCTCTTGTATGATTACCCTACAATTGAGGTCCTTTCCCAACATTTAGAATCTATAAAAAGGTCAGATTTATTGGCAAAGATCGAGGAATATTCCGACGAAGAAGTAGATTCATTACTTTACAAGTTATTAAATTAGGAGAGTTATTGATGAGCCAGCTTGCTCAAAATATTTCTGAACTATCGTCTAAACGAAAGCGGGAATTGCTAAAGCAGTTATTGAAACAACGAAATTTCTCAACAAATGATAACGAGATTCCACTTGAGTACTACTGCTTTGATTTATACCCTAAGTATCTCATTCAGAAACAGCAAATTAAGGATATAGAAGCCTGTAGTTTGGTTAATCCATACTTCACAATTCATGAAGGGCTAAACAACAACACGACGTTAATTGGTGGTCAGCAATTAATCAATTACTCTAGCTACAACTATTTGGGCCTATCAGGCATTCCGGCAGTATCTAAGGCCGCTAAGGAAGCCATAGACTACTATGGTACATCTGTATCAGCAAGCCGCGTTGTGTCAGGGGAAATACCCTTACACCAGGAATTAGAAAGAGAGCTTTCAGACTTTATTGGGACTGAAGATTGCATTACTTATGTGGGAGGGCATGCAACGAACGTAACAACAATTGGTCATCTATTTGGGCAAGACGACCTCATTTTGCATGACGCATTCATTCATAATAGTGTACTGGAGGGCTGCAAGTTATCTGGAGCAACGCGACTGTCATTCCCACACAACGACTACGAGAGGCTCGACGAAATGCTTGATCAGCAGCGCAGTCACTATAAAAGGGTGCTTGTCCTTATTGAAGGTATATATAGTATGGACGGTGACATTCCCAACTTGCCAAAGTTCATTGAAATTAAAAAGCGCCATAAGGTTTTCTTAATGGTGGATGAAGCTCACTCCATAGGTGTACTTGGAAAACAAGGTCGTGGTATTGGTGAGTACTTCGGAGTTGATCCCAGAGATATAGACTTGTGGATGGGGACACTCAGTAAATCGTTAGCCAGTTGCGGCGGTTATATCGCAGGCTGCAAAGCTTTGATCGAATATCTTAAATACACCGCCCCAGGCTTTGTTTATAGCGTCGGTATATCGCCACCAAATGCATCAGCGGCACTGGCAGCTATCCGCGTAGTCAAAGCGGAACCAGAGCGAGTTGCACGCCTGCAAAAGCAGGCACAACTATTCCTAGAACTGTCTCAAAAGCAAGGATTAGATACAGGCATAAGCTACAACTCGCCTATTGTGCCAGTTATTGTAGGTAACTCTTCGCAATGCCTAAAACTCTCCCAAAAGCTCTTCAAGCGTAGGATTAATGTCCATCCCATAATCTATCCAGCTGTTCAAGATAACGCAGCACGTCTGCGCTTCTTCATATCTTGCACTCATACTGAGGAGCAGATCCGTTTCACTGTGAATAGTGTTGTCGAAGAGTTAGCGAAAATTAGAAACTTTTAATTTGCCAAAGGTAATTAATCGATTGACTTGAACAGCATTTCCATACCCAAGCATGGATAGTGCGTTCTCTGACTTGCTCATGCCAAATCTAACATAGAGGTGAATTAATGAAATCAACATGGAAGTTGCCAAATCTAATTTACAGAAAAACCATGCTCAAACTCAACCAGGTTAATTCCAACCACACTGCAGACTACGATAAAGCAGCAGTATCCTATGATGATTATTATTCCCAGAACCTTGGTAAAAGTGCTTTGGAAATGTTACAAAAAATCCCTGTACAAGAAGACAATTATGTTTTAGATCTAGCTTGTGGAACGGGCTATTTCACTCATCGCTTATCTCGGAAAGTTGGGTCGAATGGAAAAGTGGATGCGGTGGACCTTTCTTTTGGGATGCTTCAACGCAATAAGGAAATTGCCGCTGAAAAAGGCCTATCAAATATTACATTTGTGCAATCTGATGCTCTTTCCTTTCTGTCGAATCTCTCAAATAACTCGGTAGATGGCATTGTTTGTGGATGGGGTATTTGCTATATGGAACATGACAAGTTTCTTCGAGAACTTGAAAGAGTGTTAAAAACAGGAGGATTTGTTGGAATAATTGAAAACAAAGCATCTTCATTAAAAGAGGTTTCAAATATATATACAAAAGCTCTGATTGAGTATCCAAAGGCCTTGATTAAGAATATCAACATCAATCTACCAAAAAACAAGAATTATCTTGTCAATAAGTTCAGACAAAGGAGTTTTTACATTCTGGATACCTGGGAAGGACAAGTTACTATTAATTGCCAAAATGGTCAGCAAATTGCTGATTATATAACTAAATCAGGTGCATCTGCTGGATTTTTAGATGCATTAGATAAGGAGTTGCGTCCTCAAGTTATGCAATCTTTTGTCAAATATGCTGACGATAGTTTTGCAAAGGGGCGAGCGGTACCAGTTGTTCATGAATACTGTGTTCTTATCGCCACTAAACTCTAATAAATATTAACTGCTAATAACTACTTTTTAGGTAAAAGGGAACGGGGAACGGGCAACTCTTAACAGGGAAATCCCCATAATTAAAATTAGGGGATTTGGATAATGACGCATTGAAACATCGTGGCTGACGCCCAGAACGTTTCAAATATTTTTATCTCTTTCATAAATAAATTAAGAGGCTTTAAACCCAATATTCGGGGCTCATTTTCCCCCCTATTCCCTGTTCCCGCTCCCGTTGCGGGCTTGGTAAAGTAGTTATTAGCAATAATTGATAATTATTTACTAAATATAAATCAATCGTAAGAGGTATGCAATGAGTTGGATGTACTTATTTTTTGCAATCATATCAGAAGTGACAGGTACTACTTGCATGAAATTATCAGGAGGTTTCACTAAAGTATTACCTTCAATAGCAATGGTGATCTTTTATGGTATCAGTCTTACTTCATTGACTATTGCCATTAAAAATATTGATGTCAGCGTTGCTTATGCAGTTTGGTCTGGTATAGGAACAGCATTGATAACAATTATCGGTATTTTATGGTTTAAGGAGCCAGCAACTGCATTCAAAATAATATCGATTGGGCTAGTAATTGTTGGAGTGATTGGTTTAAACCTCAGTGGCGGAAATCATTAGACCTCTCTAATAACTATCAAGCACCCTACAATACTTAACCTTTTGCAATAATCAAACCGAATTCCTATAGTGAAATATATTTACTTTCTGGACGGCTTGCGTGCTCTCGCCGCTCTATTTGTATTAATAAGTCATACGTGGTATCAAATATGGCCAGCTGTTGTCCCACCCTTTGGGTATGGTCATCGACCTACTGGATTAACGCTTATCCTAACTTGGTGGCTTTACTATGGACATTTCGCGGTAGTTGTATTCATCGTGCTATCAGGCTTTTGTCTAATGTTGCCTGTTATTCACAATAATGGTATCTTGCGCGGTGGAACACTGCAATTCTTCAAAAGGCGGGCAAGGCGAATTCTGCCTCCCTACTACTTTGCTCTATTGTTTTCGCTACTCCTCATCTGGCTTTTTATTGGGTTGAAGACGGAAACACAGTGGGATATAAGCTTGCCTGTCACCCAAGAAGGATTGATTGCACATCTTTTGATGTTGCAGGATCTGGTAACACCGACGCAAATTAACTATGTCTTCTGGTCTGTCGCCGTTGAATCACAGTTATACATTTGCTTTCCCCTACTAGTATTCAGCTGGCAGCGCTTTGGCAGTATTAAGACGACACTTGGAATAGGCTTATTTATGTACACTACTATTATTTTGCTTGAAATCGCGCAGGTGAAAGAAATACCCCCACAATTTATAGGTTTGTATTTTTATTTTGTGCTGGGAATGGTTGGTGCAACCATCGTCTTTTCTAAAGATAAACTTTGGCGATTGGTGCGTAGGTATTTTCCTTGGCAGAACGTCTGTGCTAGTTTAATATTGATGATCATCTTTTTCTGCTATCTATGGGGATTCGATGTATCAGAAGAACGTTTTGCCTTCTTAGATACTCTTTGTGCGCTAGGTACGTTGTCTTTGGTCGCTGCTGCCTCACGTCCAGGATCTAACAAAATCCGCAATTTTCTAAGTTCGAGGCTACTTGTGTTCATTGGTACTTTCTCCTATAGCCTGTATCTAATACATGCGCCTCTACTACAAATTATCTGGCAGTATGTTCTGCATCCATTGCATCTAGGAGAAGCCTGGGAGTTTGTCTTACTTCTTCTTGTAGGCACGCCACTGATTCTAAGTGCAGCATACATCTTCTTCCTCTATTGCGAGCGACCATTCTTGAATACGCGCCGAGTCAGCTTGTAAAAAAAAGAGATGAGAAACGAGGAGAATCGAGAATCTTTATTTACGGATTTAGAACCAAAGAATACAAAGCGATACTTGTACAGTAAACTTGGAGGTTTAACCTTGAAAAATCTAAAATTTTTTTTGATGATTACTGATATTGGATTTATTTTGTATTGGTCAATAACGTTATTTCATTTAATTCCGGAGAACTCATTATTTAAAGACTATAACAATCCTATATTAGTAGCATGGAATTTTTCGTTTTTACCTTTAGACTTGCTAATATCTTTTACAGGCATTTTGAGTTTATTATGGTATCAAAAAGGTAAAGAAAATTGGAAAATTATCGCATTAATGTCATTAATAATGACATTTTGCTCAGGTTTGCAAGCAATTGTATTCTGGATAATAAGATTGGATTTTGACTTGACATGGTGGATACCCAATTTATTTTTACTTGTATATCCGATGTTCTTTATTCCTTTGATTATCTCAAATAAAACTGTAAAAAGTTTGAATAGGTAAAGATATAGGCGGATGTTTAAAAAGTTGGGTGTTCGTCTAAGGGTATTTCTGACTAATGAGCAAAACAAAACCCTCTTAAATCTGAGGATTGCCAATGTACCGCAGAAAGTCAAAGACCGAGCAGAAGTAATCAGGTTAAACGCACATGGTTGGTACGTAGAAAGAATAGCGGCTCATTTTAACTGGACTCCACAAACAGTAAGAGAAGTTTTACATAAATGGCAGGGAGTTGGGTATAGAAGGGCTGTGGGAATTACCAGGGCGCGGAGGAAAATCGAAGTGGAAGGAAGAGGACATACTGTTTTTGGAAGAATGCCTGAAAAAAGAGCCACGTACATATAAGTCAATTAGCACAAAAATTAGAGAGCTAGATATGTTGGAATTAGCTGCAGAGGAAGGGAGAAATAGACCTAAAGTATGGCTCTTCAGTACTTGTTATTTTAGCATAACAAGTACTGAAGAGCCTAAAGTATTTGGACGAATTAGGGTTTTGTGCATGGAGCGAACCTGGTTACACCTATTACCAACGCTCGCTGACGCCGTGATTGATGGTATCAAAGCCAGGGGAGAAAAAGGTAACTATAGTACACAACGTGTCAAATTTAACTCTAATCATTCTGGTTAAGTTTTCGTTACATAGTTATAAATTTTCCCGCCCACCTACTTATATATTTTTTCAACCTGGAATCACTGTTTCACAAGTTTTTCAGGCGACGTGAATATAAAATTAATTTTGCACACGTACTTAGCAACTTTCCACTCCCCTCATTTTCAGAAACGCATCAAAAGTCGCCCGATTTGGAAGTGAAGGTTGCGCTCCTGGTTTTGTTGCTGCCATTGCACCTGCTGCCACACCCCAAATAACGGCTTGGCGCAAAGAAAGTTTTTCAAAAAGCGCTGCTGCCAAAGCGCCGTTGAATGCATCTCCAGCAGCAGTTGTGTCAACTATTTGAACTGGAAATGCAGGCACAAAAAAGGTTTCCTCTGGGGTAGCACAAAAAACACCCTTGGCACCCAGTTTAACGATCGCATATTTCACACCCCGTTTCCGTAACACGGCTGCTGCTTTTGCTACTGATGCCTCTCCATCGACTGCAAAACCAACCAATTGCCGTATTTCTACCTCATTGGGCGTAATGATATCTACCAGTGAGTAAAGTTCCTCTGGTACATTTTCCGGCGCGGGTGCGGGGTCGAGAATAACCGTGACGCCCTTTTCTCGTGCGGCTTTAGCTGCTGCCACCACAGCAGACATGGGAATTTCAAATTGTAAAAGCAGCGCTGTTGCTTTTGGTAGCAAGTGAGACAACCTTTCTACATCTTCAAGATTGACGCGGCCATTTGCACCAGGAATAACGATAATTTGATTTTCACCAGCATCATCTACTGCGATCGTCGCGACGCCAGAACTTACTGTCTCATCCACTAGTACAGAATTAGTTTGTACACCAGAAGCTTGCAAATTATTCACAAGTTCTGCGCCGAAACTATCTGCACCAACACGCCCCACTATCTGGGTAGGAATTCCAAGGAGTGCTAATGCTACCGCTTGATTGGCTCCTTTACCCCCTGGTACTTGAAAAAAGTTATGTCCCAGCAATGTTTCTCCAGCCATTGGTAAGCGGGGGGAAGTTGCTACCAAGTCTATATTGATGCTGCCGAAGACAATAATACTCATGATTTAAGGAAGAAACACAGAATCTTATTATCCCGTGTTCGAGATCAAGTAGCGACGCAGGATATTTTTAGTTCTAAATAATAAACAATAAGCATCACTGAAAATCGTATTTGTTCTAACCGCTCTACTTAATTGTTACTCAAAACTAAATACGGCATAACTAGCCTTTCCCTGTCCCTTAGCGCGATACATGGCAGTATCGGCATTCTGCAACAAGTTTTCTGGTTGATCGTATTCATTGCTATTCAAAGCAATACCAATACTGGCTGAAATAAATATTTCCCGTCCATTTAGATGGAGTGGTGCACTAATGGTATCTTGAATGCGGTTAGCAACGCTGGTAGCTTCGGAAACATCTTTAATTTCATCTAGAAGAATAGCAAACTCATCACCGCCGTATCTTGCTACAATATCGCCACTGCGAAAGCACGACTCTAAGCGTCGAGAGACTGCTACTAACAAATCATCGCCCGTTCGATGCCCAAAGCGATCATTAATTCCTTTAAAGCCATCTAAATCTAAAAACAGAACGGCAAATCGATAATTGCTTCGCCGTTTACTACGTTCAATAGCAAGCCTCAAGCGATCCTGAAATAAGACTCGATTGGGTAGTTTCGTCAACGCATCATAAAAAGCATTCTGGAGGAGTTCCGCCTCTGTTTGTTTACGTTGAGTAATGTCTTGAAAGACTAAAACCGTACCTGTGATGTTACCATTTCTATCGCGAACTGGGGCAATACTATCTCCAATAGGTATTTTTGTGCCATTTTTAGCAATTAATATGCAGTTATCTGGTATCGGCATCACTGCATCTATTTCTATCACCTGCTTAACTAAATTTTCAATGATTTCTCCTGTATCTTGATTAACCAGGTTTAGCACTTGCATTAAGTCTTTACCAAACGCTTCATTTTTATGCCAACCTGTGAGTGCTTCTGCTACTGGATTGATTATTTGGATACGGCTGTTAGTATCTGTGATGATGACTCCAGAACCCATACTGTTAACAATTGCTCTCAGCTTCTGTTTTTCTTCCTGTAATCTCTTTTCAACTTTGTGCTTGTACAGAGTCATTTCGATAGCAACATGCAAATCTCTTTCAGCAAAGGGTTTGAGAATATAGCTAAAAGGTTCTCTTAACTGTTTTTTTGATAACTTAGGTTTTTCAGAACAGTTAGTTATAAATATTACAGGAACTTGAAAGCTGTGCTGGATAATATCTGCCACTTGCACACCGTTCATTTCTCCAGCCAAGCCAACATTAATTAAGACTATATTTGGATTTCGTTCTGCTACTTTTTCAAGTACTCCTTCACTAGAATTTGTGGTTTCTAAAACATGGTACCCTAGCTTTTGCAATCTACTGGTAATATTTAAAGCTATGATTTCTTCATCCTCAACAACTATAACTTTAGGAGCAAGCATATTCAAATTACCTGTTTACTAAGAGCATCGTAAAGAGAATAATCCTATCATAATCAATCTCTTCTTGTTTGAATGTAAATTAATCGATTGTTAAGCTATCGTTTCTTAAAGTTATGCCTTACTTGTATTAATTTGGAGATAATTTGAATCAATTTGAATGGTTAATAACATGTCAAAAAACTGTTCCTTGCCAAAACAGATCACAGAGGACTTGTACAATAAGAAATAACAGATTACCACTTACAAAAGTAATATTTTTGGGAGTAAGTTTTCATGTAACTGGTATCCACGGGCACAAATATTTGTAAATACTAATTTAAATGTTGCAAAAATAACTAATAAATTGATGATATTTATTCTAAATGAATTAAAGCTTAGGCTTAAACAAGATTTAGCAAAGTTTGATACATTTTTAGTAAAATTCTTTTTTTTAAATCATAAAGTTTGTAAGTTTAAGATGAACTAAATCACCTATGTTCTGGCATGTTGTATTTACTGCCATAAAAGTTGTTATCTGCAAGCAATTAGCTACATATAGGAGTAGTGTTAGCCTAACTTAAACCTAACTCTGATAAGTTATATACGGCAGAACATCTGATGGAACCGTTGAATACTTACCTAAAAAGTATTTTCATCCGTAATCTCATAAAATAGGTATAACCTAATTCAGTCAACGTGATAAATTTAAGACTGATATGTATTTAACTTGTTCAAATTTTGACTAAAAACTTCTGAATCTGAATCCAGAAAGTATAAATTTATTCACTCCTCTATTCTCAATCTCATATAGCACTCCAATGGAAGAGTCGTGAAAATTATTTGTTGAATGTAGACGCGTAGCGGTGAGGCAGCGCGCATGTTGTCGGGTTATTTCCTTTGGTGGCAGAAGCAGACTTTAAGTAAGTGGGCGTGAATAAACACAACTTTTTCGACGGGCAGCTTACCTACTTATGTATTGAGCTTGGTTCTAATTGTTTCAATGCTAATTTTGCCGCCAAAGTCTGGAATGGGTGCAGCAGGTTTACTTAAAGTGACTTGGACTTGTGCCACGCGATCGCTTGATGACAGGATAGTATCAGCGATCACGGTGACTAACTTTTCGACTAAAGTAAACTTTGATGTCTTCACCAAATTTTGTACCAAGCCAATAATATTGCGATAATCTACAGTATCTTCAATTGCATCAGTTGTTGCAGCTACAGAGATATCTAGCCATAATCTCACATCTACCTCAAACCATTGCCCCAAAACCTGTTCTTCTGGCAAATACCCAGTGTATCCATAGCAGCGAATCCCTGTTAAGTAAATAGATTCCATAAAAAGTCGTTTGAATGCTACGGACTATACTAGGGCAAGAATGGAACTTTGATAGCTTATCGTTTGATATAGTTTTTTGACTTGACTCTACATATGAATGGCAGCCATGACAAACCTGGAAGTAAAGACATGTTCAAAAATTAATTATGCGTTTGTCAAAACCCTTGCTAGGGATGAAGGGCTGTACGCCCTGACATCATTCATGAAGATGTCTATAGCGGTTCTCGTTTAAGTCACATACATAATTCCCAAGCTCGCTATTCGCGAACACCCCTCTCCCAAACTTGGGAGAGGGCGCGAGTGTATGAGATATAACTGAGAACCGCTATAATTAGGGCACTTGTAAGTACCTACACAAAATTATTTACACTCTCTCGATGTGACTGAGGACTTGTCAGGTAATATCTACTGAATATCCGATTCTTCTTCTTCGTCTTTTTGCTGCTGCCTTTCGGCAACAATTTCTTTGAGTTCTTCAAGGTGTTGTGGACTAATCAGGCATACCTCTTCTAGAATCAATGCATCTGAATCAAACTGACTTTGTTGCTCTGCTAAAGTTTCTACTTGATTCACAATTATTGATAATGCTTTCCCTTGAAAACTGGCAGCTTTTAATACTTGAAAACGTTCTGGTTCTTCTAACTTAGATAATAACTGTGAGATGATCCGACTAATTCTCATCTTATTACTAAAATCAAAAATTGTTGTTGGTTCATCTTCAGGACACATCAATTGATCGCCAACATCAAACAAAGCTTGTACAACTGTATAAATACTCTCAACAGGAATTTCTTTCTCAATATTATCGTCCAGCATTTCCAAAAATGCTCTGACTTGTGTTGTGCCATCAGGACGTTTTTCTAAGCTAAGTTCTATAAGTTTTTCGCCAAATTCCTCGGCATCGTCTGCCACAGCTAAAACGTCTTTTGCACGAGTATGAGATAATTTGCTTTCCGAGAAAGCTAACCGAAAATAATTAGGAAATATTTCTGGACAGCATACACGCATTTGCTTGTGCCATTTTGACTCTTGTTTTCTGTTGTAACTGCCATCACCCCAAACAACCTCTAATTTCGGAAAAAGGCATAAGAGTAAATTTTTAACAGTTTGCTTATCCTCATCTTGAAGTTGAGCAATCCAGGAATTATGCAGGTTTTTGAGTTCTTCTTCTGTAAAATTCACTTCTCCGACAAAGGCATTTTTGTTTTTGCGGATTATATCATACATTATTGGGCAAAATACTCGTAGCGATTCAATGGCAATGAAATCAACTGAATTCACTTCACCTTTTACTGCCGCATATGTGACGCATAGATTGTTCGTCAGACGAATAATATCGAGGAGGTTGGTAATAAAGTGGTCGATTCCTTGATAGTAAACCCTACGCCAGTAGGTTGGCTCAAATAAATGCTTTGGATTATCAGCAATTACGCTTTCCAGTTTCTCAAAAAGAAGCCTCTGAAATGATGTTTTATCTGGCGTTGGTAATTCAAAAGCCACTTGAATAATTTTTTCTAAGTACGCTTCCCCAGATATTTCCTGACTATCTGCAAGTGCTTTGATGACAACTTTTTTATCGAAGGCAAGAAGGTAGATAACATTGGTAAAATTTGGAATTGCTTTCAGAATCCGAAATATTTGCTTGATATCCTCTACAGCCAGTCTGTCTATATCATCAATAGTGATGATTATTCGCCGATCCTCTTGTAGCAACCTGCGTTCGACTTCTTCTTTAATCTCGGAAGCGTCTTTTTGTTGATCGTCAAATAATGTGGCAACTGCCTTACCCGCTTGGGCATAAGGTAAAGGAATTTCTGCAACAACATTAGCAAAATCGGCTATTCGTTCTTTCAAGCCTTTTGGAACCGATGTAGTTTTGCTTAAAATATCTTGTAATTGCTCGAAAAAGCGTCTTGTCACATCTTGGGAGCCAGAAAACAACCAAGGATTAAAAGGGACGATGATTGGTCTTTCTTCATCTGGCTTTTGGTTGAGATAATGAACGACGAAGTCCAACATTGTCGATTTACCAGAACCCCAAGTACCGTAAATGGCGATCGCAAACCCTTCTGCAAAGCTCATGTTACAAATACTGTTTGCTAGATACTGGGCGAAGTTCGCATATCCCAGTCGATCTGTTTGTGGATCGATGGGGGAATTATCTTGCGAGTGGTTATCAGTCTCATCTTGGTCTTGCGGATGGTTATTAATCTCAGCCTGTGCCATAGTAAACATCCTCATACTCATACTGCAATCGTCTCACAGTTAGTAGGCTGAAATATGCTCACCTTACGATAGAATTCTCACACTCTCGCAGTTGAATTTCATCGCCATGCAAATTAACTGGCAAACAGCCAAAACCTACGAAGACATTTTTTATCACAAAGCCGACGGCATTGCTAAAATCACGATCAACCGTCCTCATAAACGCAATGCCTTCCGTCCTAAGACTGTATTTGAATTGTATGATGCTTTTTACGATGCTCGAGAAGATACTAACATTGGTGTTGTATTGTTTACTGGGGCAGGGCCTCATACTGATGGGAAATACGCTTTCTGTGCCGGAGGCGATCAAAGTGTGCGGGGACAAGCTGGATATGTAGACGATAATGGCATTCCGCGTTTGAACGTGCTGGATTTGCAACGTCTAATTCGTTCTATGCCAAAAGTCGTGATCGCTCTTGTCGCTGGATATGCGATCGGTGGAGGACATGTTCTACACGTAATCTGTGACCTCACAATTGCCGCAGATAATGCTATTTTCGGACAGACTGGTCCTAAAGTTGGAAGTTTTGATGGTGGTTTTGGTGCTAGCTATCTTGCCCGCATCGTCGGACAAAAAAAGGCACGAGAAATTTGGTTCCTTTGTCGCCAGTATAATGCTCAGCAAGCAATGGAAATGGGGTTAGTTAATTGTGTTGTCCCTGTGGAAGAACTAGAAGCAGAAGGTATTCAATGGGCGCAAGAGATTCTTGAAAAAAGCCCATTGGCAATTCGCTGTCTCAAAGCAGCATTTAACGCAGACTGTGACGGACAAGCTGGTTTACAAGAATTGGCTGGAAATACCACTTTACTTTATTACATGACACAAGAGGGGTCTGAGGGAAAACAAGCTTTTCTAGACAAGCGTCCACCTAATTTTCGTCAATACCCTTGGTTGCCATAACTCACAAAGATCGCACCCTTTGATCAAAAGGGTGTAATTTTTTGAGATGTTGAAGATCGTTCACATACCTGAAGTGTTAAAATTAGAGCCGATTTCGGGTAACTTGTAGCTGAACACCCTGCTGAGGACATTGTTACCTTCCATAACTTCCAAAAAATATCTTTTTACCCCTAAACCTCATAAAACAATCAGGCAAGTGAGCAAGTATTTTTGAGAAGTCAGTCATCACTGATTTGCCTTACGCTTGTCCATGCGAAGACAAAGTGAAAAATGTTTGCAATCGCAAAGTTTTAAATCTAAAGCAATTCTCTTTTGTGTAAAATACATCCAATTTTGTGGGCGTGTTGTATACCCTCCTACAGTTCTTACAGATGTATTGCATTCACTTGAAAACTGCTATAACTACCCTTCTAAAAAATTTGCATTCTCATCATTTACATAAAACCACCACTTTACTTTTCCTGCTTTGTCAACAACCTTTTAGACTAAAACTGGTTCGGCTTTTTTGATGTCATTAGTGCAAGTTACTTCCGCAACTACATTGACTACAGGTTTTTTAACTTCAGAGGTTAAAACGGGCACTGCTGTAGACATCCAAACATCTTCTGGTAAACTTTCCCAAGAAGGTGCAAACGGTGGGATCGCTAGAGAACAAGCTTTCCAACTTCCTTGAACTGGTGCTCCGAGCTGCTGACAAAGTCCGCCGCGTCGCCCCTCAGGCTTGTAATATTGACAATATCGACAGGCAGAAGTCAATAGTTTCACATGTTTCATATTTTTTGCCGTTGAGGCTTGATATCTATCTTTCATTTTGCTTCTCTATCTAAAAGGGTATAAAAGCCGAAAACCTATACTCAGTCTACGTTTTAGTGATCCCAACGAAAAAATGAATTTTAGGATTTTTTTAGCTTTGTGTCATATTTTTCAATTATTTTGTTAACAATATGATACATATGTGATCAAAGCTGACTTATCCAGGCTTTTAGATGAAACTTATCGGGGATCAAAGCTAAGACTAAATATATCCATTTTGCTAGCTCTCCAACTTCATCCTCTAGGGACACCTTTTGGGTAGCAACAACCTGTATCTTTGGAGAGATTCACCAAAAATTATCGTGTCTTAAGTAAGCTTTGAAGATCAAAAAGTTTTATATCTTAAGAAAGAGGAAAGTAAGAAAAAATTAAGTTATGATTTAAAATTAATTTTAAAAACTGATTGTAAGAATGACTCCACTCATTTTGTGAAAATCTTTTAGGCAGTGAAGTCGGATCAGGGAGATCAAAAAGAGGAAAGGCTGCTCTCGCTGATAAAAGCGTGAAAAGCGGTTCCAAGCCTCCAGATCAAGAACTACAACTCTACGGGAACTGCTCTGTGTGACGAACTCAACGAGTAAATTCCTTAAATGAACGGTATGAGGAGGAGAAGGAGAATCACAACTTTCCCCACTCTCGATTCCTCTACCCAATGCATGAATCTCAAAACTTCCGAGCCGCACAAACAGAACATACCTGCCAGCGTAGAAGTTCGCCTGGTGGGGTAGGACATCGGCACTGAGGACAAAGGGGTAAGCCTTGCGATCGCGCTTGCATTAATTCAGCCCAATGCCCAAAGGCGGCATGTGCATTCTTAGTAGTGGGTTTGCCATCACGACTTATCCTCATCCCATCACTCAGGTAGCTGGGATGCTGAGACGAGGAAACCGTTTGTCTTGATGATTCCTTGTCTTTGGGGGGCTGCCACCCTGCGGTAGAGAAACGAATATCTACTAAAGGATCTAAAGGATCGGGGAGCTTTTGATTCAGCTTTAGAAGTAGGTGTTGGCGCTGAAAAGTTAAGTTTTGCGCCCAAGCAGCGCTAGAAGTTGCCACCCACAACACATGACGCTGAATCGACAATGGTCGAGAATGATTGGCTACAATGGCTCCTGCAACTTCAGCCCAATACTTCAGCACGCTTTGAAAAGGCTGTTGTTGCAATTTAGCCTGAACTTCTAGATCGCCTAAAATATCATTAACTGATTTAAACGACATTCTGCTAAACAATTGTAAAAATTGCGTATTGACTGATAACGGGGTTAACAACCACTTTCAGGAGTGGTTCACTACTTTTGTAGGATGCTATATCTATAATAATTTTTCCAATTGTTTGGCACAAAGTATATTTGTGTTTAATGTGACAATTAGGTTTGAGGCGATAGGTGATGAGTCAAAACCCTCTAGGAAATTCAGGTGCTTTATCTCACAACACAGCTGGGTTGAAACCAGCACTAGGATCTGCACTGGCAAGTTTAGAAGTACAACTAGAGCAAGAGTTAGCTAGGTATCGACGCGCACGTACTGGTAATAGGACACAAACAAGCCAACCTCGGATGGTGAATCCGACAAACTTTACAAATCTTGACAAAATCCCGCCTTCAGAAAGCCTTGAAATTAGTTTCCGATCTAGTTTGGTGAAGGCAAACGCTATGAGTCCTAATCTTGTAGAGCAAAGAACTCACTTGACGAATGGAGCTATACCAGAGCGAAGTGAAAATTCCCCGACACCAACTACAGTGTCAGATACTAAATTGCAACACGGAGAACAGGCTTCTATAGCAATGTCCTCAAGACAGAAACTGCAAATGCAAGGTTCTACTCCTGTATCAAATACCAGTATTGTGCCTGCAGTGATTGAGGAACGTAACAAAAATATTGTCGAGTCAGATGAACCCAGACAGCCAGATGATTACCTAGAATCATCTGAAGCTCTGCTGCGAAGTCTGACAGAAGAACAAAAAACTCACACACCAACTCATCACAATGGCAGTTTGCTGTCACCCTTGGGCATCGGCTCAATGTTGCTTCTTTTATTAGCAAGTCTTTCTGTCGGTTATGTTGCGTTCAATCCTAAAAGCTGGCCTCACTTTAGTTTGGGTGGATTTTTTCAGCCCAATGGGAACCTGAACGCGGAAAATACATCCGTTGGTGAAAATACGAAAACACAGCCAGCGCAACCACTCACTCCCATACCCAAGTATCCCGATCTAGCGAAGAGCGAATTTCCAGAAGTAAAAGACTCAAATGATGTTGTTGGTTTGAAACCTAAAGCTAAACTAGTACCTATAGCTCCACCCAAAGCGATCGCCTCTTCAAGCTCTACAAATTCGCTTTCTTCACCACAGCCTGTGCAACCATTACCTCCTTTAACGCCACCAACCTTCGCCAATACAGGATCTTCACCAAAACCAAATGCAGAAATTCAACTATCAAAAGATGGATATTATCACTTAGTCACAGATAATCAAGGCGATCGCTCTTTTGCCACTGCACGGCAAGTCGTTGCTGATGCCTATTTATCATCTGATGGCAAATTAATTTATCTAGGTGCAGTTAAGAATAAAGAGAAAGCAAAACAACTGCTACATGAGATTCAGGCAAAAGGAATCAAGGCTCGGATTGCCCAACCTTGATTGAGAATCTGACCGATAACAAGTGAATGGAGAGTCTAAGATGGGATTGATTGACCGTATTCAGCGAGTCTTTCGCGCTAATCTCAATAGTTTTATGAGCAGTGCGGAAGATCCAGAAAAGATTATGGAAGGAGTCGTGATGGAGATGCAGGATAATCTGCTTCAGTTACGACAGGCGGTAGCTCAGGCGATCGCGACTCAAAAACGCACCGAACGGCAAACGGCTCAAGCCGATTCTACAGCCCTGGAGTGGTACCGTCGCGCCCAACTGGCTCTCCAACAAGATAATGAACCTCTTGCAAGAGAAGCTCTTACCAAACGTCGAGCATACCTTGAAACTAGCACTGCTCTATCTACCCAAATAGAGCAGCAAAAAACTGTAGTGACGAAGATGAAAGACGATATGCGGAAGCTAGAGCAAAAAATCACAGAGGTGAAAACTAAAAAAGATATGTATATTGCTCGCGCTCGTTCAGCTCAAGCGTCTTACAGACTACAAGAAATGTTAAGTGAGGTTTCTAATACAGATAGCTTGAAAGCCTTTGAGCGTATGGAAGAAAAAGTTTTGCAACTGGAAGCGAAGTCCGTTGCTATCGCCGTTAGCAACCCGACATCGCTAGAATCAAATAATGATGTTGATGCAGAACTAATAGCAATAAAGCAGCAGCTTTTGACTGAGGAGGCAGAGGAACAGCAAGTAAGGGGCAGGGGGAAAATTTGAAAGACAATGCGCCATGTGGTTTCAAGGCACCATTATTTATTGATGAAGTTGCTCCTTGAATGCTAACTTCCCTCTGCCTATTGGTGATTAGCAAAGCAAAAAACTTCATAACAACGGCAATTCTTACAGTAAAGCAGAAAATTCCCGCTTTCGCTGTTAAAGATTGGGCAATAAGCTACTGAGAAGCATATCTTAAGAATAGAGACTTATAGGGAGGATCGAGCTGATTTAGAAAGATTACATTGAAATAGGTAGGTTATAAAACAGTAAAAAAGCTAACTGCTCTAAGGTGCCGATGTTTTTGTCTGTGGGTGGATATCTCCAAGGCAAGCGTCTTCAAAGAAGCTATTGAGCGGACTTCTCTCTAAATAAGTTTGTAAATTGCAAAAGGAAAAGCAAAGTTATGGGAATTTTTGATCGTGTAAGGCGAGTGGTGAGTTCAAACCTTAACGACTTGGTAAACAAAGCCGAAGACCCTGAAAAAATGCTGGAACAGGCTATCCTGGAAATGCAGGAAGACTTGGTACAGCTGCGTCAAGGAGTTGCCCAAGCAATTGCGGCACAAAAACGCACTGAAAAACAGTACAATGACGCTTACAATGAAACTAACAAGTGGCAACGCAATGCTCAGTTAGCGCTGCAAAAAGGTGATGAGAACCTAGCAAGACAAGCGCTAGAGCGTAAAAAGACTTTTACCGAATCAGGAACTGAACTCAAAGCTAGTTTAGATCAGCAAACTGTTCAGGTTGACGGGCTCAAGCGCAGTCTCATCCAGCTTGAAAGCAAAATTTCCGAGGCAAAAACCAAGAAAGAAATGCTCAAAGCTCGGATCACCGCAGCCAAAGCTCAAGAGCAGCTCCAAGGTATGGTGCGTGGGATGAATAGCAGCAGTGCAATGGCGGCATTCGAGCGGATGGAAGAAAAAGTCATGATGCAAGAAGCCCGCGCCCAGTCGTCAGCAGAGTTGGCAGGTACAAATTTAGAAAGCCAATTTGCCGCTTTGGAAGCAGGAAGCGACGTAGATGATGAATTGGCAGCTTTGAAAGCGCAAATGTCCTTGCCAGGAGGTACACCTAATCAACCCCAACTACCGCAACAAACAACCCCGCCCAAACAGAATAAGGAAGTGGTTGATGCTGAGTTGGAATCCCTTCGCAAGCAATTGGATCAAATGTAACACCATTTTGGATGAGCCGATTGAAAATTTTGGATTGTGAAATACCGCATGCGCTCGTGTTTCAACAATCCATTTCGCATTCTTTTTTTTAATGGTGTAAAATTTATAAGGAAAATGCCGAAAATCCCGTCAGAGAGAGGGGCGCAGCGCAGGCTCTTGTATTTTAGGCAGGGGGATGAAGGGTAGTGGCGGTTTTTTAACTGGCGTGATATAGTCTTATGATGTCAGTAAAAGACATTTAAATCAAACCTGCCCATGGACTGCACCGAAATTATACGCCAGAAACAACTGCCACGGAGATATCACTACGCACTTTGTGTGCAAATGTGGTGATCTGTGTGGAATCAAGCGTGATAGGAATATAATGGCTGAAACGCATGCGCTAATCTTCGCTTCTTTAGCAGCGAAGAATGTCAAACAATATTCTTTATTCAAAATCCCACAACTAGAAAAGGCGTGGGATTTTGCGTCCTTTTTGAGTTGGTAACTGCGAACAGATTGAGATAAAGTTATTGGTGTGCCAACTTTATAGACAACACCTATGGAGGCTGCAATGAGTAAGGGTGTAATATCCATAACTGATGCTGAGTTTGAAACTGAAGTTTTGCAAGCAGCATTTCCAGTATTAGTTTACTTCTGGGCTTCTTGGTGCGGACCTTGTAAACTGATGTCGCCCTCAATAAACTTAGCTGCCGATAGCTATAGCGATCGCCTTAAAGTCGTCAAAATGGAAGTCGATCCTAACCCAGTCACTGTAAAAAAGTATGGAGTGGAAGGTGTACCCGCCTTAAGACTCCTGAAAGGAGGTGAAGTGTTAGCATCTAATGAGGGAGCGATTGGCAAAGACAAATTACTTAGCTTTTTAGACACTAACCTCAATTAGTCATTGGTTAGTCGTTAGTTGTTAGTGTAAATTAACAACTAACAACCAACAGCTAACAATTGAAATGCAATTTGCCAACCGTTTACAACCTTTACAATCAAATGTATTTGCTGACATGGACAAAGCTAAAGCAAAAGCTTTGGGTGCTGGACGGCATTTGATTGATTTATCGTTAGGATCTTCTGATCTGCCAGCAGAAACGCATGTCATTGAGGCGATCGCTCAATCTTTAAAGGATCCAAGTACTCACGGTTACTTGCTATTTTATGGTACCCAAGCGTTTCGCATTGCAGTTGCTCGTTGGTACAAACAAAAATTCGGTATTGCAGTCGATCCAGAAACAGAAGTCCTACCACTAATTGGTTCTCAAGAAGGTACAGCCCATTTACCTTTAGCTGTCCTTAACCCAGGAGATTTCGCTTTGTTACTCGATCCGGGTTATCCCTCTCACGCTGGAGGAGTTTATTTAGCGAATGGTCAAATTTATTCAATGCCACTGCGGGAAGAAAACGGTTTTTTGCCAGTGTTTGCAGAGATTCCTGCGTCTGTATTAACACAATCGCGCATGATGGTGTTGAGCTATCCTCACAACCCAACAGCTGCGATCGCACCAATATCATTCTTCCAAGAAGCTGTTGCTTTTTGTCAACAACATCATCTCGTTTTAGTTCACGATTTCCCTTATGTAGATTTAGTCTTTACCGAAACAATTAACAATCGCCAATCCCTTGCTCCTTCGATTCTACAAGCTGACCCAGAGAAAAGTGTCTCAATTGAATTTTTCACTCTTTCCAAATCATACAATATGGGTGGCTTTCGTATTGGTTATGCGATCGGCAATGCGCAGTTGATACAAGCATTGCGTCAGGTTAAAACAGCCGTTGATTTCAATCAATATCGAGGAATTCTTAATGGAGCGATCGCTGCAATGGATGGATCGCAAGCTGGGATTCAATCTGCTGTTGCTACCTTCCGCCAACGTCGAGATGTCTTCATCGCCGCTTTACACCGTATTGGCTGGCAAGTTTCCACTCCCAAGGCAACAATGTATGTCTGGGCAAAGTTACCGGAACCTTGGAGTCAAAATTCTGTAGAATTTTGTACCCAGCTTGTAGAAAAAACAGGGATAGCCGCTTCACCTGGTGCTGGATTTGGTAAATCCGGAGAAGGATATGTTCGCTTTGCCTTGGTTCATTCCCCCGATGTACTGCAAACTGTTGTCGAAAGAATTGCTGAGTTTTTGTATTAATTTGAAGAAGAACTCAGAATTCATAAGTGGGGAACTCATAACCCCACTCATAGAATATCACGCTTCAGACCAAGCTTATTTATTAAGTCTTTATTTTAAATTAACAATAAATTTATCATTAACAACCCTTATTTAAAGTAGTCTCAAACTAGACTACAGAAAAATTACTCAAATAGGCTGTTGCTTATTGATATTATAAATGGTATGTAAAACCTCTTCATTGTCAGCATTTAGCCATTAGTCCTTCTCAATAGTGGAGATGCTTCTTCCATTAGAAGAATACAAGGGAGATCCGCCTTCTCTTTCAAAGACTTTGTGCAAATAAATCTGGACACACTATCAACGTGCGTAGGTGATACTGTATCTAAATTTACTGTTTGAATTACTACTATATGCGATCGGGAAAATTTGGATATATCAAATAATCTGTACTTAATTGTGATAAATACTAGTAATAGCAGTAGACTTTTAACTAAGATTTTATGTGAAAATGACAGTAAGGCACTTGCCAGTAAATAAAGATCCAGTCGTATGTCTGAACCCAGGCGGATACGACTCTCGTTCTAGAATGAACTGCTTGATATTTATTTTTTTAGATCTCCCTAAAGTAACTATCTGTCGAGCAACAATTATAGTTGCATCAAATTAGACGGCTGTTACTGATTACAAAAAAAGATTTGATTATGATGTTATTAGACTGCTGTTAAGCGTATGTAAACACAGTGTCCAGAGCGTGCCAGAAGCCTCTAATTTTTTCTTAACTATAGATCAGTTTCAGCTATAGTTAATATTATTAGACTTGAAACTACCGAATTTTGAAGGCTACTCATTGTTATAAAAAATTCAGCAGGAACCACATCTATCAAAAGTACCTATTATTATAGTCTCTGCCTTTGCTTTTTAAGTAGATCGCGAACGAGCGGTAATATTGGGCATTCGACTAAGATTGTATGTAAAAATGACAGCAAAATTACTCTCCAATGAGAAACAATTACAGTCATATCAAGCTAGACGGCTGTTACTGATTGAAGACAATGATGTTAACAGGATGCTACTTGATGACTACTTAGGTTACTGTAAATATGATGTCCAAAGCTTACCAGAAGCCTCTAATTTTTTCTTAACTATAGATAAATTTCAGCCAGAGTTAATTTTATTAGACTTGAAACTGCCAGATATTGATGGCTACGCGCTACTGGAACAAATTCAGCAGAAACCGCATCTATCAAAGGTACCTATTATTGTAGTCTCTGCTTTTGCTTTTCAAGCAGATCGCGAACGCGCGATGAGATTGGGCGCTCGTCGCTACTTTGTAAAACCAGTAAATTTGAGAGATTTGATTGTAGCGATTCAAGAAGAATTGCCTTGTAGCTGTATCTAACTTTTTGTATTAAGAGTTGATTTATTGAGCTTTTTGTTCATTCAAGAATTCTTCAACAATCTGACTAAGATTGTGTAAAGAACTCCCAATTTCATGAATTTTAATTTGGAGTTGTGCTAAAAGCAAAGTTGCTGTTTGCATGTCATCTAATGTGTCAGCTATTAGCTCGTGAAACTGAGATTCAAAGTCTTGCACGTTCATGAGTTTAATTAATTCAAAATATATGGATTTGCGTTTCTATTAATTATAGCTAATAAATTTGATGAGAGAAATCCGTTGATTCTCTTAAAATCTATTTTCAATAATCAATAGATAAAATTTATTGTGAATAGTTCATATATCATGTCTTTATAAGAAAAAAAAAAAAAGAAGATAAATATAAATACTTTCTTCATATTGTCATGTGTAAGCATTCAGCCCTCAGCTATTAAAATACTGCTCGGAGCGGGTTTTTCTCCCAGGTTTTACGCTCCCCCCGAAAGGGTAACCTGTTTAAAAAGGAGGTAAGAAGAGAATTGAGCCCGGGGGCGATAAAGCACGAAGAATATCCACATTTTTGCCTCTTTTGATAAATTGGGGAGGAGCCTTGCTGTAGCTAAACGTACATATCTTTTAAATGAGTAAATAAAGAACGGTGATTTCACTTAAAATAGATATAGTTAGTTTATTAAATTGCTGTAAACATTCAATCGTTATCGCTCGGCTGTCAGCATAGACTATTTGTTAAAGTGGCTTAAGTCTGAAGACTTACACAATTCACGAATAGTCTTAATCGCCCTCCTGCACTTCGGGCGCTCATGTTAATAAATTGCCAAACTCTGTTTGTGACAACATCTGCTCAAACAATGCCATTAGTTAAAGATCCAGAACGTTTAGAAAACCGTCTGCGCGAAATTCCTCCGGAACCAGGAGTTTATTTTATGCGAGACGGAAGCGATCGCATTATGTACATCGGAAAATCGCGGAAGTTGCGATCGCGTGTCCGTTCCTATTTTCGTGACTCTCAAAGATTGAGTGAACGCATCGCCACAATGGTGAAACAGGTGACAGAAATTGAATTCATTGTCACCGACACCGAAGCCGAAGCATTGGCGCTAGAAGCTAACCTGATCAAGCAGCACCAACCATATTTTAACGTGCTGCTTAAGGATGATAAAAAATATCCTTACGTTTGCATCACATGGTCAGAAGATTATCCTCGTATTTTTATCACTCGTAAACGTCAAATAGGCAAAGAAAAAGATAAATTCTACGGTCCCTACACTGATTCTCGCTTACTGCGGGAGATTTTGCGTTTATGTAAGCGGATCTTTCCGCTAAAACAACGTCCTCAACCACTGTTTAAGGATCGTCCTTGCTTGAATTACGATTTAGGACGTTGCCCCGGTGTCTGTCAAAGCTTGGTATCACCATCTGAATACCGCAAAACAGTACAGAAAGTGGCGATGGTGTTCCAAGGTAGGCAAAGCGAACTTATTGAGACTTTAACTGAGCAAATGCATTTTGCAGCACAAGCACTCAACTTTGAGTCAGCAGCGCGGATTCGCGATCAAATTGCTGGGCTGAAATCGTTGAATGCAGATCAAAAAGTATCCCTACCAGATGATACAGTTTCACGGGATGCGATCGCGTTGGCTCTTGACGAACAACACGCGTACATTCAATTGTTCCAAATTCGTGCTGGGCAATTGGTAGGAAGATTAGCATTTGTTGCTGAAGTCTTCTCGCTAACTTCCCAACTAGAAGCAGGAGCTATATTACAACGTGTTTTAGAAGAGCATTATCAGACTGCTGACTCTGTAGAAATTCCTACAGAGATTTTAGTACAGCATGAGTTACCAGATGCAGATCTGTTAGCTGATGTTTTACAAGAACGTAGAGGCAGAAAAGTTACAATTTTAACTCCCCAACGGCAAATTAAAGCAGAATTGATTGAGATGGTAGAGCGAAACGCTCAGTATGAACTGCAAAGAATGCAGAAGTTGAACGATCGCAATCAACAAGCAATGCAAGATTTAGCCGATATTCTCGACTTAGCTGACTTACCCCACCGTGTCGAAGGTTACGACATTTCTCATATCCAAGGATCGAATGCCGTCGCTTCCCAAGTTGTCTTTATCGACGGTTTACCAGCGAAGCAGCACTACCGTCACTACAAAATCAAAAATCCGACTGTAACCGCAGGGCACTCAGATGACTTTGCCAGTCTCGCCGAAGTTATCCAACGTCGCTTCCGTAAGTATACAGATTCACAATTGTCGCGAGAAGATAATCCTGATTGGCCTGACTTAATTATGATCGATGGTGGTAAAGGTCAGCTATCATCTGTTGTCGCCGTCTTGCAAGAAATGAATTTGTTAGAAGATTTGCGAGTTGTTAGTCTTGCCAAACAGCGAGAGGAAATTTTTCTTCCAGGAGAGTCACAACCTCTGACAACTGATGCAGAACAACCAGGAGTTCAACTGTTACGACGATTGCGAGATGAAGCGCATCGATTTGCGGTGAATTTTCACCGACAGCAGCGCAGTGATAAGTTAAAGCGATCACGTTTAGATGAAATTCCCGGTTTGGGAAATCATAGACAGAAGCAGCTTTTGGGGCATTTCCGCTCTGTTGATTATATCCGGCAAGCCACAGCCACACAATTGACTGAAGTTCCCGGAATTGGAGCGCGTCTTGCACAAGAAATATACGATTATTTTCATCCGTCTTGAAATAGATATTGACTACTCTGGAAAAGTTTTTTTAGTTTTGTGAGATTTAGCGAAGTTAATATAGCGCTCCAATGGAGGAGTCATGAAAATTATTGTCTGAATCAACCGTCTTGTCTTGTCGGACATGCTCCTTTGTAGCTTGCTTCCCCGAAGGGGTACAAAGGAGCGTCTCGCACCAAAAAACGCCTTGGCTGACGCCACGTCTGACGACGAACGCGTTAGCGACGTTCGCGCACTGAGCTACACATCAAATATCCTCTAGGACAGAATCTTCGCGTATGGGCGAGCTTTACGTCAATTGACCGTCATCAATTTGTACAACTATCATCACAATGCCCAAGAAGGAATCAGCTTTTCTGTCGCATCTCCATAACAAAGATAGGAGTGCTTTCTTTGATTTGCTGAGTGGAGAAAATTTTCGCAAAATTTTTAATTATGTATCACAAATAACAGATTTATTTTGGCAGTTGCCTGCTTGCTGTCAAGGCATTCGCAATGGGGATCGCCAAGATCTATAATTGTATGTAAATTTTCTAGTTGATTTATATCTGAAGTCTGAGGTTACCAAGTTTCTAGATGAATATAATAAAAGAATAGATAAATCGAAATGTTTTACTAACTCTAAAAAAAAGAATTTATGACCAAGAAAGGCAAAACTCAGAATTTATTCAAGACAAAAAAACGACTATAGCCTGCCGTTGGAGTGAACTTGAACCGAATTGTTTCAGTGTTAACTACTACGCAAACCCCTTTAAATAGGGATCTAATAGTGGTGCTTACCTTTTGTTGATTTAAATAAAAAATGGAGTTTAAAAATGCAAACAGTACAAAAAATTCGTTGTCCAAATTGCGGTAGCCCAGGTGAAAGATATTATAATTCTCACAATCATGTGACTCGAACCCAATGCCCAATTTGCGACTACCTAATGGTAAGTTGTAGACGTACAGGTAGAGTTATTGAGGCTTACGCTCCTGGCATCAACGCCAACCGTTAATGAGAGCGTGATCTAGAACGGGTTGCTCGTATGCCCTGGATAACTTTCGGGAATACAAAGTTTAAATGTCTGAATTAGAAGATTATCTGACTGTTTTAGTTTAGATCTTGCATTAAGCAGTAAAAAAATCGCACAATATTCTCTTAAGCGTGTGAGATATCGAAATTTTGATTGCTAGCTTCCGGCGATGGTTTCTTTTGTCAAGAACAGAGAAACTGCGCGAACTACGAACGGACTTCTCTCCACTATAGGACAAAAGTGTTATAAACCTTTCTGTATAGTTGGTAAGTTATGGGTGCGCTATAGCGCACCTTATTTGTTTATATTAGAAATGTTGCGAAAATTAATTATGCGCGCGTTGAAATCCTTGGTAAGGGCTTTCGGTGCTGTTTGCCCCTACATCACTTCTGGAGATGTCTAATGAATGTTGCCGCATTTGTTTAAGACTGATTAGGCGACAAACAGGAGAAAAGGTTATTATTGATGATAGTGTTTTAAAACAAGCAATTAATAAGATACGCAATGACTTTGCCATTCGTTTGGGCAAAGTGGATTACGAAATTTTGCAGAATACTTATCAGAATTTTAGACCAGATGACCCGAAACAACCTGAGTTTTTGGACTTGTTACATGGGTTGTACGTACTGGAGTCCGTAAAAATCTTGAGGAAGTTCTAAGAGTAACGCATTCGAGCAGATAGACGTGTAATTGTGGGCAAAGAGTGCGCTCGCTCTAGTTGGAAAATGTCCGTTTAATTACTTGTAAATAACTCAAAGGCTTTGAGTTGCGCTTTATCTGTCTCATACATATTGTTAATAGCGCTAAAGCTCAACTCCGAACTTTATTATAAGTGTTTAAACGGACATGATATTAGATATATTTTTTGATGACAAAGGATGGTGACACCAATCTTACATCTTACCTTTCTGCATGACTTCCTGAAGGTGATGGCGGATTTCTTGTGCCTGCTCAATGTCAGCTTGTCGCAACTTTTGGAAAAGTTCTACACAAGGCTGAGATCCTGCTTGCTCTGCATCTTTGATGTAATGATCGTAAGCTCTAATTGCTTCACCTTTGTTGTGCAACACGGTGAGAAAGTCAAATTCCAGGTTGCTAATGGGATTATGGCCGTTTCCAGTACTTTGAGTCATCTATTTACCCTCCCTTATGTTTCCAATTAACTTTTACTCTCCCTCAAAGAGGGATTCATCTACCCAAAAGCGTATACATTGATACTGAAAATGTAAAAAACTGAAGTGACTAGGATTACAAAAACGTGGCTACTCCCCTTGCTGAGTATAAGATTACCTATCTTATTTCTCTGCGTCCTTGGCTTAGGAGCAGTCTTTGAATCGGTATTTATAAGAGCGGGAAGGGAGTTACACAAATTCATAGCGTTATGTTCGTAGTTGCAATAAAGCAAAGACAGGGTAACTATAAGCTTTGATATTATGATACAAATTGATGAAATGTAATGCTAAGTCTATAGGCAAAAAAATCACTTTATGTAACAAAAGAATTTTCTTGTTTTTCCACTTGGCAATTATATTTTGTCTCTAATCTTGCACAATTCATTCTGAGCTATTAAAATGGCGAAAAAAAATATAATTTTGTTGTCAATGCTAGCTTTTGTGCCAATTTCAGTCATAGCACAATGGATGCATTTAAATCCTTTAGTGATTTTTATTTGTTCTGGTTTGGCTATTATTCCTTTGGCAGCATTAATAGCGAACTCTACTGAAGCGATCGCAACTGTTATCGGTCCAACTTTAGGCGGCTTGCTCAATGCAACTTTCGGTAATGCTACTGAAATGATTGTGGCAGTTGTTGCTCTAAAAGCGGGTTTGGTTGATGTCGTAAAAGCTAGCTTAACTGGTTCAATAATTGCCAATTTACTCCTGGCTTTGGGTCTAGCTTTTTTCTTGGGGGGATTACGTTATAGCGAACAACAGTTTCCGCCTGCTGTAGCTCGCCTTAATGCATCTTCTTTGGTTTTAGCCGTCATTGTTCTCTTGACGCCGGCAGCAATACAATTAACTTCTCAAGGTTTAGAAATCTCTACGCTCAATAATTTTTCTTATGCTGCATCTATATTATTATTGACATTCTACTTTTTAATGCAAGTGTTTTCGATGAGAACTCATAAACACTTGTATTTATTAGAAGAGGCAGAACATGGAAATAATGAATCTCCTACAGAAAAAGTTAATGTAGGTCTAAAAATTGGTGTCCTGCTAGCTTGCACTGTCGTTCTTGTCTTTGTCTCGGAAATCCTTGTTGATAGTTTAGAAAAAGCTATTGTAACTCTCGGGTTAACAAGTTTATTTACTGGCGTAATTCTTGTTCCTATTTTTGGAGGTATTGTTGAATTTATCACTTGTGTGACTTTTGCTGTTAAAAATAAGATGGAGTTAGCTGTTGCGGTGGCGATCGGCTCCAGTTTGCAAATCGCCTTGTTTGTCGCTCCAATTCTAGTTTTGGTTGGTTGGATAATACATCAACCAATGAATTTAAGTTTCAATCTTTTTGAGGTTGTGGCAGTCACTATGGCTGTGGTTAGCCTTAACTCAATTAGTAATGATGGTCGTTCTAACTGGTTAGAAGGAGTGCTGTTGCTAATCACCTACGCTGTTTTAGGAACAGCTTTTTACT
Organism: uncultured Scytonema sp.; assembly: GCA_937873135.1. Classification (GTDB taxonomy): domain Bacteria; phylum Cyanobacteriota; class Cyanobacteriia; order Cyanobacteriales; family Nostocaceae; genus Rhizonema. The sequence goes on along the minus strand of CALMVQ010000232.1, from coordinate 76,471 downwards.
TTCATCCTTAAGCGCTAGCGAGTGTGTCGGGGCAAAACAACGTAGTTCCGATCTTCACCGCTAACCGAACCGTATGACCACAAAATCTGCCTCTTAGGGTTTGCACAAAAATAAATTGGTCAACCGTGTATTAAGGTTGTCGGTTGGTGACGAGGATCTAGGTTTGACGGTTGACCAATTTATTCAAGCATGGATGCTTAGGTCAAAGTCCGAGAATTTTTCTGAATAAGCTGCTCGGCATCTAGTTTTAGAGGGTAGTCTAAGGCAGCAAAGGGGTTCAGGCTCTAAATATATCAAATTTAGATGCGCGTCAGCTTATTACTGAATTTTTGAGTAAAGCAGTCTCAAAATTAAACTCCTTTCAACCTTGTCTTAACCTCTAACTCTGATACTGGAAAGCTGGACTAGTTAGGTTTCAGATATGCTTCGACTCAAGAGTTATCTATTATTTATCTGCTTTTTCCTAGCATTGTCTGCTTCAATGATACTAGGAAGTATCGATTCTTCTCGCGCTAGCAAAGTGTCCAAGTTAAATACTCTCTACGGACAACCTCCCATAGTCATCGGTCACCGAGGAGGTGGAACTGGGTATCGTCCAGAACATACGGTGGGAAACTTAGGTGGTGATCGAATTGGTTCTCACAACCTAGGTATTAAATTCGGTGCCGACTACATCGAACCTGACTTGGTAGTAACCAAAGACAAAGTCCTTATCGTTCGCCATGAACCTGTGTTGTCAATGGTGATGACAGATAGCAGTGGCAATATCGTATACGATGCCAACGGTAAACCTGTTGTCCAACAAGCTACAACAAACGTTGCCGATTTCCCAGATTTTGCTTCACGCCTGACAACCAAAAACCTTGATGGTACCAATATTACAGGCTGGTTCGCTGAAGACTTTACTTTGGCTGAAATTAAAAAACTGCGAGCAATTGAGCGCCTTCCCGCTATTCGTCCTGATAATACTCGCTTTAACGGACTGTTCCAAATCCCTACTTTTGATGAAGTCATCAACCTCGCCAGAAGGCGCGAAGCGGAAACAGGTCGGAAAATTGGCATCTATCCCGAAACCAAGCATCCCACATACTTCGCACAAGCAGGTCATTATCTGGATGGTACTCCCATCAACGTCAATATTACCCAACTCCTGATTGATGACTTAGTTGCCAACAAATATACCGATCCTGATCACATTTTTATCCAATCCTTCGAGGTTTCCAATCTCAGAGATTTAAAAGAAAATATCATGCCAGCTGCTGGGGTCGATATTCCCCTAATTCAGTTAATTGACAGCAGTGGCTCACCTTATGACTTTGTTTACCACAACAATCCTCAAACCTACGCTGATATCATCACTCCTCAAGGATTAAGACAAGTTCGTACTTACGCAACAGGAATTGGTCCTGACAAGCGATTGATTGTACCTGCTGCTCCACAATTGGATAGTAACGGTAAACCTATTGACATTAATGGAGATGGGCAGATCAGCGATGGCGACAGTTTCCTACGTCAGCCAACTTCCTTAATTAGTGATGCCCACAAAGCGGGGTTACTAGTCCATCTCTACACTCTGCGCAGCGATTCCTACTTCCTGTCGCCTGACTACCAGGGGCAACCACTTCGTGAATACGAGCAGTTCATCAAGCTGGGAATAGATGGTTACTTCACTGACTTTGCCAACTTCGGATACGCTGCTAAGCAAGAAGCGATCGCATCTCTCACAGGTATACGTTTTAAAGTCTCTGTCAGTCAACCATAGTACTTGACCAAAAATCTGATAGAAAACAGAATTTTTGAGCAGGTGATCGCATTTACCCAGTGCGATCGCTCCTTTTTTTTCTATTACCCCAAATTTGATAAACCATTATTGCTATTGTTCGCGGTTGCTACGAGAGAAGAAAGCTGCTATGTTCAGATAATTACAGTGCTTATCATTAATCTTTGCCTTCTAAGCACTTCCATGTACTCATGGTTCCATCCTACGTAAAGCTTGATAACAATCTATATTTATTCTCATTTATATCACATATTTTTTCTCTCACCCAGATCTTCTCTCAATCTTGGGAGAGGGTTTCCCATCGGCGCGGAGTGAGGACATTTTGTATGTGACTCAAACATGTTTGGTCACGACCTTTAATGACAAAAGGAAGCCAAAAAGCGACTCAATATGTGATTTTTTTATATAGGGGGTATTACTATACGCCCCTACAGATAAATAGATGTATTGCATCCTGTTGAAAATCGCTCTCATCTATCACTCAATCTTCTGCAACTGGGCAATTCTGGGATCGATGATTTTTTGCCCGAGACTGTCGAATTTAACTGCCACAGACACTTTGTTGCCAGAGCCAAAAATATGAGTAATTTCACCGACGCCAAAGATTTTGTGTAGGACTTGATCGCCTAATTGCCAATCCTCAGCCTGACTTGGCTTGCCACTTCTCACAGAAGCTGCTTTGACAGTCACTCGACGCCCTATGCTTTGAGTTGCGACTAATTCATCAGGTAACTCGTCGAGAAACTGCGATCGCAAAGCACGTTCGCGGGAACCATAAAGGCGGCGTTCGTAAGCATGGGTTAAGTACAAGCGTTCTTGGGCGCGAGTAATACCTACATAACACAGACGGCGTTCTTCCTCCAATGCAGTTGGATCGCTGATAGAACGGTAGTTGGGAAAAAGTCCTTGTTCCATTCCTACTAAAAAGACAACGGGAAATTCCAACCCTTTAGAAGCATGTAATGTCAACAGCGAAACTGCTGTTTGTCCTTCTTTCAAGTTATCCAAATCGGAACTGAGGGCAGTGCTGGCAAGGAAAGCTTGTAGGGTTACGTCTTCGTTGTCTTCTTCAAATTGCAGCACCGCGTTGTAAAGTTCTTGGACGTTTTTTACCCGATTATCAGCTTCGTCCGTACCCTGATTTTGCAAATCTTGAATATAACCAGAGTGTTCCAACACTCCTTGGACAATTTCGGAAACGGGAACTGTACTAAGTTGTTCTTGACAGCGACTGATCATCTGGGCAAAGGCATTAACAGATTTAGCTGAACGTCCGCCTAATGTATTCACTGATGTCTCATCACTAAGTATTTCCCACAAGGGAGTGCCTAATTGCTGGGCGGCGTTCACCAAAGCATCAATCGTCGCTTTACCGATTCCGCGTCGGGGAGTGTTGATGACTCGCAACAAACTGACTGAATCTGCCGGGTTGGCGATCGCTCTCAAATAACCTAGGACATCTTTAATTTCTTTGCGATCATAAAACTTCAATCCGCCCACAACTGTATAGGGAATTCCTGCGCGTACCAAAGAGTCTTCTATGGGGCGAGATTGGGCATTGGTGCGATAAAGTACGGCAAAACTTCCCCAATTCAACTCTGGATGCTGATTTTCCAAACTGCGAATTTGATTGATCACAAATTCTGCTTCTGCAATTTCATCATCTGCTTTATGAGAATAAATCTCTTCACCTGCACCGCGTGTTGGCTTGAGGACTTTATCAATCCGTTGAGTGTTATTCTCAATCAGGTGGTTTGCTGCTTGCAGAATGTTTTCGCAAGAGCGATAATTTTCTTCTAACTTCACCATTGAACGAGTGTCCTCATCTGGCAACCCATCACCAAACTCTTGCTGAAAGTTCAACAAAATGGTGAAATCAGCCATCCTAAATGAATATATGGATTGATCTGCATCCCCCACTACAAAAACCGAGCGATCTCGCCAGTTCCATTCGTCTTTTCTCTTTTCACCATTTGTTGATAATAGACTAATCAGATCGTACTGAGTCCGGTTAGTATCCTGATATTCATCAACAAGGATGTGGCGAAACTTATTGTACCAGTAACTCAATACTTGCTCATTCTGTTGAAACAGTTTGACAGGAACGAGGATCAAATCATCAAAATCAAGAGCGTTGTTTTCTGCCAGTCTATTTTGATAGTGATTGTAAACTTCTGCTATCACCCGTCCACGATAGTTCGGTTGTTCTGTCTCAAACTCTCTCGGTGATAAACCTTGGTTTTTAGCATTACTGATGGCATAGCGAACAGAACGAGGTTCAAACTTCTTCTCATCTAGCTGTAGCTGTTTAGTGACAATTTCTTTGATCAGACTTTGAGCATCGGATTCATCAAAAATGGAAAAATTCCGATTCCACCGCCGTCCTTTTTCGTCTTGGTATTTATCTATATCAAAGCGGAGAATGCGAGATAACAAACTGTGGAAAGTACCGCACCACATGTCTTTGATAACGTTCTTCCAAACTCGTGACTGCAGTTTTGTTTGTTCGTATTCTGGTAATAAATCGAAACGCTCACCATACTCTCTCATTGCCCATTGTTCGACAAAGAGCTTTTGAATACGCTCTTTCATCTCCCTTGCGGCTTTGTTAGTGAATGTTACCGCCAGGATATTTTCAGGAGCAACTCGATGTTGCACAATCAGGTTAGCAATGCGATAAGTCAGTGCACGTGTTTTGCCGGAACCCGCACCAGCAACCACGAGTAAGGGACCGCAGAAATGCTCAACGGCACGACGTTGACTGGGGTTGAGGTGACTGAGGAAGTCAATGGTTGTTGTCATGGAAGTGAGGAGTCGGTAGGATTGAGACTGAGCGGCACTGACAAATGATGACAAAGAGCGACTTAACTTTAATTTTACCCTCCTGCTCACCAAAATGTTTGGTGTATAAGTCAATGAAATTCTAAGTTTAAAATTACTATGACAGCCTTTACGATTAATCTCAACTCTATCATTAAACTAACCGACGACCAATTTTATCAACTTTGTCGGAATAACCCTGAAATGAAATTTGAGCGCAACGCCAAGGAAGAATTAATTATTATGTCACCTACTGGAGGAGCAACAGGGAAAAGAAATATTGAAATATGGGCTGATTTTGTGATTTGGAATCGTCAAACAAAATTAGGCGTCTGTTTTGATTCTTCTACCTGTTTCAAACTTACTAATGGTGCAAACCGTTCTCCCGATATTTCTTGGATAAAGCAAGAAAGACGGGATATGCTCACGCTGGAGCAACAAGAAAAATTTCCCCCAATTGCTCCCGATTTTATCTTGGAGCTAATGTCTCCTAGTGATACTTTAAAAGAGGCACAGGACAAAATGAAAGAATATATAGACAACCAAGTTAAACTCGGCTGGTTAATCGATAGAAAAAATCGTCGAGTCGAAGTCTATCGCCAAGGAAAAGATGTAGAAGTCCTAGAATCCCCAACAGAGTTATCAGGAGAAGATGTCTTACCAGGTTTCATCTTGAATTTGCAAATAGTTTGGGAATAATTTTGGATTTTCTCTTCTCCAAACTCGGTCAGGATTTGTGGTGCATTGTAAAGAAATGTTTTGATGCTGTCTAGGTGAGTTGGACAATATTGTTCGTCGCTGCTTCAAGTGATATCGATTAAACCCACACTTTCATGTAAAGTTATATTTATTTATGCTGACCTACTGACTTATTCCTTAACAGTAAGTGGAAGGCGGAGGGTGAAAGTAGATCCAACTCCTAGTTCACTCTCGAGAAAAATGTCACCACCCATCATCTGGCAAAAGTGACGGCTAATTGCCAATCCCAGTCCTGTACCACCATACTTTTTCGTCGTTGAAGCATCTCCTTGGGTGAAGGGTTGAAAGAGCTGCTGCTGTTGATAATGAGACACACCAATACCTGTATCTGTGACGGTGAAAGTAACAATTAACTTAGGAGAATTCTCTCCTAAGTCAATAAGTTCTCTCTTAACAGAGAGACGCACCTTGCCGTTTGTGGTAAACTTAGCAGCGTTACTGAGCAGGTTGTAGAGTACCTGTTTTAGTTTTGTCTGATCGGTGTGCATAATGCCAAGTTCTTGGTCGCAACAGATTTCCAAAACATTACCATTTTTCTCTACTAAAGGTTTGACTGTCGTAATGACATTATTAATGAGTGTGGTTAGCTCAAATGGCTCGGGATAAAAATTCATTTTCCCTGCTTCTATTTTTGACAAGTCAAGGATGTTGTTAATTAATGTCAGTAGATGCTTACCAGAAGAGTTAATCGATTCGAGATCTATGATAAAATCTGCGGCTAAACCCAGATCCGATGCATCATCTTCCAGGAGTTGGCTTAAGCCAATAATGGCGTTCAATGGTGTGCGTAACTCATGGCTAATATTCGCCAGAAACTGGCTTTTTGCTTTGCTAGCATCTTCTGCTAATTCTTTAGCTTGTTCTAGTTCTTTAGTGTGTTTAGAGACTTGCTCGATTAGACGATTGAGAGATTTAGCTAATAATCCAATTTCATCTTCAGTGGTGATAGGAGCTCGCAAATCAAAATTAGATTTCCTTGCCACCTGTTCAGCAACTTGAGTGACAGTAATCACTGGCTCTGCGATCGCCCTTGAAGTACGCCATGCTACTATTGCAGCGATCGCTACCGACAGTAACATACTCGCGATCACGATCAACCGCTCATATCCTTTTGAGCTATCCACACGTTTTGCTATTTCCTGCTCTTGCTGTTCAGCACTTTGCAGAATGTTTGTCAATCTCTCAGACAGCTTCTCTAGTTCTAACGCTGTTTGACCTCGCATAATTATCAACAACTGGTTTCGGATTAAGGAAATTTGCCTTGGCTGCAGTTGCTTGTTATCAATTTCCTGTAATATTGAATCAATTTGCTGATTATAAAATTTTAAACTATTTGAGGAATCATGCACTAAAGCATGTAATGTTGCTTCAGTTGCTGCTAACTTTTTTGGCTTTTGAGCTAAAAAATCTGAAATTTTACGCTCCGTTTTATGAGCTTTATCAATATTCTTGAGAAATTCTGCTTTTTTACTAGTTAGCCGTTCTGGATTTTCTATTGCCGTTGTCAAGTTTGAACTGTACAATTGCACTCCTACTAATGCATCCTTGTAATCATTCAACATTTTTACTTGGAAAAGCGAATGATTTAATTCTCGTAATTCTATTGCCCTGTAATAGTTAGCAATGATTAGTCCAGTGAGTGAACCGAAAAAGCCAATCCCAATTGCCAGAAAGTATCCGTAGCCTATTTTTTGATGAATGTGCCAGGAACTAGCTTTTAGTTTCCCTCGAGAGGGAAATTCTATGGTTGGGAGTTCCTCGTCTGTCGAGAGCTGGTCGGCTGACATTTGTTGACTTTTTGAATGACTGTCAATACCGTTTTGCTTTTGAGTTTGCATTCCTCAAATCTCCTTGCCCTCTCTTAAAAATTGTCAGCATTCAGCGCTTCAGTAATCAGTAGCTATAAACTAAATTGTATTAACCTTCGCTCCTTAAACCTGTTTCTTACAAGTTCTGTAGGCTAATGGCTAAAGGCTAAATGCTTATAAAAATTGCTCCTCTTAGTCTGGTTACTAGATTTAGTTATACTAATGTTTAACAGTTTTTAGTATTATTAACAAATACTTTTGAGCCACTTTTCCCAGTTTAACTCGAAATGGCTATACTGCAATAGTTTCACGTTGGATAGAAAAGCGTTTATCAACTCTTGGCAATCATTTCAGAACTTAGGAGTCAGAATATTTTTCTGTTCCCTCGACTGTCGTTTTTAGGGAGTATGAGGCGTAATGAATTGACAAAGTTTTTAATCAGGCTATCAAGATTCATCAATCTTTATAAAGAATTGATGAATTTTCCTTTGCATATTATCTTCCTCTACATCAGTTGAATTTATAGCTTAATCCTAACAGTCATTTCAAAAAACTACAGTTAGCGAGCAGAGCCAGTCATATTTTTGTTGAGAAATCCTGCCCAGATTAGTATATAATTAATAGTTATGAATATTGCTGACTCCCGCCAGATGACGGGAGTTGGAAAAGTTAGACTTTCACAGTTGAGAGTGGCTTATGTAAAGCTTGCTTCAACAATTCGGCCTTATCGGTTTGCTCCCAAGGCAAGTCTAAATCATCTCGACCAAAGTGACCGTAAGCCGCGACGTCCTGATAAAAACGTCCGCCTCTTTCACTTGGTAGATGGCGTAACTTGAAAGTGTGGATAATTCCTGCCGGACGTAGTTCAAAATGCTCTTGCACTAAATCCAGCAAGGTTTGGTCATCGACTTTACCGGTGCCAAAAGTTTCCACCATGATGCTCACTGGTCGCGCTACTCCAATGGCATAACTTAGCTGGACTTCGCATTTTTCTGCCAAACCTGCAGCGACAATATTTTTTGCTACATAGCGACAGACATAAGCAGCGCTGCGGTCTACTTTGGTGGGATCTTTGCCAGAAAAAGCACCACCGCCATGACGCGAGTAACCACCGTAGGTATCAACAATGATTTTGCGACCGGTCAAACCAGAATCTCCCTGAGGACCACCAATGACAAACTTGCCAGTGGGGTTGACCAAAAAGCGTGTTTGCTCATTTGGATGAATATCAAGGTCTACAAACACTGGTTCGACAACAATTGACCAAAGATCTTTTTTAATCTTTGCCTGTACTGCCGCTTCATCAGTGATTTCCCCAATAGTCGCTGTGTGCTGTGTGGAAATCAGAATTGTATCAATCCCTACAGGTCGGCCATCTTCATAAGCGATGGTAACTTGAGTTTTGCCATCCGGGCGCAGGTATGGTAACTGACCTGTTTTGCGGACTGCTGCTAGTCGGCGAGCAATTCGGTGAGCAAGCGACATAGGTAATGGCATCAGTTCTGGTGTTTCATTACAAGCAAAACCGAACATGATACCTTGATCGCCAGCACCAATTTTATCGAATATTTGCTCGCTGTCCTGCTCGCGAATTTCTTGGGCGCTGTTAACACCTTGAGCGATATCAGGCGATTGTTCATCTAAAGCAACAATTACCGAGCAACTGCTGGCACAAAACCCGTTTTCACCATCGGTATAGCCAATCTCGGCAATTTTCTGGCGAGCGAGATTGACATAATTTACAATGGCTTTGCTGGTAATTTCACCAGTGATTAACACTAAGCCAGTGTTGACCACCACTTCGGCAGCAATGCGGCTACTAGGGTCTTGTGTAAGTAAGGTATCAACGATAGTATCAGAAATCTGATCGCAGATTTTATCGGGATGTCCTTCGGTTACAGACTCTGAGCTAAATAGATAGCGACGTGACAAATGCAATTCCTCCTGTTGAAGGTTATTTAAGTGAATAAATGTAAAAATTTAATTCACTTACTTTAATGTGCAATCATAACAATATTTCCACAATTGGATAGATATAATTGGGCGAACTTTATGAAAATAATTAATTTCTACTCAATCTCTTCAAAATAAATACAAAGTTATACTAAGCTGCTCTAGGCATTTAGCGAAAAACTGCTATAGTATTACACGTTTAAATCGCCTGCTGACCTGTAAGAGTTATCCTGTTTTATGAGTTCTTTGCCATCAAGCACAAAGGGCGAAGGGACATTTTAAGACACTACAGTTTACATCATCGACAGATATTAGGGGATAGGGAGTGGAAATTCCTACTCCTCATTACCCTTCAAAAAAACAGGGGCCACATCATGTGTCCCCAAAAACCTGACATACACTGCTGTTTTACACCTTCTGAAATGCTCGCTTTGCGTCCTGAGTTGTTAACTGCTCATAAGCAGTACGCATTTTTAGACCTGTCAGTACTTGGAACAATCCAGTTCCATTATTGGAACCTGGATACTCACGGTGCTGAAGCAACAAGTGAGTCATCTCACCTTGGTATTTGGTGGATGTTTTACTGAGGTGAGTTTCAATGTAAATCACTTCATCCAAGTTATCAAATTGACCGTCTATCTCTAATACCGAGACGTAGCGACCGTAGTAAACGTCAGACCCATAGTACATTTGCATACCTGGGTATGAACATGTTAATTTGCGTCCACAAGGAGTCCACTGAATTGTTGAACCTTCATCAAAAAGATAAATTGGTTCAAAGCCTTCTTTGCCTTCCCGTTGCAGCATGCGTACCCGCAGTACTTTGCGTTCCTTATCATCTTTGATTAAGTTGGTGGGCAATACTTGGAGAACGACATCAGCAAATTCTCTTTGCGGTTCAATATACTTTGTAAAATCTGGTTTGCGGGAGTTGATTGCCGCCATCACATCTTCATAGCGATGACCCCGTTCTGCCATATCTCGCTGAACTTTCCAAGCGACTTTAACTTCATCGCTAATGTCGAAGTAGACGCTGAAGTCAATAAGATCTCGCACTCGCTCATCATATAAAGGATGTAGACCCTCAACGACTATAATGTGATTCGGCACAATTCTCTCGGGCGGATCGAGCAGGCCCGTTTCATGGTTGTAAATTGGCTTTTGAATCGTTTCACCGCTTTTGAGGGCTTTAATTTGCTCGTACATTAAGTCAAAATTATTTGCCCTCGGATCTAGTGCAGTTATCCCTGTCTCCTTGCGCTGCTTGCGGTCTAAGGAATGATAGTCATCCAAACAGATAACTGTCATGAACTCTTCGCCAAATAAATCTTGTAGGCGACGTAAAAACGTTGATTTACCACACCCGGAGTCTCCGGCTACTCCTATCAAAACCACGCGTTCTGGCTTATTCGTCATAAATCTCCTTCGATAATAAAGATGAGTCAATCAATAATTTTTCACAGTGCAATTTTGTTGCCAGGAGCGCACTCCGCTGTGCCATTCAGCAACCCTATGACAGACTAGACGGCTAGACCACAATGCCGTGACCCGTCTAACTAGTCTAAATTCTTTGCTGCTAGGTATTTAATCCTAATGTTATCTTTAATTTTAACAGAATCTGTTACTCCATACAAGGCTTGCAGTTAGCAAGAATATTGTGTTTTTATATTCATTTTTTGTACATTTCAAGATTTTTCTCTCAACTACCCACTAATTATTTCAAGGGAACATTTCCCACTCTCCTCCACGGATTGCTATATTATACTTGTAGAGACGCACATAACGGCACAAAAATCATCAAATACCTCAAGCTAGATCCCTCTTAAGAGAGTTGTAGTTTCCGAAAAAAACATTAAATTGATTCACTATTAACATTTCCCAAAGAACTTATCTTGTACTTTAGAAACTGAACAGGTGTGTGCTTTGTAATGCCTATAGGTCTTTGGCGAGTGTACGTAGCAGAGTATTGACAAGGGAATGCGGTTCCTCAAGAGCCAACTTTGTCAATCCAAAATCCGGTAAAATAAAGCTGGCATATGGTGCGAAGAGTTTAGTTGAGAATAAGGTTAAGTAAACATCGGAGTGGTAGAAGCAATGTACATTCAAGGTGCTGTTGAAGGTGCTGTCAACACAGAATCAGGTAGCCGCGTCTTCGTCTACGAAGTGGTGGGTCTGCGTCAGAATGAAGAAACCGATCAAACGAACTACCCAATTCGTCAAAGTGGCAGTGTGTTCCTCAAGGTACCTTACAACCGCATGAATCAGGAAATGCGACGGATAACTCGCCTGGGCGGCAAAATTGTTAGTATCCAATCTTTGAGTGTTCTAGAGCAACTCAATGGACAAGCCTATGAAGAGAGTGCTAACAGCGAAGCCACTAGCAAAGCCACGCCTGAGGAGACTGCTCTTCGTCAAGGGAATGGTAAAGCCACGCCTGAAACTGAGCAACAGCCTAAAAAAAAGGACAAAGAAGGCAACAAAATGACTCAAGCGAAAGCTAAAAAAGACGCTCACGCTGATGTTCCTGTAAACATTTACCGTCCAAATGCTCCTTTTATCGGTAAATGTATATCAAATGAAACATTAGTCTCTGAAGGCGGAATTGGTATAGTTCAGCACCTCAAATTCGACATTTCTCAAGGGGATTTGCGGTATCTAGAAGGTCAAAGTATTGGTATTGTCCCACCTGGATTGGACAAGAACGGCAAGCCTGAGAAACTCAGATTGTACTCGATCGCCTCAACTCGTCATGGTGATGACGTAGATGACAAGACAGTATCACTTTGTGTTCGCCAACTAGAGTACAAGCATCCTGAAACCAATGAAACAGTGTATGGTGTTTGCTCTACGCACCTCTGCTTTTTAAAACCGGGCGATGAGGTGAAAATCACAGGTCCAGTAGGTAAAGAAATGTTACTCCCTGCTGACACTGATACCAAAGTGATCATGATGGGGACAGGAACAGGAATAGCTCCGATGCGGGCTTATCTGTGGCGGATGTTTAAGGACGCAGAAAAAGCCGCTAATCCAGAATATGAGTTTAAAGGATTTGCATGGTTGATATTTGGTATTCCCACAACTGCCAATATCCTCTACAAAGAAGAATTGGAACAAATGCAACAGCAGTATCCCGATAACTTCCGCCTCACATACGCCATCAGCCGCGAACAGAAAAATTCCCAAGGCGGAAGAATGTACATTCAAGATCGTGTGGCAGAACATGCAGACGAACTGTGGAAGTTAATTAAAGAGGAAAAAACCCACACTTACATTTGCGGTTTGCGCGGCATGGAAGAAGGCATTGATGCTGCACTGTCAGCAGCAGCTAGTAAAGAAGGTGTAAACTGGACTGATTACCAGAAGGAAATTAGAAAAGCTGGTCGCTGGCATGTTGAAACCTACTAATTTCATGCACAGATTTTAGATTTTGGATTAACTGTTCAAAATCTAAGATCTAGAATCTAAAATTTCTAAATGCATAATATTTGGTAACCTTTGTTAGGGGTGTATGTTCATACACCCCTAAAAACGTATTTTGTCAATAGAGCAAGATAATCCAAAATAGGTAAACTTGTGGGTGTTAAGCTGGGAATACTGGGATTAGGTACGGTAGGGACGGGTACAGTGCAGTTACTACTAGATGCAGCTGGACGTCACCCATTGTTACAGGAAATCGAAATTTATCGTGTTGGAGTGCGATCGCTCTCCAAATCGCGCACTGTCAACTTACCAGCAGAAACTTTAACAACAGATTTAGATGCGATTGTCACTGATCCAGCGGTAGATATTGTAGTCGAAGTCATAGGAGGATTGGAACCAGCGCGATCGCTAATGTTAAAAGCAATACGTGCTGGCAAACACGTTGTCACTGCTAATAAAGCCGCGATCTCTCGCTTCGGGGATGAAATTTTCACTCTTGCCAATCAGAGGGGCGTTTATGTGATGCTAGAAGCTGCTGTTTGTGGTGGTATTCCCATCATTCAAGCTCTAAAGCAGTCTTTAAGTGTTAATCGGATTCATACCGTGCTTGGGATTGTTAACGGGACAACCAATTACATCCTTTCGCGGATGCAAACCGAAGGAAGCAGCTTTAATGATGTTTTGTCTGATGCTCAAAGGTTGGGTTATGCTGAGGCAGACGCAGGTGCTGATGTAGACGGTTTGGACGCAGCAGATAAGATTTCTATTTTGGCATCATTAGCTTTTGGTGGACGTATCAACCTGCAACAAGTTTATTGTGAGGGAATTCGGCAAGTCAGTAGGACGGATATTGCCTACGCCAAGAAGTTAGGATTCATCATCAAATTACTTGGCATTGCCAAAAGAATGGATTCTCCCACGCTCGTGGCCTCAACAGGAGCCAGTGCTGGAGACGGGTTTCCCAAAGCAGGCATCTGGCGTTGGGAAACTATGACTTCGCCTCCCCCCCTCTCAGTTCGAGTGCATCCTACCTTAGTCCCTCGAACTCATCCCTTAGCCAGCATTAACGGTGTGAATAATGCCATTCTTGTTGAAGGTGAACCTCTTGGGCAAGTTATGTTTTTTGGTCCAGGGGCTGGGGCCGGCGCAACCGCCAGTGCGGTATCATCAGATATTTTAAACTTAGTCGCTACTCTAAAAACTGAGGAAGCGAATAGCCAAGAAATACATCAGTCCAAAATCGCTTTTCCAAACCAACTGTTGGTTTGCGGACATCAAGACTACTGCCAAATTACACCAATAGCAGAACTCGTGACGCGATTTTACACCCGTTTCCTGACCAAAGACGAACCTGGAGTGATTGGTCAATTGGGGACTTACTTTGGTAATCATGGAGTGAGTTTAGAGTCAGTTGTCCAAACTGGTTTTCAAGGAGATCGGGCAGAAATTGTTGTTGTTACCCATGATGTTAGAGAAGGTGATTTTCGTCAGGCTTTGGCAGAAATTCAGGCTCTAAAAGCAATAGATAGTATTCCCAGTATGCTGCGAGTGTTATAAAACGTTTTATCTACTAGCATGTTAGAAAAATTCAAATATGTCTCGCTTCGTATTAGTCTATGAATAGAAAATTTGACCCACAAACTCAAATCCAAATATGCCTCCTTCCGAAGATCCCAACTCATCTCAAACCAATGTCCTCGGGTTTGATGAATTTATTGGTATTTTGATTGCCTTTGCCACCATCGGGGGAATTTTATTTTGGTCATTCCTCCACAAAAATTCAGGTTGGAACTTAGACACACTCCTCTCACCTTCTGTTCCGAGTACCTCAGTTTCTCCATCTTCCTCAGTATTACCAGTCCCAACTTCCCCAGTTTCGCCATCCCCTAATCAACAAGCAGTTCCACAAGCTTTGGATGTAGAACCTACTGCAACTCCATATGTACCAGATTATACACCTCCTTTGCCCACACTGCCTTTTGTCGCTCCAAGGTCAGCAGTACCTGTACCCGTGCCTTTGATACCCCCCTCCTCTAGTATGAATCCATTGGGCGATCGCCCGTTAAAGTCAGGGGAAAAACTGCCTATAATTCCCCCGCCACTTGCATTTGTGGATGTCCCATCTGACTTTTGGGGACGAGGGTTTATTGACACTCTTTCTTCCCGTGGCATCATTACAGGCTTTCCAGATCATACTTTTAGACCAAATCAGCCTGTCAGCCGTGCAGAATTTGCTGCCATACTACAAAAAGCTTTTGATAATAAAGAGATTGGTAATAATGCGATCGCGTTTAAAGATATCCCTGAAAATTTCTGGGCGACTCAATCGATTAACCAATCTATTAATACTGGCTTCTTAAAAGGCTATCCTGACAAAAACTTCCAACCTTATCAAAGGATTCCACGAGTACAAGTTTTAGTTGCTCTTGTCAGTGGTTTTAATCTAAAAGGAACGTCATCCCAAGATCGACTTTTAAGCACCTATCAAGATGCTAAGGAAATTCCTGATTATGCTACAGATAGAGTATCAATTGCTACAGAAAATGGTCTTGTTGTCAACTACCCAGATCCTAAAGCTCTAGCCCCTAATAGAGAAGCTACCCGTGCTGAGGTAGCGGCAATGATTTATCAATCTTTAGTACGAATGGGACGATTACAACCAATCCAATCTGATTATATTGTGAAAGAATCGCGTTAAATTAGACTAAAAGTGATCAAGGTTTTTAGATTCAAGCTTGACGACTTTAAGACAAGAATGAAAATTGTCTTCTAAGTGTACGAATTTTTAATTTTAGATATGGGATATACGGTTTAACGAAAAATCTAAACTCCCATATCTAAAAAAACTCGACGGTTGCCCCCAAATTGATTTATGGAGATTAAATCAAATAATTTCATGATTCCAAGCCTCCTAATTTATTTGTGGGGCAATCCAAAATCTAAAATTCCTGCATTGTCATCAATACATTGGTTTAACCTTAAACCTCAGGAGTTTGGCCGCCGACGACTTGTGTTTTCAGCGATGCTAATTCATCAGTTAACTCTTCCCGACTTGAGGCTTTAAGTAAATAGCGGTAAACAAACCAAGCAGAGTATCCAATACCAATCAACTCAAAGGTAGGTGCTACTAAAGGAATATCATTTATAGCATCCAATATTGCCAAGACTACCTTAGTCGTGATAATCGCCGTTCCAATCAAACCAAGAGTAACTAACGGCTGTTTGTATCTGTTAAAAAAGCTTCCTAGATACTCAGGCAGTACCTCTAAAAAGCTAGATACCTGTTCTCCATATTTTAGCCATTGCTCTTGAGATTGCACGGCTGGTTGGAGTTTAGTTAGGGTTCCTGTTTGGTTGTTTATTTCTGGCATTTTTGTCTCTGAAGACTTGGTTTCTACGTATTCCGGTTCTTGCATTTCCGCTTCCTTCTTTTTCACAATAGAGTTATTCTAATCCGGACAGTTACAACCAAAAGGCTGTTGATTAGGCAATATACGGGTGTATCAAGATAAATGAGTTTGGCACCCAAAAGGACTAATCGCTGCCTACAACCATAATCGAATCTAAACGGCGACTTCATCAACTACAAGGTAGACTATCAGTAGCATTCTGTAGCAGGCAGACGCCGCAGAATGAATGAAGATAAGCTTTTTTTAGTAAATTTAAATCCTGGGTAGGCTTCAAATCCACAATGCTTACATTGTCATTAATCGCGCTCATATTAGCCTGAATTAGGCAAAAATTAGTCCACCTCTCATTTATACAAGTCTAAATGCCGATTTTACCCGAAATTTAGGCTATCTTAAGCTAGAAATTTCAATCAACACAATAGTACCGTTCTGCTTCATTAATTACGTTACTACTTTCAACAACCCTTGTAATTAAAAATTGGAAATCAAAGTGAGTTGTTCATTTTTGTAATAACGTACTACAATGAATGGTTCATAAAAAAAACTCCCATTTCTTGAGCTATGCCTCAAGGTATGGGAGAACATCTTTGTCTGTTTACGCTACTTCTTTGCTTTTCAACTTATGGCCAATCGGGAATGTCCAGTGGTGAACCTTCACCACCAACACCGATCGCGGTATTGTTTATACTGGCATTACTAATATTGAGGTCATTCATCGATGCCCCATACACGTTAGAATCGTGGATTGTAGCTTTCGTGAAATTTACTTTATTGAGATTTGCCTGCTTAAAATTAACGTTTGTAGCAAAAGCTGAGGTTAAGTTAGCGCCTGTCAAGTTAGCGCCTGTTAAATCTGCACCTTCAATATTCGCGCCTTTAAGATTGGCTCCTTGCAGATTAGCGCCTCTCAAATCTGCACCCAGTAAATGAGCACCGTGAAGATCTGCTTTTGCTAAATTACACTTGACACATTCACCACTAGAGAGCAACTGTTTGAGCTGCTGCGGATTCTCAGCTTTAACTGCATTCACAAAAAATAGGGGAGCTAATAAGGCTATAGTAGCCACAAGCTTACGATACATAAATTTTCTCCCTTTGCCTTCAAATGGCTTCCGTTCATTTCCTCACAACTTCATTATGTCATTAAATTCACTCAAGAGTATTGATTCATCATATACGTATACTGTGATACAAATCACTATAAAGTTGTGATGCTATACATTATGGCTGAGTACATAACGCCAGCGCAACTACCATTAGTTATATTTCAGACATCTAGAAGAATAGGGATAAGTAGGTTGGCGCAAAAAAACCTAAATATGTAAACAAATATTGACATGCTCAGAAACTGAAGAACAACTAACTTTAGTTTCCATAAACAAAGCAAAGTACTCGTACAGGCGAATTGGATGTGCGGTAGACTTTGCCTCAATGTGAAGTTGTGTTTATTTACGCCAACGTACTTACCCCTCTACGATTTATGCTGTTACTGAGTTAAGATCCAAAAACTCGCGCATGTACTGATTGACTAGCTGTGGCTTTTCCTGCTGCACCCAATGACTACAGTTGGGAATATACTTAATTTGAAAGTTTCTTACGTACGCTTCTGTACCATAGGTAAGTTCCTTACCTAGGGCGGTGTCCTCTTCTCCCCAAATCATCAAAGTTGGGACTTCCAGAACACTCCACTTTTTATTGATGATTTTTTGCTGAAAAATGTTGCGATAATAGTTCAACATAGCTGTTAACGCACCGCGTTTGGCAGCAGCATCTTTGTAAGCGTCAAGATCCGCTTTGGTGAAAGTCGTTTTGTCAACCGCCATACCTTTAAAAGCCGTTTCAATAAATTGATAATCTGACGATTGCAAAAGGAATTCCGGTAGCCAAGGAATTTGAAATAAGAATATATAATAGCTACGCAGTAACTGTTGGGGAGTCTGTAATCCTTGGGAAAATTTGGCAGGATGAGGCAAGTTGAGTACAATTAATCGCTCTACTAGTTCTGGATAGGCGTAAGCGAAATTCCAAGCAATAGCGCCTCCCCAGTCATGTCCCACTAAAACACATTTGCTGTATCCTAATCTCTGAATGACTCCCCTGATGTCTTGAACAAACTCATCCATCACATAAGCTGATTGTGCTTCTGGCTTATCACTATTGTTGTAGCCACGTAAGTCAAGAGCAATGACTTTAAAATCTCGAGCGAATTCCGGTATTTGGTATCGCCAAGAGTACCAAAACTCAGGAAATCCATGCAGTAAGATCATCAAGGGCCCTTCACCTTGAGTCACGTAATGCAGTCTAATCCCATTGGTAGTCACATATTCGTGCTTCCAAGTCCCTTCTAGTACAGACATACTTAGTACTCCTCAAGCTACGTAAAGAATCTGCATTAAGCGTGCAATCAGAATGCAAGTCGCCCCTTTTTGATAATTCATCATTCATGATTTCGCTTCCTGCGGAAGATGTATGTCTTCAAGCTACCAGGGTAAAATCTACTCAAAACTACCGACAATAAAAGCGCCTATAGGGCTGGATTCATTGCCCACCATACAAAATATAAAATTGTTTACGACCTATTTAAGATTGCTATATTAAGTAAATGACCAGAATAGGAATACGCGGTATCTGGCTGACTACCACTGATAGTCAAGTTCTCCATTCCCAGCAAAGCATTGCGGAAGCGATGGAATTCCTTGCCGAGACAGGATTTAATGTCGTCTTTCCTGTTGTTTGGAATCGGGCAGCAACATTATACCCGAGTCAAGTGATGCGGCAGACCTTTGGTGTCGAAATAAACCCACAATTTGTTGGACGCGATCCTTTAGCGGAAGTTGTGATAGAAGCGCGGCGCTTCGGACTCAAGGTTATTCCCTGGTTTGAATATGGATTTGCGAGTTCTTACAATTTGAATGGTGGACTACTTGTAGCGAAAAAACCTGAATGGGCAGCAAGCGATCGCAACGGCAATTTGCTGAAGAAAAACGGCTTTGAGTGGCTGAACGCTCTTAACACCGAAGTTCAAGATTTCCTGTTAAACTTAATGCTAGAAGTTCTCAAAAAGTACGACGTAGATGGCATTCAAGGAGATGACCGTTTGCCAGCTTTTCCTTGCGAAGGTGGTTACGACCAAGTTACTGTGGAGTATTACCGCCAGCAGTATGGTAAAAATCCCCCACAAAACCCTAAAGATCGGCAGTGGCTACAGTGGCGTGCTGATATTCTCACTGACTTTTTAGCGCGTCTGTACCAAGAACTGAAAGCTGTTAATCCCAATGCGATCGTATCAATGGCTCCCAGTATCTATGATTGGGGATATAAGGAATACTTACAAGATTCTCCTACCTGGCTGGAACGGGGACTGGTAGATATTATTCACCCACAAATTTATCGCCGTGACTTCAAAAGCTACAAAGGTATTGTTGATAAGCTAGTAAACGAGCAGTTTACAGATGCATCACTCTTGAAGTTAGCACCGGGAATTTTGATGCAGGTTGGTTCTTATCGGATCAGTTCAGATGAATTGTTGCAGGCAATTGAGTACAACCGTACTTGTGGAATTCCCGGCGAAGTCTTCTTTTTCTACGAAGGTTTGCGAAAAGACAATAACGCCTTGGGGCAAGTTTTAAGAAAAGGTCCCTATGCTCAATCTGCCTCTTTTCCAACTCTTAACGATCTTAATCAGGAAAATATTACAATAATTCAGAACCAAAATAGTGAAATGCGTAAGCGATAGAGAGAATCGGGACTTCTGCTTGTTCAGGCGATCACTTCTCTACTTGACGCTGCGCGAACGCTGCTGCCTTCAGTAGAGCGCCCACATCAAACCCATCATCAGAAGTATGATCGCTTTTGAGTTTTTTGGTCGGGACTCTTATGATAGCATATACGCTATCATAATGAAATGGCGATTAAAATTGTAGTTGATACCAGCGTTTTTATTAGTGCGCTGATTAGCTCTCAAGGCTCCAGTCGAGAACTCGTTCGACGCTGTTTGAAAGGTGAATATCAGCCTTTGATGGGAAATGCTTTATTCTCTGAGTATGAGTCAGTCATTCAGCGAACAGAAATTATCGCCAAATGCCTTTTGACAAGTGAAGAAATTTCTACTTTACTGGCATCATTGATGAGCGTAAGTCAATGGATTTCTATTTACTATTTATGGCGACCGAATTTAAAAGACGAAGCTGACAATCACTTAATTGAGTTAGCAGTTGCAGGCAATGCTCAAATCATTGCCACTCACAATGTAAAAGATTTCCAAAATGCTGAATTATTATTTCCTAACTTATCAATCTTAAAACCCGAAGAAATTATTAGGAGTTAAACGAAAATGGCAACTTTAACTATTCGTTTACCAGAGGATAAGCACAACAGATTGAAAGAGCTTGCTCAAACTAAAGGCATAAGTGTTAATAAGCTGATTGAAGAACTTTCTACCATAGCAATAGCCGAATTTGATACCTGTACAAGATTTAAAGCAATGGCTGCGATTGGCAACCCAGAAGAAGGCTTAAGAATACTAGCTAAACTTGATACTCTGACAGAATAAAGCTTGTAGGGCGATGATGTAAACACTAACCCGATGCAAGCGCCGACAACCTTAAAGTAAAAACTAAAAACTAAAAAGAGAATCCCCATAATTAAAATTAGAGGATTTGAAGCGGACGCCTTTTTTTCTCGCGAAGCTCTGGGGACGCAAGCTTCCTCGCCTTGACTTCGCGCACTATGTGTCCCCTTAAAAATTTTTTTTGGTTTTCCACTGGCTGAGTTGGGGGCTTGAAACCGTTTTTTCTTTTTCGTTATGAGTGCCTTTTAACTTTTAACTTTTGCCAAGTTCTGTCATCTTCCATTTTACAGAAGTTTTTGAGATTTTAGGGAAATCTATTATAGGAGGCGATCGCGTGGAATATCAATTGCAGATAAACCGAGATCTTGAGACTCTTGAACAGGATCTACCAACACTTTTTGAAAAGGATATTTCTTACGACATTTATACACGGGATATTTACTTTCAAGATCCTGTTAACAAGTTTAAAGGAAAAATCAACTATCGCATTATCTTTTGGACTTTGCGATTTCATGCACGGTTATTTTTTACAACAATTTTCTTTGATTTACATGAAGTGCATCAGTCAGCCAAAAACAGAATAACAGCTAAGTGGACAGTGCGTGGCATTTTGCGTGTTCCTTGGAAAGCTAAAGTATTTTTCAATGGTTCCTCCACATACAAACTCAATCAAGACGGACTGATATACGACCATTTGGATACATGGGATCGCAAACCAAGCGAGATTTTGCAGCAGTTCTTTCGTAAGGGAGAAGACATTTGAAGTGGCATTCTCGGATCTCAACTTGCTTCCGTTGTTGCAACGCTATCTCCTGGCTTCGATGGCCATCTGACAGTTAAAATAGTCGAATCTAATTCAGCAGTCCAACAATGAGGCACGCCAGGAGACCAAATCGCGTAATCACCCTCAGTAGATAGTAGAGTTTCCTCATCCGGGAATTGAAGACGGAATTGTCCCCGAATGAGAATGGAGAGAGTTGTGGCTTCGGCATTCATTGCCCACTCTTTCCTTTTGTCTCCTGCTTTGTGATTAGTCCATTTGACTTCCACATCCGGCGTTGAGCGGGGGTTAGGGAGGGTGATAAAGTGACCGACGAACCAACCCCACCGGCTTGCACCATCAACATTGGCATTTCCAAAAACAACTTTAGGCTGCATAAACTATTACTTTTTTTCAAGATATGAACTTAGTATCTGACTTCCGGCTACCCTACTTTACAGGATGAGTTGATTGCCGTGTTGCAGTTCAAGGTGCTAAGTATATGTTGTTCGCCTTGTTAGGTTTGGACCCGTTGAAAGGAAATTTGGTAGTAACAGCGCTGACGTTTGTTTACGTGTTTGGGCTTGTGGCACTGCTGAATTTAGGTGTGACAAAGTTTGGAATACCCCAGGATATTAGCCGTAAAATTACGCATATTGGTGCGGGGTCAGTGATTGGCTTTTTGCCACTTTACAGCGATTTAGACTGGTCAAAGTACTTAAATGTGACGATTTTTGTGGTCTGGATAGCCCTCCTTGTGCAGAAAGGGCTTTTTGCCAATCCAGACGACGAAGCAGTAAAAACTATGACACGCACGAGTGACAGACGCGAACTCATAAAAGGGCCGCTTTATTTCGTGATTGTGGCAACTATTTGCGGCACGCTATTGTATAAAAGTTTTCCGGGAATTGTGGCAATGGCTAGCTTGGGTTGGGGTGATGGGGTTGCCCCGATAATTGGTTTTCGCTACGGCAGGTGGAAGTACAAAATCTTTAGTGACAAAAGTGTGGAAGGAAGCGTGTCAATGTTTATTTTTGCTTTTGCCGCCAGCATCTTTTTTGTGTGGTTGATCTTGCCCAGCGAATTGAATCTCAGCCGGATTTTACTGCTAACATTTGTTGCCACCCTCGTTGAAGCATGTAGCCCTAAAGAAGTTGATAACATTGTCATTCCTCTAGCTGTGATTGCGGCGACCAATTTGATCTAATCTGGAAATCGATTGATGACAATTTTGCCAAAATGTGCTGCACTTTCTAAATAAGTCAGCGCTGACTTTACTTCGGTGAAAGAAAAAATCCGATCTACAACAGGTTGCAATTTGTGTTGAGCGATCGCCCGATTCATCGCCTCAAACATATCACGAGATCCAACATAAATGCCTTGAACCCGTACATGTTTGTGCAATATAGAAACAGTGCTAACATCACCTGCTGTGCCAGTGAGAACACCAATGAGTGCTATTCTACCTCCATAACGAACTGCACGCAGTGATTTGGATAACGTTTCTGCGCCACCAACTTCAACAACAAGATCTACACCTCTTTTGTCTGTAAATGCCCAAACTTTTTCTTCCCAATCTGGAACATCTTTATAGTTTATCCCGATATCTACTCCCAATTGTTGTGCTTTCTGTAACTTCTCGTCGCTGCTACTAATGAGGATGACTCGCGCTCCCAAGATTTTGGCAAATTGTAAAGCGAACAGTGAGACGCCACCCGTTCCTTGCAAAAGTACCGTATCACCAGCTTTCAGTTGTCCTTCGACGACGAGGGCATTCCAAGCTGTCACTGCTGCACAAGGTAATGTTGCCGCTTCTTCATTAGAGAGATGTTCCGGTACTTTGACAATACCCTGTTCATCAAATACCACGTAGGAAGCCAACACACCATCAATTGCTCCTCCAAGTGCTGAGTTAGACAACTCTAGTGTTAATTCACCTGATATGAACTTTTGCATGAAAATGCCAGCTACGCGATCGCCAACCTGAACCCGCTTGACACCTTCGCCAACGGCAACAACCTCACCCACACCATCAGACAGTGGAATAATTGGTTTGAACTGTTTGGCACCATATGAGCCTTTTGTTACCAGTAGATCGCGGTAGTTCAAAGATGCTGCCTGCATTTGTACTAATACTTGTCCGCCATTGGGTTTTGGTAGTGATCGCTCTGTGAGGGTAAGAGCATCTAATCCTGGCTTATCACTGTGAATCTCATAGACTTTCATGACTGTACTCCCTTGTTGGTAGGTTTCGGCTGTTGTGGTTGCATGACTTCTACACCCCTTGCTTATTTCATCAGATGTCAAAATCATCGGCGGCTTGCAACCATCCATGACGAATTATTTAGTGATTGAAAACTATACTTTGATTGTGCAGACTATATCTAAAACTGACAAGTACGCACATTTTTGTGGAGTAGCATCAAAAATTATCCTGTCGGAGGTACACTATGCGAAACAGACAGTACGATTGCCAATATGGTTGCTCTGTTGAAGCCACACTAGATGTGATTGGTGGTCGATGGAAAGGAGTGATTCTGTTTCATTTAATTGTTTGGAGTTCAAACCTCAGGGTTCTCACTTAACCCAGCTTCTTGTAAGGCTTGTGCTATTAAATCTACTAAATTTAATCTTCCACCCCAGTGCTTTAAGTAGTTAAAATCAAGCTTTTGAGCCTGCACCTTTAGCACACCCAAAACATCACGCCATTGCCTATCGGAAACTTGATTTCCCAAACGATACCAAATAAGCTTTTGAAGAATGATATCTTCTGCGGATGCAAACCAAGCTGAACGTTCGGGATTTTGAGTGATTACCAATTGCTGCCGTCGCTGCATTTCTAACTGTGCTAAAGGCTCTTGAGAAAGTATAAAAATATCAACTTTTATCATCGTGTCAAGATGAATCACATTAAAAGATGAGCAGTGATTAATCGCTTCTGTTACCATCATCTCGTCAATATAAAATTCCCCTGTCATCGCTTCTACTAAAAAGACTACATGGAAAAGTTGCAAATCTGCGACTATATCAACATCTAAAGTAGCACGAGGCTCTCCCAAAATTGAACTGGCTACAGAACCACCAACTAGGTAACCGACTGCCAGTGTCTCAAGAATTTCTGCTACTCTCAACACCAACCTTATTGATTCTGCATCCATTATTTTTTTCGGGCTCTTATTCTTATGAACTCGATTTGCTAAATCTTTACCTAGGCATCTTACTGCTAACTGAAACCAAATTTCTTCTAGAGTAGCATTAGGATTTTGATTGCGAATACCAATAATTGCCCATTGTTGAATTCCCTTAGTTGCTTCGTTGGTAAGATGCGCTTTCTTCCAAGTAGGCATAAAGCGAAAAGCCTGCATGAGAAACTTATCAATTTCTGGATTAGTATCAGATGATTGAGGTTTGTATCCTAACATCAATTTTAAATTATGTTCAATTCAATGCAGCAGTAGGGTAAGCACCGCTTATTAATGAAAAAATTATAGTTGAAAAAATGATGGCGGTGCCCACCTTAAAAGTGCTTGGAGTCAAGGAGATCGGATGATTTATTGATCTGCGTTCGTTGTGCGATCGCCCAAGCCAACTTCTCGAAATCACGATAGACATTTTTTACTGCATTAGTCTGAGAACCGATAGCCCCATCGGCAGGTTTCAAGTGAAACATAGGCTTGCGAGCTTCTTGAGCCATAGGCATTAAGCTTTGGTAGTTCTTCAGCAAAGCTAAACAATGAGGGTCGTTTTCTAAAGAGATAATGTCATCACCAGGCTGATTTAACACATCGTCTCGGTAAACTTTCGGTATACGAGCAATCCAACGATGATAAGCTTTTACCGGACGATCCAATCGCACTGAATGTTGTAAAACAACATAACCAACAGGTTGCATATAACCCTTTGGTAACTCCAGATCGTCAGCCGGGTTTCGAGTGAGTCGTTCTCGCCAGTTTTCTCGCCAGCGTCGTAAGGTAGGACCAAGGTTACGTAAGCCTTGCAAAGAAAACAAGTCTGGTGAAAGTGGAACCACAATATAATCCGCAGCAATCAGTGCAGCACGATTAATTACCCCTAAATCTGGTCCCAGATCCATTAAGATCACGTCAGCTTTGTGAACTAGTGCTGTTTTCTGGATCATTCTCCAAAAAGCGGATATGACACGGAAAGCACGCTCATCACCATCCATACATTTAGGCCATACTTCTGAAAGCTGATCTTCAAAATCGGATAGAGCTAAATCTCCTACCAACAGAGCCAATGCTTCACTCCATAATGATAGTTGATGCTGATATTCGACGTATTCTAAGTGTGGATCGGCAATATCACCAATAGCTCTGATCAAAGGCTGTACACAACCAAAAACTGTTTTTGGATGATGACCATCTGGCCAAAGTTGTTCTAGGCGATCTTCGTCAATAAATGCGGCTGTAAGATTAGCTTGAGGATCGAGATCGGCTACAACAACTCTAAAACCCAAATCTCTATACATCCATGCTAAATGATACACTAGAGAAGTTTGGCCAACTCCTGCTTTGTTGTTAAAAAAAGCAACAATCGTAGTACTCATGGTCTTCTCTTCAGTGTGACTAGCACATAGCTGTCTTCAACATTGAACTCCAGAGGCAGGTTGCCGTTCTTTTGAAGTTGCTGTCGTGCGAGTTGAATTCCCACGCCAAAGCGTTGAACATAGCCAAGATTTTTCATTGCTTCAGCTAGGTGAGGATTTCGATAATCTGTTATGCCTGGTTGTCCAAAATTTTGCCGATTCACTTGTCCGAAGGGACCACCTGGATTTTGAATTTCAATGCGATCATTAAACCAGGTAATCCGCACTGCCGCATTTGTCCCTTCATAAGTCCGGTGCATAACAGCATTCCTAGCTAGTTGTTGTATGGCAACTATTGGGTAATCAGGTTGCTTTATCTCTATGGGTTGTGCAGTGATGTCTGTCGCGACTGAGATATGGACTTGCAAAATTTCGTCTAACATCCGAAGTAAATCAGGAAGCGGACCACCAATTTCTTTTTGATCTTTTATGGGGTCTGTTAACTCGTTGCCCTCAATGCGAAGAAATTGAATATAGGCGCAGGGAACGAATTGTCTTGCGTCATTCCCAACGACTAGGATACCCAAGATAGTTGGTTTGAGCAACGGCTCAGGAGTCGCAAATCGCATTGCCGTAAGTTGTTGCTCAATCGAGCGTTGATTTTCTTCAAGGATTTCAATAGCTAAGGACGAAGGCAAATAAACTCTACGAAACAGGTCTAAATCTAGGTCAACCAAACTGGCAAATGCTATTGGTCGAAGGTCGAATGGTAAATCCTTTGACCTTCGTTTCTCAGCTAAACGACGCTCTTCCTCTACTGTAGCAGTTGCTCTGCGGGGACCAACACGAATCCACACACGTCCATTAAAGCGCACGGGTGGAGCGTCTGATGGTTCTACAATCACAGCTGCCAGTTGACATCCGCAAATAGTACGCTTTTGGACAATCATTGTGGGAAAAGGCAATATGTTCCCATCCGATCGCATACTTGAAAGCGTTAGCAACAGCTTATCGTCGATAGCAAGGTTGGCACAGCTACCATTATCATTTATACCAATAAATAAGACTCCTGGTTTTTGGTTGTTTGGTAAGTCATTGGCAAAGGCACAAATTGCTTCACAAAGCTTTCCTTGATCAGAAATTGAAGCCTTACGTTCCACCCGATCCGATTCTAAGTCATTCAGGAGAACTTCCAACTCCCGATCATTCATTGAGCTTCTCCTCTGCAAGACAGCTATATATATGGTAGTTGCTGTTGGTAGTGGATACTTACTGCTTCCACCATAGAATATCGCCGCCAATGTACATAAGAAATTTTTTTATTTCATTAGATGAGAAAGCGGCAAAAACCTTACATGTTATGAAAACGAGTAAATCTTATGTACATTCAGTAAGTCGGTGAAAATAACACCTCAGTCTTGAATATGCCGGCTTTCATGAGGGTTTCCAAATTGTAAAGAAAGTTCATTCCCGAAAATTACGACTCGTGGATGCGACTCGCAAGTGGAAACGGTACTATCAATGATGCTCAATACCTTTAATGTGGAAGAAAGTACCACCAGCAATAGCAGAAGAGTCTAAAATCTTATGAGTACTCAAATTATCTTGAACTTACCAGATGAGGTCTACAAAAAAGCCGAACATTTTGCCCAACTCACTAACCGCGCTGTGGGTGATATTTTGACGCAAGCAATAGCACTTTCCCTCTCCCCCATTAGTCCCCAGTCTACACCAATCGACAGCAAAGAAACTCCCTCTATTGCTTCTTTATCTGATGAAGAAGTTATTGCCGTCACCGAATTACAAATGCAACCAGAACAAGACCAACGGTTAAGCGAATTGCTATACAATCAACAAGCTGGAAAACTTGCAAATACCGAGCATTCTGAACTCCTAGCTCTAATGCAAGTCTACCAAGAAAAGCTATTACTTAAAGCTCAAGCATTACGTGAAGCAGTTCAACGAGGCCTGCGGGAACCTTTAGATGCATGAGTTCAGGCTGGATATCAGAAATACCAAGAGAAAAAATTCGCACTCAAGCAGGTGAGCAATGTGGTTACTGTCGTAGTTTACAAAAGTACGTTCTTGGAATTTTAGAAATTGAACACATCATTCCCAAAGCCAAAAGATGTATGTACAAATGATGAAGATAATTTCTCATTAGCTTGTCGCTTGTGTAATAGCTATAAAGCAATTTAAACTAATATAGTAGACCCTGTAACTGCTAAAAGAGTTTTATACAATTCCTTGAATTCTCTTAATAAACCAAATCGCGTTTGAGTATCTAATTTTTTTATCATCTTCTAGTAAAAGACTCAGTTTGTCTCCTCCAACTTGAAAATAAAATTCGCCATCTTCTTTAATTAATAATATTAAAATATCTTCTTCTGAATGGGCCTCTTCTAACGTTAAAGACATTAAAGTTCCTTCTTTTAAGCATAAACATTTTTTTTCTTTGATACAAAGCTCTTCTGCTTTTTGTACATATAATTCTGTGGATTCTTCTAAATATAAATCCAGAAGTTTATTAAAATAATCAATGGCATTTATTTGATCTTTTTGAAGGTAAAAGATTATCGCTATTTTGTAGTAGATTTCCCCATTACTAGGATTGATTTTAGTTATTTGTATATAGTCTTCAATTGCACCGTATTTATCTCCTGCCAAGCTACGTGCGTTAGCTCGATTAGAATAAGCAAAGATACAGTTAGGATTTATTCTGATTGCTTGAGTAAAATCTTCGATAGCTTTTTGGTTTTCTTGGATGTGAAGATATGCAGTACCTCGCATTAAGTAAGTATCAGGCGAGTCATAATTATGTTGTAAAGCTTAGTTATAATTCACAATTGCTTCTTGATAATTTTCTTGTTTGTAGCAATTATCGCCAAGATTTACATAATCTTTAAATAGAGATAATATTAATTCTTTTAAATAGCCATGCAAGCCACCAAAATATAAGAGTTCGTCTATTTTATATGAGGTTTTCTCAATAGAAAAATTAATCAAATCTGTCGGAAGAAATCCTGCCATAATCATATTGTAGTTAGGCTGTGCCTCATTTACCTCTTCTTGAATTAACACACAAACTAAAATTGAAATTTTTTCAACTTCTTCAAAGTTTATATGCCACTCAACTTTATCAATACAACCATAACGAGTTTTTACTTGGATACCAATTTGTGGAGCATCAGTTAAATAAAAATGAATTTTATTATCACCACTGTAACGTGTTTCGTAATCTACCTCAGTAACAAAATTAGCTAAACGAGATTGAATAGCTTCTTCACCTAGCTTCCCTTTTAAGTTATTAATAAAGTAACTTTTTGGATTATTTGATCTATATTTTCCAACCATCTCCCAGCAAAAGTTTCTTAGCTGCTTTAACTTTTCTCCAGAAATAACAGTTAATTCACTATGCAGACCTTCTTTGTGACAATGCAATAAGCAACCAGATTTAAGTCTTTGAATAAAATCAGCCTGTTGCGCTCTTAGTGTAGCTATCCAATCCATGTTTTTAATAATTTGATGTTGCCTTACAAAGGGTATACAGTTAGTATTCCCTCATCAAAACCCAAGACACAAAATTACAATTT
Source organism: uncultured Scytonema sp. (assembly GCA_937873135.1). Classification (GTDB taxonomy): domain Bacteria; phylum Cyanobacteriota; class Cyanobacteriia; order Cyanobacteriales; family Nostocaceae; genus Rhizonema. The sequence goes on along the minus strand of CALMVQ010000232.1, from coordinate 47,052 downwards.
GTATTTTTAATTACTACAATAACGCGGATAGTAGGTCCCACAATGGATGGTTACAGCAAATATCCTGTCGTTATAAAAACCACCGAACCGGGAGAAATCCTAAAAGTTTCCGAATTTCTTAATCAAGTACGTCGCCTAGTATTAGACTTCGTTGTTGGACGAGTTTTATCAAAAACCACTGGTGGCGAAAATGTCTCAGATTTAGATGAAATCACCAGCGACTACCTCCTCCACCGCCAATACGGTTCGATTAACCCCTGACGTTGAAAGTAGAATAAATTTATCCTCTACTTAAACCCCATCATGGCTATCCCAGAACTCGAACAACAACTCATAAAGCTGTCCCCCAACGATAAACTGTATATCATCCAACTTCTTGCCCAAAGCCTGACTACACACAATAACAACACCCACCCAGAGCAAACCACTAAACTCTCAGAATTCTTCCGTCAGTCCCTCAATGCTGAACTTACCGCAGAATTAGACATTAGCAGAAGCTGGGCATTGCTAAAAACCTTCATCGAGTCCCTAAAACCAGAAACCCCAACCGAAACCCCAGAATATCCCCTGACTCAATTCTATGGATGTATCCAAGATGAAACATTCTTTCGCCATCCCCAAGGACAACCACTTGAACGCCATTTTCAACGATATACCTCTTGCAGTTCGATGCAAAATCAGCATTATTCATAACTAGAAATGTAATCTTCGTAGCTGATATGTTCATAACTTGGATCTCGCAAGTATTCATCTGAGTAATAATAATTTATAGTTGAACTTTCTAAATAATTTCTATACTCATCTTCTGACATTTTCATTCTTTTTTCCGAAACTTTATTAAAGTTTTCAAGGTTTTTTTTAAAATACTTTAGTTCTTCATACCATTTTTTATATTGTAAAAAAAAATTCCAACAAACATCAAAACTGTTTAAATATCTCATTTTATAGCATGAACCATCTTGAGATAATTCCCATTTGAAATTAGATGATTCTCCTATTGGAAGTTCTATAAAGTTGTAACGTGTTGTGATTTCATAAATCCATTTTTCAAAAGAAATTTTTGCTACAGTGAATTCTGCAATACTGTAATCGTTTAAACTTTTTATCTCAAATAAAATAGTCATTTTTCTCAAAAAACTAGAAGCGATTCTTTTAGATATTTTTTATTTTTAAGCTATAATTGTGATCTCACGGGAAATATTATTTTTTTAAATTTTTTGTTAAAAGTTCTGAGTATTTACTTATATATAGCAGTCATAAATCATTCGTGAAAAATAAGATACCCGACAACTCTTACGAAGTCGGCGATCTGTGTCTTCAATTTTCACAAATCAATTAGGATTGCTATGCTAACCTCGACTTTAGTGAAAACTTACCCACATTTCCATATTACGAGCGAGTTTTTTTAAGTGGTGCTAAAAGAAACGTTATCACACCATACTACAGCCATCATGATCGCAACAGTTAATGAGAATGGGATCGATAAAACCCAAACCGAAGTCTGGGTGTAGGATTACCATACAGAGCTTGTTGTTTGTGCATACACTCCTAACAGTAAGTCAGGGTCAAGTACTGTCAATCCGTTAGTTTGTGCGTAGACATTTTTCGTAACTATCATTACTGGCTGCTCTTGGTAGAGAATGATAGGGGGATTTTGGCAGTATGCATTGTAAGGACTAAAAAATCCGTATTGACCGCCATATATACCATATGAATTACGGATGCTATACACGCCGTTTTGACTGCCATACATCCCGTTAGGGTTGTTGATTGAGTTTAAATCATTTCGGTCACTTGATAGTAATCCTACGAATTGACCATCAGTAGCCCATAGCTGACCTATTCCATTAATGGCAACCAGAAAGTCTAAGATTGACATATTTATTAAAAGTATTTCCTTCAGTTTTACACTTAGTATTTTGCGTTACCTCGGTGATCATAACGATTTTCTCAATTGTTTACATAAAAAAAGATAAAAAATTCCATAACATAAGCTGTAATGCAGTTTCAGCGATTTAATAAGTTATGGCGACCACACTGGGTTAGTTTGGGAATCTGGCACCCAACCACACGAACCTGGAATTACCCAAACAGAACCACCACACAACCACCCGCCAGCGAGGGTATCGGGAAACTCGGTTTATTCTGTCAGAAAAGTCAGGTTATTATCTAAAAGCTATACGGAGAAAGAGTTTCAATGATTTTCGCTCAAAGTCAGATTTTCCAACAAAAGTCAGGTTCGGACTGCTGTTGAGAGTAGTCTAGCAACTTTATGAGAGGGAACTGAAAATTCCCCCGTCCGGAGTACAGCCGGGATACCAGCAAAATCGCAGAGTTTCTTATGTATAAGGCAAAATACCTTCTTGTACATAAGAAAACCAATAAAAGCGAATTTGTCAAGCAGAATGACTTTCTACTTTTTAAGATAGGACAGATATCAGAATGGCGTGGTCTTGGGGTTGAATGTTGCGCTTTCCTGTTTCCACCATTTTGACCCAGCTTGCACTGCGACCAATTTTACTGGCAAGTCCGCTCTGACTAAGCCCTTTGGCGATTCGCATTTGTTTCAACTGCTCGCCGGAGTCGATTTTTTGAAGGATTGGTTTGGCGATCGCCGCAGATAAATGTGCTGGCACAGGTGCTATCACCAACCCTTTTTTCTGTTCAATTTCCCGGTGGTACCGTCTGCGCGATTCGTCTATTTCATTCAATCGATTAGCGATCGCTTCCGGTGGTTGAATCCACAATCGTGCTGACAACAGACGATTAAATTTGCCATGAATACGCCTGGTTTTATCTGTTAATCGCTCTCCTTCGGCTGCTATGGCATCGTTTGCCCAAAACTCGACTGCAAGCTCTGGATCGTCCGGAATTTGCTCGAACAAACTCGATTCGCCAGCATCTACCCAATATTCCATCGGGTAAGTGGTTGGATCGGGGGTAATTTGCCAACCTCGACTCAATAAAGCTTTGACGGTTTTAACCCATGACTCAACGAGTTTGGCCCGCGCTTTTGAGTCAGTTTTCGCCACCTGTAATGCAGGTTCACCAAATGCAATTCTTAACAGGGATTCTGCTATCAATGGACTATTTCGGTTGATCTTCGTCTTAAACAGAAGCCATGTCATTAATCGCGCCGCACCTTCGTAATGATGGTACGTTGCCATAATGTCCTGAATCAAAGTTTTAGATAGGATGCAATATTCATAGTAAGCCTGCTTCTGAGCACGCATCTCTTCATTGAGAAAATACTTTGCCCAAGCCCCACAGCGAATATTGAGAGTAAACCCAACCAGTTGTTGCTTTTCACCAGCAACTTCTCCCTCATCGTTCGCAACACATTCTTGGAAATGCAAAATAGGTTCTGCAATTTCCCACAACCAAGTGCGACTGACACTAAACGTTGGAATCCGACCTTGTTCGGGCCACGATACATATACCAGCAAATGACACGGCTGTTTTGCCAAATCGAGCATGAGAGTCAGCTTTTGCTGCTTGTTCAACTTTTTGTTTTTATTCAGCCCCAGATATTGCTCAAGCTGAGTATCGCTAATTGTAAACGATTGCTCCCACGGTCGATTCAGTTGCGTTGCGTGTGCAGCATAAATCAGATGCAAACACGTTGCCCGTAAATCAAATTGCTCGATCAGCGCGATCGCCAGATCTCGTTCTAAGACCGATGGATCTTTTGCATACAGATCGTCGGAAAGCCAAAACGAAATATAGCCTTTCCCCTTGGCAACCAAACTTTTATAGTAAGCTTCTCCCTCTTCGGAGGTCAACCAAGGCAAGTCACTTCCTTGCGTGAGAATGTTTGCGCCTTCCCAAATCAGTCGATTTGATGCCGCGTAGTCCGTCATGCTATCGGAAAACAAGTCTGGGCTTGTCTCCGGTCTTTTTCGCGTTCGTTTCGATACTGATTTCATCGATTTACTCCGTTGCGACTGACGCAACTTTTGTGTTTGACTGACTGTTGCACTTTCTGGCTTATCAGTCACAACTTCAACATTAACTGTAGAAATCTCTGCTGATTTCATCTCACGTTGCGTTTGAGTTGTTTTCGAGCAATTGAATGTCATAGCAATTGAAAGAGACACGAGGACACCGGGACGTGGTGACACGGGGACAAATTCACTCACCGCGTCACGCGTCTTTCTTAATCCATGAAGAAAGGAGAATGCCGCGATCTTACATCAAATGCAAAAATTTGTGTTTTTCAAATTACAATTGCCCACCCTTTTTTTATGTGAGCGCTTACCTACAATGCTTGAGCAGCATGATCTATAGAGCGAGCGATCGCCTACCTTCTCTTTTAGTCACACTTTCCCCCTCACTCAGAGAAATCGTCACAATTTGGCAGTCACATTCACGAACATATTGCCCCTGACTTGGGGAATTAGTCACAACAAATGCAAATTTATCCCCATTTCGGGGAATTAGTCACAATGATGAAGGCTGACTCTACACTTCAAATGGACGTACAGTCTCGATCATAAATCTTCTTTTTTCAAGGAAATAGTCACAAGATCTCGGTCACAATGAACGGAAACTCGCTTCTATTTGAAGGAATCAGTCACACAATCTCGGTCACAGATTCCCCAGTTTCGGGGAAATAGTCACACTCTTCGGTGGGAGTGATCGCGAGCGAAAATCCCCCCACTGTAGACAAAAACCCCTCTCAATCGGGGAAGATATACCCCTCATTCGTGAAAGAAGTCACTTCAAATTTCTTGAACTGTTGACAGTGTAAAGCTTTTGGATTGCGTGACCATGTCTGATCACTATGATCAGAATGATCCACTAGAGTCACAAATAGCAAATTGTGACCGCTGATATCGTGGGACGTACCTAAGAACCGATGAGCGTACATAAGAATCATGTCCCACTGTCAACCTATTGAGGATCTTCGAGCCGCGCTCGTAAAACTCAACTTAGAGCAAGCACAACTGCTCCACTGTGACCTAGAAAACCTGATCGAGCAGCTGCAAGCTTTAAAGCCTCAGCATCAGCCTACCGTCGTCAAAGCTCATCGTGTAGTTCAGCAAGTGCGGCACATCGAGGGTGTTACTTATCAATTGGAACGAGTCAAGTGCGGCAAGGAAGGATGCAAGTGTACAGATGCTCCAACTCACGGTCCTTATTGGTATGCCTACTGGCGAGTCAATGACCGTCAAAAAACACGCTACATTGGCAAGCGATTTAAGACAGTCAATATTTTGGAGCAAACCAAACCCCAGTTTTCGCCCGCATCAACTTATAAGCTTCCTTTGAAAGTCGTAAAGCAAGCGACAGAAGAACTCGTATCAACACTGTATTAAGCAAGGCAGCAAATGCAATGATGTTTGATGTATAAAATAGTTACAAAAGATAAAGCGAAGTTTAACGAATAGACTCCGCTTTGCTTATGAGTGTAGTAAATAATTTTGTTCTTATACTTTTGGTTAAGCTGCTGGGAAAATTTTTTTCTAAAAAAGGAATTAGCCCTCTAACTTCAGCTTCCCCACCCCCAGCAAACACCCATACTACCACGGCCATCCTCCAATACTTGGGTCGCCAACACGGTATAAATCACCTAATTGCCATCCTTCTGTAAGTTTTTCATTAATCATTTCTTTGTAGAGTTTTTTTACAGAAAAATGCATTTTATCTTCTGAAGAAAAACAGAAAACATTGTCTAAACAATCGGTGAAATGATCTAAAAGATCGGGGCTATGTGTAGTAATAATTACTTGAGTTATTCTCGCAGCTTTTTTAATCCATTCGGCTAAAATTGGCATCCAAGACACATGCAAACCTAATTCTGGTTCATCAATTACTAATAATGAAGGAAGATATGGAGAATTTAATATAGTAGCCCAACATAGCATTCTGACAGTTCCATCTGACATTTCATTTAGATAGAAAGCTTCCTTCATATCATCAAAATACCATTCTAAAGTCAACGACAAGCGACCAGAACGTATTGGTCTCAGACGACGTGTTTTTGGTAAAATCAACTTCATTGCCCGGTTGATACTTTCCTCAAATTCGATATCTTGCTGAGTTAAATTATCTATGACTAATGGTAAGTTATCTCCAGATGAAGACAAGTAAATATCAGTACCACCTATTTTAGGCTCTGCTGTTCTAATTTGATTTAAATCCATATTGTTAGCATTATAAAATTGCCATTTAGAAATAAATTCAACTAAGTCTCTTCTAATTTTAAAAATAGGCGTACTTTCAGGAGGAGATTGACTATCTTCAAGCAGCCGAGAAATGGAAACAAGTCCCAAAGAATTAGTTGGAAGCAAATGCAGGTGTTGGTGAAGTCAAGCTGAGATAAAGTGTGACTATGAGAGCAAGAATGCAGTAAGAGATTCTTTTTAAGCAATTAAACATAGCTTGAGACACTTTAGGTAATATACGTTAGTTCTATAATTCCCCAAAGTTTAGTCAGAGTATCACCTCAACAGCCTCGAAACAACTGCTCTACTAAAAACTCAAAGCCTGCTAACTATTTGTTGTAATAATAATAATAATAACTTTTTCATTTCAGTAATGGAAAACCCTCCGGAATTTTCTGAAGGGTTACTGTCAAACCAACTTGTACAGTAGTTAGTTGAAATATTACATTAAAAGAATTCTTGACAAAGCTTACGTTTTGTCTACACCAACCTACTTATCCACCTGTACAATTTTGTATTTAGAGTGATCTATAAAAACCAATACAAGCGTCGGATGTATAAAAAAGGCGCGAAGCTTCCGTTTTGTGAATTTTTCAATTGTTCAGTTACAAACTGGACAATTGAAAATGACTTTACAAGTTAATAAAAATGGAAAGCGGATATCTTACTTCTCAAGAAAATTTGAGGTTATTAGATATAGAACTAGGGCTTTTTTTATCAGGTATAACTGCTCCACGCAGCTACGCTTGACTGAGATTGAGATTCATATTACTGATGTCTACAGCACTTAATTTGGTCTTTTTGAGGTTGGCCTGAGCCAATTTAGTTTCGGTTAAATTTGCTCCTGTCAAGGTAGCACCAGAGAGATTAGCCAGACTCAAATCGGTTTTCGTCAGGTTAGCTCCACTGAGGTTAGCTCCACTGAGGTTAGCTCCACTAAGTTTCGCTCCACTAAGGTTAGCTCCACTAAAGTTAGCGCCACTGAGGTTTTCACCCTTCAAATTAAACGCAATCAAGTTCATCTTCGTAAAATCTCTTTGACCAACTGCATATCGGCTTAAAACTTCATTGGCATCCATATTGGTTGCCTCGCAACGAGTAGCGTTATCGCTGTTTACAGATTTTAATTATACTTCACAATTTGGAGCTTTTCTTGTATTGTAAATTATTTGTTGAAATAGCTTGAGCATGAAGCTAACTTGCTGATCGCTCAAGGCAAAACTATTTGTCCTTTAAGAAGTTAAGTCTATGTGGGGATGCGAATCTTTCAAAATTCCACAAATACTTAGAATATATGTTAAAATAAGTATAATATTTTTTCTAATGTACTTATAAAAAATACTTACGAACAGCCATAAGAATAGCTAACTAATTTAGTGAACTGCGCTGACGCTCGTTCGCATGATTGCGTCTCCCCTTCGGAGAAGACTCGCTAACGGGAGACGCTGCGAACGTCGTTCAAAGCAGCGTCTCCCTTTGGGAGAAGATCGCTACGCTAACACCAGTCGCCTGGGCGTGGGAAACCCCGAAGTTTGCACTTCTGAGAAACCCTCCTTGCAACTTCTCTCCGCCAGCAGCGCTAGTTCACCAAGACGAGGACACTTGCATGTAGGGGTTTCCCAATGCTCCTGTGCCAGTGCAGGCACAGGAGCGTCTTCTCATTCATCGGAGACGCGAGCGCGAACAGTACTTGCTCCCTCCCTTGCAATGTGTCCCTTGCCAAGGAAGCTCTTCTAAATCAAAAAGAAGAGGGGTAATCTTGCACTCAATAATGGGAATAATGTTTGACTTCAACACCTTGGCTGAGTTCTCACGCGCTTACTGCGTTGGCATTTGTGCCGAATATTGCTGCAACACCTGCTTTAAATACTGCCCAGTATAAGACTTTGGATTCTCCGCCACTTCCTCGGGCGTACCCACGGCAATAAGTTCTCCGCCTTTATCACCACCTTCTGGACCCAAATCTATCACCCAATCAGCACAACGTATGACATCTAAATTGTGTTCAATCACTAAAATTGAATTACTTTTATCTACCAAACGTTGCAACACATCCAACAATTTGTGGACATCATAAAAAGATAAACCTGTCGTCGGTTCATCTATTAAATAAAGCGTTTTACCCGTGGCGCGGCGTGATAGTTCTGTGGCTAATTTCACTCGCTGTGCTTCACCACCAGATAACGTTGTCGCGGGTTGCCCCAGTTGAATATATCCCAATCCAACATCAACTAAAGTTTGCAGTCTATTCACTGCTTTAGGAATATTTTTACAAAACTCCAAGCTTTCCTCAACAGTCATGTTGAGAACATCAGAAATAGACTTATCTTTGTACTTTACCTGCAAAGTTTCGCGATTATATCTCGCACCTTTGCAGACTTCACACTGTACATAAACATCTGGCAAAAAATTCATTTCTATAACGTTGACACCTTGTCCACTGCAAGCTTCACAACGTCCACCTTTAACGTTGAATGAGAATTGCCCCGCTTTATAACCTCTAGCTTTAGCTTCTACTGTTTGGGAAAAAACGTCTCGAATCACATCGAAAACACCCGTATAAGTTGCTGGGTTAGAACGCGGTGTTCTGCCAATTGGTGATTGATCAATGACAATAGCTTTGTCAATCGTATTTAATCCCTGAATTCCTTCCATCTGTTTGGGAAAAGGAACTTTACGCATGAGGTGGTGTTGCAGTGCGGGGTAGAGTAATTCATTAATTAGAGTAGATTTACCAGAACCGGAAACACCAGTGACGGCAACAAGCTTGCCTAAAGGTATTTCCACATCTATATTTTTTAAGTTATTGCGGTAGGCGTTTTTGATTAGCAAACTGCGCCCATTTCCTTCCCGACGCACAGCTGGAGTTTGAATCATCCGGCGTCCCGACAGATACGCACCCGTTAAAGACTTTTCCGCATCCAGCAAGGCCTGTAAATCACCTTGGGCAACAATATTTCCGCCGTGAATACCAGCGCCAGGACCAATATCAACAATGTGGTTAGCAGCCCGAATCGTTTCTTCATCATGCTCTACCACAATTAAAGTGTTACCCAGATCACGCAATTTAGTTAAAGTTCGCAGCAATCGCCCATTATCTCGTTGATGCAACCCAATACTTGGTTCATCCAAAACGTACAAAACCCCTGTCAATCCAGAACCAATCTGAGTTGCCAGACGAATTCGCTGCGCCTCCCCACCCGAAAGCGTCATCGCCGGACGATCAAGCGTCAGGTAATCCAACCCAACATCCAACAAAAACTGCAGTCTCGCTTTGATTTCTCTCAAGACTAAATCGCCAATTTGCAACTGGCGATCGCTCAGTTTTAACTGATCAATTCTCTCTCGACTCAAACGTATCGAAACCCCAGTCAACTCCAAAATCCCGTACTGCCCCAACCGTACCGCCAACGCCTCGGGTTTCAACCGCTTCCCCTCACACACCGGACAAGGCTGATCCACCAAAAACTGTTCCAACCTTTGCTTAACCAACTCCGAACCACCCTCATATTGCCTTTGCAATATAGGAAGAACCCCTTTAAACTCTTCCTTTGGCGTACTTAGTGTCTTGGCAGTTCCATACAAAACCACATCTTGCTGTTCTTCAGTCAACTGACTCCACAGCGTTTGTAACTCAAACCCATAAGCTTGCCCAACTTTATACAGTAACTCCAGGTAATAAGAATTGTCCTTATCAGACCAAGGAGCAATGGCTACATATACAGGAGCTTCCGGATCAGGTACCACCAATTCCTTTGAAAATCTCCTTAAACTTCCAATACCGTGACAGTGGGGACAAGCGCCATAAGGAGAATTAAACGAAAACAAGCGCGGCGATAATTCCTCCATCACCGCCCCATGTTCCGGACAAGCAAAATTTTCGGAAAAGACTAATTCTTGTTCCTGCTCATTACTCGTAACAGATGACGAAGGACTAATAAGGATAACCGCAATCCCACTTGATTGTTTAAGACACGTAGACAGAGAATCGACCAAACGCTCTTGAATGTCTGGTTTTTTAACAAGACGGTCAATAACGACTTCTATAGTGTGTGTAAAATTTTTATCTAATTCAATTGCATCAGACAACTCTCGCACCTCGCCATCCACTCGCACCCTGACAAAACCTTGGGAGGCAAGACTTGATAAAAGTTTAGTATGAGTGCCTTTTTTACCCCGGACGACAGGGGCAAGGATTTGAAAGCGTGTGCGATCAGGTAGTTCCAGAATGCGATCGCACATTTCATCTATCGTCTGGGGGGCAATACAGCGATCACAAATTGGACAATGGGGTTCACCCGCTCGTCCAAACAGCAGGCGCAGATAGTCGTAGATTTCTGTTACCGTCCCGACAGTGGAACGGGGATTATGCGAGGTTGACTTTTGGTCAATAGAAATCGCCGGACTTAAACCCTCAATAGCCTCTACATCAGGTTTATTCAACTGTCCCAAAAACTGCCGCGCATAAGCACTCAATGATTCTACGTAGCGTCGTTGTCCTTCTGCAAAAATGGTGTCAAACGCTAGGGAAGACTTACCAGAACCAGAAACGCCAGTAAAGACAATCAGGCGATCGCGTGGCAGTTCCAAGTCAATATTTTTCAGATTATGCTGCCTAGCACCCCGAATACGGATTGTATTTTCGCGATTGTGGTTGGGGTGAGGAAGATGTCCATTCAAGGATGCAGCTAGCTGGGTGTTTGACATATCGACGTGATGATAGAGGGATGCCGCGCGAAACAGTTCTTAATGTTATCACCGTTGCCCTTATCATAGTAGAACAATAGTACTGCTAAAGTAGTAATTGCACCCTTATTATGTGTAGAGATTGCTCACAGTTAAGCTTGGTTTATCTATGGCATTGTCATAGTAGGCTTATTTGGTGAACCACTGGTAATGAAACCACAGATGCAGACAGATGGTTACTCTGTGTGTGCATCTGTATTTATTTGTGGTTTTTCTTTATCTTAAAGATAACCACTCCACAATTTCCTGATTAACAACATCCGGGACTTCATCATGGGGACAATGCCCAGCACCAGGAATGGGAACAATTTTGATATCATTGCCGTTTTCCCGAGCCTTTTCGTATATTTTTGCCCCAGTGATTGGTGTCCAAGGGTCTTCGGCACCCCAAATGACCAACAACGGGCATTCAACTTTGGGTAATAGTTCCAATGGAGCCGGACCTGGAGGCGCTGTGAGGATAGAGGCAAAAACCTGTTGAGCTCCCGGATCGCATGAAGGTGTATAAAGTAAATCCACTAATTCATCAGTTACAGCTTCCCGATGGCGATAGACTTGGTACAGGGTACGGCGAATTTGGGCTTTTTGGCGGATGCGGTCAAAGACGAACTTACCAGAAATTGGATGACCAATTAATTTGTTAAATGCTCCCATGACCATGCGTAGCGGTGGATTCAATTCTGATGGTCGATGACTTAATCCACCTGCCGAGTTAATCAAAACACCGCCAGCAGCAATTTCTGGATGTTCTGTCACGACGATCAAACTTAAAAGTGCGCCGATGGAGTTTCCGATAAATACAGCTGGTTCTTGAATATGTGCTTTGCAAAAATCTTTTAGCAATTCTACCCACACGAACACGGTATAATCTAATGGCGGCTTGTCGGAACCACCAAACCCCAGAAGGTCGATGGCATGTACCTGATAGCCTGCATTTGCTAAAACAGGAATATTCTTCCGCCAATGTCCAATAGAAGCGCCAAAGCCATGTACCAGTACTAAGGGCATTCCACTACCCATAACAGTGTACTGAATTTTGTAACCCTGCCAATCCCAATAAAGTTTTTCCAAGGTAGCTGTAGCTGGTAGCTGCTGTGTTATTTCAGTCATTATTACGGTTCGTAAACTATTTTCCTATATATTAATTTTTTCTGAGCCCAAAGGTTTCTACTTAAAATGGTATTTGTGAAGTAGTCCTTGATTGAGCTTTTGCGTCTATTTCTCTAGGGTTGTTTGTTCAGTGAGGAGTAAAGACAGCAATGTTAACAACTTCCATTAGCCTCCAGTTAGAACCAGGTCAAAAAGTCACCCTACAACCTGTTTCCTGGGAAAGGTTTGAAGAGATTCTTGCTGAGTTAGGACAAAGGCGTTCATCTCGAATAGCTTACGCTTATGGAATTCTAGAAATAATGGCTCCACTACCAGAGCACGAACGCTCAAAAGTTTTGCTTGCAGATAAGCGTCAAAACACTGCTGAGAGTCCAGAAACGAGCATGGGAACCCCTTGGTTCTACTACTTTTAAGCGAAAGGGGATGACAGCAGGTATTGAGCCAGACGATTGCTTCTACATCCAAAACTACAAAGCTGTCATCGGCAAGAATCGACTGGATTTGACACAAGATCCACCACCCGATCTAGCACTGGAAACTGATCTGACTTCAAAGACAGAACTTGATGCATATGTTGCTTTAGGAGTACCAGAACTATGGATTTATGCAGGTGGCAAGTTAAAAATTAATGTGCTTGATGAACGTCAGTATATTAATTCTCTGAAGAGTCCTACATTTCCCGATCTAGCAGTCATAGAAATCATCCCACAGTTTATGCAACGTGCCTGTGAGGTAGGGGTCAGTCAGACTTTAGAAGAGTTTGATGTATTTATTAGAGCAGACAATGCTGCCAATTAGGAGTATCGGTGACACTCAAAGATTTATTCCTTGGGATTGCCCACCTTAACAAAAGCAATTTGACTTTAGTCAAGTACCAGTTATTCCACCTCGAACACTCCACTATTACCACCTCTTTGCACGTAAACTTCCCTTGTTGGAAAGGGAATGTTAATTCCTTCTTGCTTATAGCGTTTGTGCAACTTTTTGATAAATAGATGTCTTGCTATGCGGATATCAAAGAATTCATTCAAGCGGATGTAAACTGTAAAATCTATACTAAAATCACCAAACTTTTGAAATCTAATAAACGGTTCATTATTGAGCAATCCTGGTGAAACCTCTTGCATGACTTCTTTTGCTACCTCGACAGTCACTCTTTCAACTTGTTCAAGCTCGCTATTATAATCTACCCCCACATCAATTGTTAAAGTGATTTCCTTGATCGGTAGATGATAGTTAGTGAAAATAGCAGAAGACAGTTTAGAGTTTGGGACAACTATGACATTATTTGAAAGTTCTTTGATCGTCGTATTTCGCCATGTAATATCTGTAATATAACCTTCATGTTCGCCGTCTACTTTTACATAATCTCCTGTTCTTACCTGCTTGGATATGATTAAGTAAAACCCGGAAAACAAGTTTGCTAGAGTATCTTGAAGTGCCAAACCTACAGCAATACCACCAACTCCTAATGTCGTAAGTATCGGTGTAATTTGGACGCCTACCGTTTCTAAAAGGATTAATGTTCCTAAGACTAAAACGATAGTTTTAGCAAGATTGGAAATTAGAGATGCTGAGACACCTTCTGTTTTCCTGTAACTATACACTGTCACAAAACCCGCAGTTAGTCTTGCCAAAACTAACGTCATTGAAGACAGAAAGACAATAACGATGATTTTTTCCAGAACGTTAGCAACGACCGGCTTGAACGGGTAACTTAGAAGTGCCGCATAAACACCCGCAATGAAAAACAAAAGAACAGGGATACTATCTAGAGATTTAAATAATATTGTAGTGCCTGGAATTTTTTTGTTAGTAGCAAATTTTTTAATTTTGTTAAAAATAATTTTATCAAAAATAAATCCAGCTAGTAAGCTAATGATAATAAACAAAGGTGGGAGAATGATTTGCAGCATTAGAAATTTTTATTTTTTATTTTGGATGAAAAATGAACTTACTCCGTACTTATTAGATGCGCAGTGCAAGCATATTTTCTTGACAATCAAGGTATGTCCATTATTCACGAATGATAGCTAGGTAATTAAGATTTTCCAAATGACTGCTTCCTTTTATCCAGACAATTTTCTGTTCCATGTTCAGTGAAAAAACGTTCTCTGCTTGTTTGCTTTTAGTATAAACAAAACTTCATCGGAAGAAGTGCTCTTGACTTTGTATCTCTGTTGTCTAATAAGTGCAACTGTGTTCATCCCAACTCTCCCCAACGCTCTACCTCCTTCAAAGACGGTTCAAAGTAAATAATATGAACTTGCCAATTATTTACCATCCTGACTATGTTACCCCACTACCTGAAGGTCATCGTTTTCCGATGCCGAAGTTCCGGCAACTTTACGAACTTTTGTTATCTGATGGCGTGGCGCTAACAGAACAATTTCACATACCTTCACGTCCACCACAAGAGTGGATAGAGTTAGTTCATACTCCAGATTACGTTCAAGCCTATTGTAAAGGTACGCTGGATGCCAAAGCACAGCGACGCATCGGCTTACCGTGGAGTCCGGCGTTGGTAAATCGTACTTGTGTAGCGGTAGGCGGTACTATTCTCACTTGCCAAATGGCACTGAATCACGGTTTAGCTTGCAACACTGCTGGCGGTACTCATCACGCCTTTCCTAATTATGGATCTGGTTTTTGTATCTTTAATGATCTAGCGATCGCATCCCGTGTGTTGCAAAAACTCGGTTTTGTTTGGAAAGTTTTGATTGTGGATTTAGATGTTCATCAAGGAGATGGCACTGCTTTCATCTTCCAAGACGACAACAGCGTTTTCACCTTCTCAATGCACTGCGAAGTCAATTTTCCCAGCACTAAGCAAAAAAGCGATTTGGATGTCCCTCTACCAGTGGGAATGGAAGACGATGCTTATCTACAAACATTAGCAAGTTTTCTACCAGATTTATTGTCAAGTGTCAAGCCAGATTTAGTACTTTACGATGCTGGCGTCGATCCTCATGTGGGCGATTGCCTGGGAAAATTAGCGTTAACGGACACAGGCATCTTCCGTCGCGAAATGCAAGTTTTGAGTACCTGCGTGAGTAGTGGCTACCCAGTCGCCTGCGTCATTGGCGGTGGCTATGCCGATGATCTCAAATCCCTCGTCTGGCGTCACTCCCTCGTGCATCGTGCCGCTAGCTTCGTTTATCGACAGTGTAGACTTTGAGACAACACCCTCAAACGTTCGGTTTTCCTCTTAGGCATCTACCATCCGTAAATATCCAGGCGTATGTCAGCAAGCCAAGTGGGAAGCTCACTCCTTGTTAAAAGAACGCAGCTTCGCGCGAAGCTCGCCGGACAAAATCTTCTGTCCGGCAGACTTCGCGACTACGACGAGAGATCGAGAATGAACTGCTGGATATTTATGTTCATGGAGCGCCCTCACACAGCGATCAAAAAGGAAAGTTAGTTATCTCCCCTCAGTTAAATTCTAACTTTTTGCTTAAACCAAACTGTAGATGCAGAATTTCGTTGCCTTAGATACAATTTAAGAATTAATGTTGAGGCGAGGAGAACAAAGTGGTGCTATCTAAAGGCTTTGAAATTGAGATATACACTGGTACGCCTCAAGGTGAGATTGTTGGTCTCTCCGATAAAATTGTTGGATCTTTAGATGGCTTTGTGCGTGAGCCAGATAGCCGAAACGTAGAATATATAACTGCACCATCAAGCAAATACGAGGACCAATTGTGTGCTTTACTGCTTCCTCGAGTGAAGCTCCGAAAACATATCAAGCAATTGGGCGATTACACCTTGATTCCGGGAAGTACCCTGTCTTTGGGTGGTAGTGATCGCTTTGTTCGTTCTGATCCAAAAAATCCATATCACGATTATATAGAACAAATCTACGGTACCAAAGTCGTCACCGCTAGCGTTCATATCAATGTAGGCATTGCCGATCCAGAACTGTTAATGCGAGCATGTCGGGTTATACGGTTAGAAGCGCCTTTGTATTTGGCTTTGAGTGCTTCGTCTCCCTTCTTAGACGGTAACACGACTGGATATCACTCTACTCGTTGGGGCGTGTTCCCGCAAACGCCAGCTCATGTGCCTTTATTTGAAAGCCATGCCCACCATATTGAGTGGATGGAAAAACAAATAGCAGATGGAACAATGCAGAATGTTCGTCATCTCTGGGTGTCGGTGCGCCCAAATGGTGATCGTCGTCCTTACGAGCTCAATCGCTTGGAACTGCGAATTTGCGATTTAGTGACAGATCCCCTTGCCTTACTCGCAATTACGTCTTTGCTAGAGGCGCGTCTGTTGCAAATCATCGACAACCCTCGCCTAGATCCCTTAGCTCAGAGCATCTTCTCGCCTGATGAACTTATATCTATGACTAGTGCGAACGAAGTCGCCGCCGCTACTTCTAGTCTGGATGCCCAACTTAGGCACTGGAAAGATGGTAGAAGTCTCTCAGCCAGAGATTGGGTTAGTGAAATAACCGATGAGGTTTGGGGCATCGCCAAGCGACATGGCTTTAGTTGTTTCCTTTCACCCTTACACAAGATTCTCACTGAAGGCAACGAAGCCCAACAATGGCTGCAATTACACGCAGTTGGTTTCAGTACCAAAGACGTTATTATCCAGGCTATTAATGCTATACATGAGCGTGAAATAGAACTGGAAGACAAATTGTGTTCATCGGTTGTTTAAGGTTTCCTGACTTACTAGTGCAGGCTGGCTGAAATAACTTACCAGTAAATCTCAAACCAAAAGCTTGATATATAAGGATTTCATTATGAGTGCCTTTTGACTTTTTACTTTTGCCTTGTTGCACTAGTGTCTTAGAAAACGAGTGAATACACGCATCTTCCAATAAAAATTTATCTTTTGACAAAAAAGTTAATATTTATTGAGTTCAGCTTCAAATTCTCTCAGATTAATATTTTGAGAGAGTTTTTATATGTTTAAAATTTCTAATCTATTTCGCCCTCGTACCATTAATTAAAAAAAACTATCATTGCCTTCCGTCTTTAGATAGATTTGGAAAATTTGATAAGTTGATTTTCAATACATTAAAACTTACTGCAAATGCCTCAGGTCGTTTTAGTCAACCCGCTTATTCCTCCAAATACTGGTAACATTGCTCGAACTTGCGCTGCTACAGGTACAGAATTGCACTTAGTCGGACCATTGGGGTTTGAAATTAGTGATCGCTACCTTAAAAGAGCTGGTTTAGATTACTGGCCTTACGTGAAGCTACATTATCACGAATCTTTAGAGGCTTTTAAAGCAGTACATCAAGTACGTGGAGGAAGATGGCTGGGTTTCAGCGTTAAAGGAAGTTGCAATTACGCAAGCTTTCAGTTTCAATCTGACGACTGGCTGCTGTTTGGCAGTGAAACGACTGGCTTGGCACCTGTAGTTTTAACTTCTTGTGAGACTACACTCTATATTCCTATGAGCGAACTTAATGTTCGCAGCTTAAATCTTTCAGTAAGTGTTGCTGTCAGTTTATTTGAAGCACGTCGTCAATTGGGTTACTTACAGTAAATTCTCATAGAGTAAGAAGCTAAGACATCATTGTTTTCAATAAATATACTGAAAATTTTACTAAAACTAAAAGTTCATAAAGTTCCTTTGACAAACAAAGGCAGAAGTAAATTTGCTACTAGTACCGCTACCTTGGAATCAAAAATTCGTCTTGGCACGCTTACGTACGCCCACGTTCCCAGCCTCAACGGGGTGAACCGCTCGTTCAAAGGAGAGGAGGTGGCTTCTTTGCTTGGGCGTGCTGTCCTGTGTCTATGCGGTTCATCATTTTAGGTAATCATTTCTCGTAGTTCGGGAGTAAGTTCATTTCCGCGCCAAGTGTACTAGGGCATCTATGTAAATTACCCTCTTCAAACCACTATACGGGAGGGGTGGGAGTAGCGCCCACCGACAGAATAAAATCTGTTGGCACTCCCACAAGTGGCGGAAACACTGCGTCCAAGGTTAGTCTTTGAGGATTGCAGCCTTCTCAAATTTTTTTCAGTAAGATTTATGTTAAAAATATACCTGATAGGGTAACCTGGAATAAGTTGTCAGAAAAAATACTTAGATTTCACAGGAGAATTATATAAGAAATTTATATATAAAGTAAGGAGCGCTTGAGAATCCGAATGATAACTTTTTATAAATTGAAAAGCACTCATATTCAGGAACAAAATTTCTAGAAGCACTTCATATCAATTATTTGGGCTTTTATCTAAGAAAATAATTTTTTCTGGTCTGCAAGAGTACTGATGAGAGAATGTAGTTGTTTTTTGGGAATAATCAACGTAAAGTCACGTGTTTAGAGAGCGGATTGAGTGGAGAAACCTAGAAGATATATACAACAAAGTACAATTGTTTTCCGTGAAGTCGCAGTGTCTTACTGCTATTATCCATAACAGTAGATTAGGCAGATGTGTGTTTTCCGGGTTTAGTTGGGAAAGTAGGAGCTTACTAGGCAGATAGAAGCCGTGATAGTGAAGCGATTTTCAAGTGTTGGAGGGTTGACGACACCTGCAAACTGGGGAGTTACCCGCACCTTGAAACCTTTTCTTCGAAGACGCGCCCCTAACTGAGGATCAAATGTAAAGAAAAACAATCTGAATTTATGAAGAGTAGACAGACAAGTTAAAACAAAAATTTATTTTTTGTAAAGCATTATGAACTTGTCTAAATTACCAGAAGCAGGTTAATCTTGCGTAAGTATCTCTGGTGATTGTGATCTCGATCTGTAGAAATTTGTGATTTAGATCACAAATTAGTATGGAACTAAAAAACCGAGGTCAGTTAAGCGCTAGCGATCATTAGGAGGTCGTCTTTGAAACGAGCATTAAAAAGGAGAAAAAAGGCTGTGCAGGAAAACACACCAAGCGATGATGCTCCGGTAGAGCAGATAAATGCACTTAATCCACGGATTAACTATCGGGTGCCGAGAAAAGCAGCGATGATTGGCTTGGCAATCTCAATGGGAGCAACCAGCCTTTTGGTGACTCGACAAAGCGATCGAGCCCAAGGTGCGGAACCTACTGTCGCTCAAAACACCAACTCAATCATTCCATCTGCAGCCAATAATGAGGTGAATTTTCATCCCACAAAGTTGCTAGGAACGCCAGATGTCGCATCAGTGAGTGTGCCTGAAAATCCTGCCATAATCGAACCCACAGCAATTTCACAAGTTGCAGGGCTTGGAGCTAAATGGCAAGCAGCAGCAAAAGAACTTTCCAGACACACTTCTGGACCGATATTAATTCAAAGCTCGTACCCAATAACAAAGACTATAGCCAGCAACCCGCTGCCAACAGTACAAACACTCTATAGTACTAATACTAATAAAGTCACTGGTGGTCAAAACTTATCTCTAGTTTCACAACAGCAAACAGTGGATGGTTTTGGTACAGTTAATGCTCAATTAAAAGCACAGCAAGAGTTTGCACTAAACAACTTACAGGAAAAATCGAACCGTTTAAGAAAGAGTTTGGCCCAGTTGCGGTCTGGGGAGACTAAAAATTTATCAACAAGTGCGACTTCTTTAATGCAACCGATCAATGTGGCTGAAAAAATCCCACAAACAAACACGGTTGCAAATGCAACAGAATCACAACCTTTCACCAATACCAGCAAAGCAAGCTTGGTGTCAAGGTTAAAGCAGAGTAAGTCTCAGAGTCAGTCTTCCGGGCAATTGGCAGGACAAGTGCCTTCTACCACGCCTGCTACAACAGCAGGTGCCGTACCGTCAACTTCAACAGTTTATGAAGTTAAGCCTGGAGATACACTAGCCATAATTGCTAACAATTACGGTTCTTCAGTCCCAGAAATCATTAAGGCTAACAATCTCACTAATCCTAATCAACTGCACATCAGTCAAACATTGACGATTCCTGCTGTTGAAAATCCTAGCACTGCTATTCCAAGTGCTGTTAGCTCCAGTAATACTGCTAAGGTTCCCAACACAAACGCAAACTCGGTTGCTGCTAATAACAGCATTGTTCCCGTTTCAGTACCGACAGCTGCTTCTACGCCCCAAATTCAGGTAGATTCAGTCGCAACGACTCTTGTCAAGCCGGAAACAACCCCATCGACTGCCAATTATTATGGAATGGGTGGTGATAGCCCAGTTCCACAAGCCATGGCTGAAATGCTCCAGTCAAAACAGGTTCCGACAGTAAACAAGGTAAAACAAAAACAAAATCCCCGTTTGCATAGCTTACAAGCAGAAATTGACAGATTACGGGAAAAATACCGTGTTCAACAGTCTGGGAACTCATCTACGACACCAGTTTTAACTGAAGTTTCCCAAACCAGTCGTGAGACTAACGATACATCGGTGCAGATTCCAGTTTCCAGCTCAAATTATCAGCCTGTTCCAATTGCCGTTCCTCGACCGATGTCTAACTATCGTGCCCAACCAGTGAGGGTTCAAGTTCAAGCTAACGAACCAATTAATCCAGAGTTATGGCCTACTGATAGTAGACCAGACACTAGGGTCGCAACACCTCAAAGAAGTATAGATACTACAGATTCTCTTGGTAAGTGGCGAGGAACCACAGTTTCTCCAAGCTTACCGCCTCTAGCTGCAGTGGATATCTACTTACCCAAACCGATTGACGAAACAACTCCTACTTTTGCAGGTTACATGTGGCCAGCAAAAGGTGTCCTTACCTCCGGCTTCGGTATGCGCTGGGGAAGAATGCATAAGGGAATTGACGTTGCTAACTCAACCGGTACGCCAGTCTATGCAGCAGCAGACGGTGTTATTGAAAAGGCAGGCTGGAACAATGGTGGTTACGGTAACGTTGTGGATGTTCGCCATCCAGATGGCAGCATGACTCGCTACGGTCACAATAGCAAGATTTTGGTGCATGCTGGTCAACAAGTGCATCAAGGTGAAACAATTGCTTTAATGGGTAGCACTGGTTTCAGCACTGGTCCGCACTGCCACTTTGAAGTTCATCCAGCAGGCAAAGATGCTGTCAACCCAATAGCATTCCTCCCGCGTTTGTAGTCAAAGCATTTAGCTATTAGCTATCAGCTATCAGCAAATGAGAGCGATTTGTAACTGAATGCAATATATATAGGAATCCGGTTTGATTTTTGAACAAGGTTAGGTATTGTAGGGTGCATTCTTGACGAAGTCTGTAACGCACTCCTCCCCTTAAGAATGGTGCGTTACGAGTAGCGCGTTCTACACCCTACGTATGTGTTCAAAAATCAAATAGCAGTCCTATATATATGTATGGGTGTATCAGCAATACGCCCTACATTTATATATCTGTCTTGCAAATGAAAACACCTAAAGAGATCGCGATGTCTGGTAGCCCCGAAGTAGATGTACGTTAGCCTTGTGGATTGAAGGGAAACTTCATGTGATTGATTTTCATTGCCATAGTATGGATTCGTTAGTCGCACTTGACAACTAATCAGCCCTCTACCTTCTTAATCTACATTGATTGCCCGATTAACCACAAAAATTAATTGAGTTAGGGGCTGGCAATGACGAAATTTATGTGCTAAACTCTAAAAGAATTTGAGTAAACATGGCTCAGTAGCTCAGTTGGTTAGAGCACGGGACTCATAAGCCTGGGGTCGTTGGTTCAACTCCGACCTGAGCCATAAGAAAATCTAAGAATGATAAGGGTTCAGCCAAAAATCAAGGTTATAAGATTCTGACGTTTTTGCAGCAGAGCTAGGAGTTTGACGATGAACTGGCTGTTCCAAGAAAGCTCAGAGTTAGCATAATTAGGATTGGAAGAATAAACAAATCACAGTAAAGCTTCCAAAAGTTATGTAGGGGCGTCCCAGAGTAATGGTTAATCGATACTGAACAGTAATAGGTCGTTTAGTATTGGGTCTGAAAGCAGGAACATACTGCGAATTGGCACGTTTACGGTGAGCGACTTGATTGACTCCCCCAAATTTCAAAACTTCTAACCCAACAGATTCTGATCGTAGGCAGGCAGGTAGGTAGTTAGTGAACTACCCACATCAGCTAACTATAAATTAGATTTAAACTTAGAAATATCAAAGTGACGGAAGACCTCAGCAACAGACGAAGCTTGTGCGATCGCTCCTTTCGGTGTATGCGGAGGATTGCCATCGAAAATCTCGGAAATTGAGCCAAGACAAGCAGCAGATAAGAAGTGTTCCAATAAGGGTTGCCAATCAAAAGGCAATGATTCATCTGTGTAAAAACGTTCCCATGCGCGAATAAAAGGACCGAGCAGCCAACTCCAAACAGTACCTTGATGGTAGGCGCGATCTCGCTGTTCCGGGTTCCCTATATATTTTCCTCTATATTCTGGGTCGCTAGGAGCGAGACTGCGAAGACCATAAGGAGTTAGCAAGCTGACACGAGCTTGCATCAGAATCTGACGCCCCTGTTGATAAGAAAACGCACAATGCTTGAGCGAAAGCGCTAAAACGGCATTGGGACGAATCTGCGAATTGCGGCGATCGTCCGGCTCAATGTTGTCATATAAGTAGCACAGGTTTGGATTCCAGAATTTTTGCAATGAGGCTTTCACCTGTTGTGCTTGTTGAGCGTAACGCTGCGCCTGCTTTGCCAAACGTAGCGAATTGTCAACTGTTTCTTGCTCGCACAAAATTTCTGCCCAACGAGAAGCCCAACATAAAGCTGAATACCACAAGGCATTAATTTCCACTGGCTTACCATAACGGGGAGTCACAGGACGCCCTTCAACAACAACATCCATCCACGTCAGAGCTACACCACTAGCGTACCAACCCACCAGCCCATCAGTGGAATCAACCTGGATATTATAACGCGTGCCACCAATAAAAGCTTTATGGATTTGCTGTACTATAGGATATTGTTCTGCTAAAAACTGCCAGTCTTGGGTGGCTTCCAAGTAAAGTCCTAAAGTTTCAATCCACCATAGCGCGGCATCAATACTATTGTAAAAAGGTTCGCCACCGATATCGGGAAATGCATTGGGGATAAGACCTTGACAACAGTAACGTCCAAAGGTTTGCAACAGTCCTTTTGCCAAGTCAAAGCGTTGCGGAACAAGTGCCAACCCAGGTAAGGCAATTAAGGTATCACGTCCCCAGTCATTAAACCAATGATAGCCAGCAATAACTGTGGGACCATCAATCGAAGCTCGATAGACGATAAATTGGTCTGCTGCTTGTAGTAGTTTTTGCCAGATAGGAAAGTGGGGAGATGTGGGAGTAGGCACATATAAAGAAGATGAGTCCGGATCATAATTGTTCCCCGGCTCCACCTGCTTCCCACTGCCCCATTTAAGAATCTCCAGAAGCCTCTCCTGCTCTGCTTCTACAACTTCTGTAAAGTGGAGAGAGGTAAGCGTCGATAGCTTTTCGGGAAAGCCGACTCTTGCTTCTAAAGTGACTGTTTCTCCGGGCTGAAGAGTGACAGTCAAATAACCAGGACTGTAAAGATCTTCGCGATCGCCTAATCCTCGGTGTGTTTCTTCTGGTAGAGCATAATTCCAGTACCAAAATGCATCTGATTTATATTCTCCTTTTGTCCAGCGCAAGTGCCAAGGTATTCCGAAGTTTCCGGATACTACTGCTTGCAGACAGACTTGCTGTTCTCCCAGCATTTGTACAAACTGCAATTCTGGAATTTCTTTCTGTTGATGGTGAAAATCCCGCTCTGCTATGAGCAATCGCAGCTTTAAAATAGCAACATCCTTACCCTCATAGCGATACTTCATGAAAATGCGATGACAAAAAGAGGAAGGGGAGAGTGGGGGACTTAGAGATGCACATAAGAGTTTTCCCCCTCTTTCTTTCTCCCACTCTCCCCCTCCTCCAAAGTGGGGCATTACTAAAAATCTTGTTAACTGCCAGTCGTCTTCACCCCAAATCCATTTTGGCACCGGGTTAATATCAAAACAGCGCAATAGTTGGTAACCCGTTGGCTCAATCTCACCACTACTCCAAAAATTTGTCCCTAGTGCCACAACCCGCCCTCCTACTTCTAAGTTGGCTTCTAAGTGAGAAAGCAGTAGGGTGCGTCCTGAAGGAGGGTTTTGAGCGGCAAATAGCCAACCGTGATAAGTGCGAGTACGGACATCAGAAACTGTACCACTGGCAAAACTTCCCAAGCCATTGGTAAGCAACCATTCTCTTGTATCTAAATCAACCATTATTACTCAAAATCGTTATGACTATGATATAGTCGTAACAGATCGTAATTAAACTGTGATGGCGTAGAAGGGTGAATTTTACCTGACCCGAACCCAACACTACTAGATATAAGTTGAAGGAGAATTAGGTTAATGCCCCTCACTTACTCAGCAGAAGGATGCCTCCGTGTAGGTCAACAGGCTCCTGATTTTACAGCAACGGCTGTAGTGGATCAGGAATTTAAGACAATCAAACTTTCCGATCATCGCGGTAAGTATGTCGTCATATTTTTCTACCCCCTAGACTTTACCTTTGTTTGCCCCACTGAAATCATAGCCTTTAGCGATCGCTACGAAGATTTCAAAAAACTTAACACCGAAATCCTTGGTGTTTCCGTTGATAGCGAGTTTTCCCATTTGGCATGGATTCAGACGGATCGCAAATCAGGTGGCGTGGGAGACCTCAACTACCCCTTAATCTCCGATATCAAGAAAGAAATTAGCGCGGCTTACAACGTTCTCGATCCAGAGGCTGGTGTTGCCTTGCGTGGTCTGTTCATCATCGACAAAGATGGTGTTATTCAGCACGCGACTATCAACAACCTGTCCTTTGGTCGCAACGTCGATGAAACCTTGAGGACATTGCAAGCTATTCAATACGTACAGTCCCACCCTGACGAAGTTTGCCCTGCAGGTTGGCAACCGGGCGACAAAACAATGGTTCCCGATCCAGTGAAAGCCAAAGTTTACTTCGCCTCCGTCTAGGTTCGTAGCAGTGCTTAAGCGTTAATATAAGCCAGTTTATATGTCAACGCGCTCTTCAGCTGTAACCACAGATAAACATAAATTTTTTATGTTTATCTGTGGTTTTTACGTAATACCGTTTCTTTGTGAAGCTGCAATATATATAATCCCCCGCTTACGCCGTCCTCCCAATGTCTTAGAGGGACTACAGTTCGATTCCTAATAATGTACATCTTCATAGAGAATTCGTATAAACATTCTGCTATCTTGGCGTCAGCAGTCAGCGATGAATTCAATTTTATCAATCTTCAGACCTATTGCTTAATCACCACAAATCATACATGCTGATAGTTAATGGCTGAGTGATTCCGAATTTTATATCAAAATATAACTTAACTTTATCAAGAATACAAATATGGCAATTTCAACTAATTTTAGTGGCTTATTCAATGAGCGCTTCTTGCACAATTTTATTCCCAGACCCGCAACGAATACGCTGCGATTGGCAGAGGTGACACCCGATTTTCAACTGCCAGATATTACCAATGGAACTTTGGTGAAATTATCGAATTACAAAGGCAAGCAACCAGTATTACTTACTTTTACTCGTATTTTCACAGAAAATCAGTATTGTCCCTTTTGCTTTCCTCATATTAAAGCTTTGAACGAAAACTACGAGCAATTCCGAAATCGGGGTATAGAAGTTTTAATGATTACCAGTACAGACGAACGGCAGAGTCAAATAGTTTTGAAGGATTTACACTTAAAAATGCCACTGCTGTGCGATCCCAGTTGTCGTGTCTTCCGTACCTATGATGTTGGGCAAGCATTAGGAGCGCCTTTGCCTGCACAGTTCGTGTTAGATAAAGAAGGTAAACTGCGCTACAAACATTTATTTTCCTTCCTAAACCACAACGCTGGGATTGAGACATTACTTGCACAATATTAATGTATGTTGCTAGTACCACTACGCGAAACTAAAAATTCGTCTTGGCAGGCTTACAAAGAAGAGAAGTTGCACGTCCTGTTTCCAAAGAGATGCGCTCCTTGGCTAAGTGTGAAACTAACCACGTTTATTTTATGCAGTATGAAAAAAGCTTGCGTTGCAGGCTATCTGACTTTAAATGGTAGCTTTACTCCCACGTCCCGTGTACTAGTTATATAGGCTTGGTAATGGGTAATCTAGAAGAAAATTATCTCTTTAGGTTTAGCCCAATGCAGAATCTCTAATTACCTATTATACCGATCACAAACTCGACGAATACAAGAGCGCTCTTGGCAACGGACACATTGCAAGGTTACAAGAGCGCGACTACGACTCTTGTTCTAGAATAAACCGCTGGGCATTTATTTTTTGGCAATATGTTAAGAGCAATTTTTGTGTAACTCCTGATCTGATCTATAGCGCTTTTTAGTTACATCTCATAGACTCTCGCCCTCACTCCGCGCTAACGGGCACCCCTACCTAGAGAGGGCAGTCTGTATGTGACTCAAACGATAATCACTATATTATCGATGACCTATGTGCAATGCTAATACTGGGAAAACAGGCTATCCTCGTTGTATTGTATAATACTTTAAATATGACTATCTCTCCCAGAAATTACTCTCCCCCAATTAAGATAAATTTTAGATATAGTGGGAGGATTCATTAGCGTTAATCGGCGAAATCGCCTTCTAAACCTAAAATTTCTGTTAGAGCAAACAGTCGTGGCAAGTAACAACATTCTAGTTATTGATGACACTACAGTTGTCAGGGTAAAAGTACGAGAAATGTTGCCTCCGGGCAACTTCCAGGTATTGGATGCAAAAGACGGTCTAGAAGGACTGAATTTAATCCGTCAGGAAAAACTCAGTCTGATCATGTTAGATTTTTTATTACCTAAAATGAGTGGCTGGGAGGTTTTCCAGCATATTCAATCTCAACCGGAATTGAAGAAAATTCCTTTGGTCATTATGTCTGGTCGGAAAGAAGAGGTGACGGAGAAAATCCCAGAACCTTTTGAACATTTTGAATTTCTGGGAAAGCCTTTTGACCAGAAGCAACTTATTAGCGCGATTAAGTTAGCAATGACAAAGGCTAAAAATCCGCGTAAAGAAACACTGCAAACAGCAATAGTTAGCTCTCACAATGGAAGCGCTACCTTGAGTGCCAAAGACACTTCTTCTGTTGAAATCAGCTCATTAAATGAGAAAATTATCAAGATGCAGGGGGAAATCGATGGTTTGAAGAAACAGCTAGCTCAGGTTGTAACTTTTATTAAACAGAAGATAAAGTAGCAAAAGCAAATCTGTATATATTCGTACATAAATTCACTGAGCCTGTCCTAGCAGGCTTTTTTGTTATTGAAGCTAAGTAACACAATGATAGAAGTATCAGGTTATAGGGAATACTATATTTACATCAAAAAAAACTATAAGTTCAAGTATAAATGTTTATATCAGATCAGACAATTTTTCCGGGCTATCAAATGACTGAAAGAATTTACTCGGGAACCAAAACTATAGTATACCGAGGTATTAGAGAAAAAGATCAAAAATCAGCGATTGTCAAAATGATGCGGAATGAATGTCCGAGCGTTAGCGAAATTGAGCAGTTCCGAAATCAGTATACCATTACGAAAAACCTTGACCTTCCTGGTATAGTCAAACCTCATAGCTTAGAAAATCATCGTAACGGTTATGCACTCGTGATGGAAGACTTTGGCGATATTTCTCTGTCTCATTACATGACCTCTTCTGTTGAACTTACAGGCAAAAGAGAAATACCAATCAGCGATTTTCTACACATTGGTATTCAAATTACCTCCATCCTTGATGGACTGCATCGCCACCGCATCATTCACAAAGACATCAAACCCGCTAATATCCTAATTAACCCCTCCACTCTCGAAATCCGACTGATCGACTTTAGTATCGCTTCCCTGCTGCCAAGAGAAATTCAATTCCTAACCAGTCCTAACCTCTTAGAAGGTACATTGGCTTATCTTTCGCCGGAGCAAACGGGAAGAATGAACCGAGGTATAGACTACCGCAGTGACTTTTATTCTCTCGGTGTCACTTTCTTTGAACTCCTGACCGGACAATTACCCTTTACAAGTAGCGAGCCAATAGAGTTAATCTACTGTCATATTGCTAAACAACCACCAGATGCAAGCAGTCTCAATCCTAACATTCCTCCGGTTTTGTCTCTTGTGATCAGCAAGTTGATGGCAAAAAATGCCGAAGATCGCTATCAAAGTGCTTTAGGTTTAAAGCGTGACTTAGAGATTTGCTCAAAGCAGTGGCAAGAAATTGGAAAGATATCATCTTTTGAGTTGGCAAAAGATGATATATCTGACCGTTTTCTCATCCCTGAAAAACTTTATGGTCGTAAACACCAAGTTGAAAAGCTACTTACTACTTTTCATCGAGTGACGCAAGGGACAACTGAAATGCTTTTGGTTGTTGGTGCCTCTGGAGTTGGCAAAACCGTTGTAGTCAACGAAGTCCACAAACCTATTCTAAAAACATCAAGTTACTTCATTAAAGGAAAATTTAACCAGTTAGAGCGTGATATTCCCCTGTCAGGATTGGTGCAAGCTTTTAAGGACTTAATTGGGCAATTATTAAGTGAAACTGATGCCCAAATTCGAGAGTGGAAAGACAAAATTATGTCAGCTTTGGGTGAACAAGCGCAGGTCATGATTGATCTCATTCCCAAGCTTGAACTGATTATTGACAGGCAGCCCCCAGTTGCTGAACTTTCTGGTGGTGCGGCACAAAATCGTTTTAATTTATTATTCCAGCGATTTATTCATGTGTTTGCTACTAAAGAGCATCCTCTAGTTATCTTTCTAGATGATTTACAATGGGCAGATGCAGCTTCTTTGAAATTAATTCAATTATTAATGGATAAAAGTTATGTAGTCAATAAAGAAAACTTCTCGTCTTCATCTCTTTCAACTGAGAGAAGTAGAGAAAGTGAAGGATGTCTCCTACTTATAGGTGCATACCGGGATAATGAATTTTCCGAGGCACATCCACTTAGTTTAACCTTAAATGAAATTAGAAGAAATGGGTCACCGATTAATACTATTACACTACAATCATTAACTCAGGAGGATTTAAACTGCCTGATTGCCGATACTCTTCGTTGTCGAGAAGAAATTGCTGTTCCTCTCACACAAATGGTGTTTGCTAAAACAAAAGGTAACTCCTTCTTTACTCATCAATTTCTCAAATACTTATATAATGAGGAAATAATTGAATTTAACTATGATGCTAATTACTGGCAGTGTGATATTGCCAAAGTTCAGACATTATCTATAACAGATGATGTCGTAGAGTTTTTAATACTTCAACTGGAGAAGTTGCCAAGCGACACTCAAGAAGTCTTAAAAATTGCCGCCTGCATTGGTAACCAATTTGATTTACAAGCTGTCGCTATTGTTCATCAAAAGTCTATGGTAGATACAGCCGCAGATTTATGGACAGCGTTAGTTGAAGGGCTAATTTTACCTGAAGAAGATTATAACTTACTCCCAAAAAGTAATAATTCATCATTAACAGTTA
Organism: uncultured Scytonema sp.; assembly: GCA_937873135.1. Taxonomy (GTDB): domain Bacteria; phylum Cyanobacteriota; class Cyanobacteriia; order Cyanobacteriales; family Nostocaceae; genus Rhizonema. Next base: position 17,630 of record CALMVQ010000232.1, on the reverse strand, counting down.
ATAGTTCGCTATTAACCGTAAACCGTCAAGCATCAACAGTCTTCAAGCACGAAGCTACAAAATATAAATTTGTGCATGACAGAGTACAACAGGCTACTTATGCTCTAATTCCTGAATCTCAAAAACAATCATTTCACTTAAGAATTGGCAGACTGTTGTTAAGTAACGTCTCAGTCGAAGAACAGGAAGAAAGGATTTTTGATAGTGTCAATCAGTTCAACATAGCGCAGGAATTACTTACTGATCAAACTGAGCGCGATGAACTGGCAAGGATGAATTTAATTGCCGGACGTAGAGCTAAAGCATCAACGGCTTATACAGCAGCGCTTAAGTATTTAACTATTGGAACCCAATTACTAGCAGATGATTGCTGGGAGAAAAAATACGAGATAACCCTAGCTTTGTATGAGACAGCAGCAGAGGTGGGATACCTGGCTGGTGATTTTGAGCAAACAGAGCAATTTATTCAAGTAGTATTGGCACAGGCTAAAACAGTGCTGGACAAAGTGAAAGTTTATGAAGTTAAAATTCAAGCTTATGGGGCGCAGAACAAAGCACTAGAAGCTGTTAATACCGCGCTACCCTTTTTGAAGTTATTGGGGGTTGAGTTTCCGGAAAATCCTAGTCAGTCTGATGTTCAGCATGAACTTGAGAGAACTGCCGCAAATCTAGCTGATAGACGTATTGAGGATTTAATTCATCTGCCCGAGATGACGGAAGCTCAACCGATGGCAGCCATGCGTATCTTATCTAATGTAATTGTTTTCGCCTATCAAGTTATTCCTGCACTTTTCTCACTGATTGTTCTTAAACAGATTAACTTATCGGTTAAATATGGCAACGCCCCCTTGTCTGCCTTTGCATATGTTGCTTACGGGTTAATGCTGTGCGGGGTAGTGGGAGACATTGAGTCTGGTTATCGATTTGGTAAACTAGCTGAAGGTCTGTTATCTCGGTTCCAAACTAAAGAAGTTAGTGTGAAGGTTCTTGAGACATTTAATCATCTGATTAGACCTTGGAAGGAGCATATGAGAGAAACATTAAAACCTCTCCGAGAAGTTTACTCTATAGGTCTGGAAATAGGCGATTTAGAATTTGCTGCCTATGCTCTTTATACTTGCTCTTACACTACATATTTTATGGGTAAAGAGCTAGCAGGGCTTGAACGTGAGATAAAAACATACAGCAATGCTATCTGGCAAATTAAGCAGGGAAGGATGTTTTACTGGAATGAGATCTATCGACAGACTGTCTTGAATTTGCTGGGACGTGTTGATAATCCATGTCATTTAATTGGTGAAGCATATAATGAGCAGAACATGCTACCGCTTCATTTTAAAAGCAATGATGCAATCGCACTTTTATACCTATATTTCTGCAAGACGCATCTCTGTTATCTTTTTGCGGACTACACTCAAGCGCTCAAAAATGCTGCCAACGCAGAAAAATATTTACACGGTGGAATCGGAAAGATTGTTATTCCTCAATTTCATTTCTACGATTCACTGGCAAGGTTAGCAATATATTGTAATGTCCAAGATTCTGAACAAAAACAAATCTTAGAAAAAATATATACCAATCAGCAAAAGATGGAGAAATGGGCGCATCATGCCCCAATGAATTATTTGCATAAATTTTATTTAGTTGAAGCTGAAAAAAATCGGGTTCTTGGCAACAATATGGAGGCGATGGAATTGTATGATCTCGCCCTCGCACTCGCTAAAGAACACGAGTACATTAATGAAGAAGCTCTTGCGAATGAACTTGCAGCTAAATTCTATCTAGAATGGGGTAAACCAAAGATTGCCCAAATTTATCTAACTGATGCCTACTATGGCTACTTTCGCTGGGGAGCAATAGCTAAAGTTGACGACTTGGCAAAACGCTATCCTCAAATACTTTACACCGTTCTTCCGCAAGAAAGATTTAACATTCATCCTCAAGAGAAAAGTATCTCTTCCAATAGCACAACCTTATCAAATTTCAGCAATCGCCAAGCTGTTATCAGTTCCAATACAATTATTTCAGACTCTCTAGATTTGGCAGCCGTCATCAAAGCCTCTCAAGCACTCTCTGGGCAAATTGAGCTTGAGCTACTGCTTTCTACTTTAATGGAAGTTGTGATGGAGAACGCGGGAGCCTCTAAGTGCGCTTTAATTCTGAGGGAAGGCGATAACTTGAAGTTAACTGTCAGCGCAGTCAGTTCAAGTTCTGTAACCCTTTCCACAGAATTCCCATCCATATATATATCTAGCAGCGATGTTCCTGTTACTTTGATAAACTATGTCAAACGCACTCAGGAAATCTTAGTAATTGATGATGCAAGAACTGATGCCTTCACAGCAAATGATCGCTATATTGTCACAAAGCAACCTAAAAGTATATTGTGTTTACCGATTATTAATCAAAGTAAACTGATTGGTATTCTTTATCTAGAAAATAATCTAACCACAGGAGCATTTACCCATGATCGGGTAGAAGTTCTCAAACTCCTCATGACTCAAGCAGCTATATGCCTAGAGAATGCTATTCTCTACAACAATTTAACTGAGGCGAAAGAACGCTTGGAGGAATATAGTCATACTCTTGAGGAGAAAGTGACAGAGAGAACGCAGGAACTCAACGAAAAAAATAAACGTTTGCAACAAGCTCTAAAAGATTTACAAAGTACGCAAACCCAATTAATTCAAAGTGAAAAAATGTCGAGTTTGGGGCAAATGATGGCAGGCATTGCTCACGAAATGAATAATCCCATCAACTTTATTCATGGCAATATTACTCATGCTCACAATTATGTCAAAGATTTGCTAGATTTAATAGAGGTATATCAGCAGGAATACCCTGATTCCTCGCCTCTCATCCAGGAAAAAGCTGAAGAAATTGACTTAGACTTCTTGGTAACAGATCTGACAAAACTTCTAGATTCGATGAATGTGGGAAGCTCACGTATTCGGAGTATTGTTTTGAGCTTACGCAACTTCTCCCGTTTAGATGAAGCGGAAATGAAGCCTGTAAATATTCATGAGGGAATCGACAACACCTTAATGATTTTGCAACATCGACTCAAAACAAAGAGCGATCGGGTTGAAATTGAAGTCATCAAAGAATACGGACAACTGCCTAATGTTGCTTGTTACGCTGGTCAGTTAAATCAGGTGTTTATGAATATCTTAAGTAATGCGATTGATGCTCTTGAAGAGGGAGTAAGGAATAGACAGTGGGAAACAGGAAGTGGAGATTCCCTTATTCCCTCAATTCGCATTCGCACTGAATTGGTAGATGACCATACTGTAAGGGTTCGGATTGCTGATAACGGTCCTGGCATGAATGTCCAAGTTCAGGAGAAAATCTTTGACCCCTTTTTTACTACTAAGCCTGTAGGAAGTGGCACAGGGTTGGGGTTATCTATTAGCTATCAGATTATCGTGGACAAACACAAGGGTAAGTTAATTTGCCATTCAACTTTAGGACAGGGTACTGAGTTTTTGATTGAGATCCCGATGCATCAATTGTAGAAAAGACTTATTATCTGTTCTTTAATCTACCTTTTTTCCTACGCGTTCTAAGAACTACGGGAAGATTGAAACTAAGACATTGCTAATGTAGTAGTGTACTAAGCAACAGCTACTTTAGCCACAGATATCTGTAGGAAAACTGATTACACAAGAATTCCTGCAAAGGCTTAATATGCACCTCCTCTAACCATTCACTAGCAACATCCTCAATCACATGATGCTCAGCAATCAAAGTCTTTCCGCAAAAGTGCCGAATGATAGGGTGGATAAAAGTACTGAGAGCGGCTCGCTCAACATTATTTTTATGGACGCGCTCGAGTGCGAAAGGATCTGGATTTGCATATATAACATCAAGTCCAAACTCTAACGTAACAGTGTAGTAGTGGTAATGCTGACCTAAATCGCTATCATAGATGTAGTCCGTTGGCATGTCCTCATAGTACTGCGCCGCTTCGCCATGATTGGGGATAATAATCAGATCGCACAGAAAACCTGTTTGCTGCCACAACCCTGAGCTTAGATTGACCCTTCTAATAATAGCTTCCATTAAACTTTGAGGAGTGGAATCAATAAGTTGATAAGGTAACTCTTGATTATGATATTTACGCTTTAAGATATGTTGCAGTACACGAATATTGTAACGAAAACCATGAATAAAGCCAGATTGCTTCTTTTTGTAATCCCGCATATGCATTAGTACCCCAACAAAATACAAGTCCTTGACATTAGTCGATTCCCATTCGCTGGTTTGATTCGGAAAGCGGTTGTTAATAACTAGCTCTGGTTTACATGATTCGTCAAAGATCGAATCATCAAAGCGGAATCCAGTACATAAGATTATGCGATCATAAACTATGTCTTCTAATTCTTTATCAGCGTGACTGTAGGCAAAGGACACGAGAAACTTACCGTCTTGGCGCTCAATTTTTTCTAGAGTAGCGTCCAGCATGACGTTCTGTGATTTCAGTTGATATGTATCTAGCAAGTTGTTATTAACTGCTCGCAGATGACCTACATATTTGGTCTTCCATGCCATTGAGACTGGATTTGGACTAGCTATGTGAATAAGTGCTGCTGTTGCTAGTAGATGATCAGCAGTTTCAAACCCGGAATTCCCTTTGCCGATGATTAATACTCTTTGATTTGTAAAGTCTTCAGGATTTATAGATACATTAGTATAGTTTTCTGCCAACTCAATACCAGGAATTGACGGAATGTATGGATTAGAAGAACCCGTAGCAATGATGAGACGTGCTGTATAGTAAATATTTCCATTACTATCAATCACCATAAACTTGTCATTTTTTGCAATCCTGACAACTTGGCAATTGTATTTCACTTTCAGGTGAAAGTGGGTGGCAAAATCACTAAGATATTTTACAAGGTCATCTGTATGCGGTAAGTACTGCTTACTATAATTTTTAAACCGCATTTCTTCACTATCACTCAGCAGTGAGTTCCAATCCCATCGGAGGTTAATTTCAGGGTCATCATACCCAGTGTAAATTTTATTAATTGAAATCAATTTCTTATGTCTAGGAAAATTTTTGAAAAAAGTTCCGGCAGTCTCGCCTGCTTCTAATATTAAATAATTACGATTAGATTTTTCTAGAAAATAGCCCAACTGTATTCCACCAGGACCAGCACCAATAATTAAGTATTCAAAATCTGTATAAATGTTCATATATTTAACTATAGCAACTCAGATATTTTCTTTCTCACTGAAATTACAATGTATGTATAGGCATAGTGACTAAACACCCTTATACTTTCACAAACACAAGCAAATTTACATTTTAGTTCTTTTTGCAGCTTTTAAAAGTTACTCCTCAATAGGGTGCTTTTCTGCATACTCCATCATCTCATTGACGGCTTCCGTAAATACTTCAAATACTTTTTCCACCACTGCGAAAGCTTCAGTTGTTTGCTCATCAGTAAGTTGTATTCTCTCAATTAACTGCTCTACATCATTGGTTCCTGTAGTATGACCAGTTTCTACACAAAAGTGATGCTGACCAAAATAGCGATAGCTTTGCTTAGTAATTTGTTCAAGTTCTTGTGCTACTTGTGCAGTTCGAGCTAAAGCAACATTTCCTGTTGCCTCTATTGCCTCAATAGCTGCTAGCACGACAATAGGTTCTGCCGAAAATGTATATAGCGCAATTTGATGACAAACCTGGCGTGTTTTATACGTTTCTTCTCCAAAATAAAATTTCATAGAATCACTGAAATTCATGGATTGATTCAACCCCAGTTTCTCAATATCTTCTAGAAACCATATCCAGTGATGGTCATCTTCGTAAGTATGCTTATTAATTAATTTTTGAATTGGATTATTCGTTGGCTCTTTTCGTAGATCATATTTGTTCAACTGCCCAAAACCCATTGCAAATGGAGCCAAACAGGGTGCCCAAGCTAACCGTTGTTTCGGATCTATGCTCTGATCTTGCAAATACTGAAATAACTTTAACTGGGCGAATTCTCGCTTCTTTTTTTTAATAAGCGCAAGTACTTCTTTCATCTTTAAAACTCAATATTTAAATCATATTTTAAAAAAGAATGTGTGTATCACTCTGCTTTATTCAGTGTTCAATAAAATATTAATAACACTGTTAGTAGAGTCTATTAAAAAAAAAAAAATAAAAAGTCTTCCTCTTTTATATTATTCTTTTTCAAAATAAAAAAATACAGTAATTATCTAGAGCTATAAATATTACTTTTTTTAAAGTATACAAAGTTACTTTAAATACCAAAGCTTTTTTGATTACGTATACTTGTTTCTCGGATATCTTTTGGCAATTTCCTTCATTAAAGTCTAGCAACAGACAATTACTTTCGCTTACTGAGCCTGACATTAGCTTAATAGTACACGGTGGCGGAAATAAAGCTACCATAATACCCTGCGGGAAGTCGCTGCGCGTCTACGGAACTGCCAGAAAGCCTACAATCAAAGCTTTTTTAATTTGTAATTTGTAATTTTTAATTCCGCATTGCGATGTTAAGTTTTATTTAATTTTTTATAAAATTAGATAATTAAAAATTATATTTATGAGTATTTCAAGCAATTTAAAAATTAAGTATATTTACATAATGTCATTATTCGGTGACATTTTCGACATTTTCGGCTATTCTTTTGACTCTGTTCAAAGAGAACAATCCAGCATTTGTCAAATTATATTCCAAATTACAGGTGTAAACATAGGCATGGCTCCAAAGTAATAAATAGTACTCGTATTAAAAAAACTAACTAATGATAGATGGTAATTATATGAATTATGTGTTATGGATATAAAAATATTTTCAAAAAGAAAAAATAAAAAGTGGGGGAAAAGGGACTTTCATTCAGATCTGGCAGGAGAGTGAAAGGAGTTTATGATTACAATTTTCGTCAAAGCAGCGATCGCGGGTTCATGAAAAGCGATGTCTTATAATTACAATTCTTGTGAGTTGACCTCGTCACCTTAACGTCAGTTGCTAGTTAGTGCCTCTAAACGGTATTAAATAGATACGAAAATCCTTCTAGAGAGTATTTCCTAATACTAAAGCAGTGTATATTATACTTAAACAGAGGAATTTTGTGATAATTAGCAAAAAAGAATGGCTATCAAAGGCATCCTTTGGAAAATTAGACAGATTACCAGATGTGAAAGTTAAGCCCGTTGACGCTCTTCTCAAGCTTCTGTATCACCAAGCTTAAGTAAGTCGGCAATAAAAAACAAAACTATGTAACGAAATGTAAAATTCCTATATTTGGTTCGTAGTTGCGTTAAAGCGCAATAACGAACCTATAATGATTTGTAGGAACAGACAAGAAACTTAGGACAAAAATCAATTCACTATGTACGCGGTTGAAGGCATCTACCGTTGACTAGTCGAGGGAAAAACCAGTACTACGCCGCGCAACTGTTTACGCGAATCGAGTTGTTCACCTGTAGGTCTTCATCGTGAAGTACCCCCTTCGGGAGAAGAGGGCTGCGAAGATCGCTACCTTAAGGGGGAGTGTTGCGGCTTTTGTGTCGATTAATGCGTGGTCCTAACGGCTTAGGCGACAGCTATTATATTTGTGCAGGTCAACTTACCTGATTTTGGGCTGAACTGAACTATGTTGCTCGTAAATGGGAGAGAGAGGTTCTACCTATACTGACTTTACGACAGCTATATAATTACAGTAGTTTTCAGATAAATAGACTACAGTCATAGAGGCTTTCGGTACCGTACCCTACGGGAACGCCAGAAGGCGAACGCCCTTACAAACGGTGTAGTTCATCTATGTGAAAACTGCTGTAAACCAGATTTTACATGAGAGGTAAATCTGTTACTTGAGAGGAATTTCAGGGAACACTAGAATCGTAGTTAAATAACTATGGTTTCAACATTTATGAACACGTCTCTTAAGCACTCGGTAAATACTCTCAATGTTCCTTTGGAACGCGATTTGTTTTTACGAACATTGATTCGAGAATTATCAGGCACTTTACAAGATGTGGTTGGGTTACAAGAAGCCTCAGGATTTATTAGCGTAGTTGGTCAAAGCATGGGTAGGCAGATAAACCAAGATTACAGATCTGGCTTGGAAGTCTCAAACCTTTCCCGCCAGCAAGTTGCTGATGTTTTAGTTGATTTAAAGAGAAGAATTCAAGGAGGTTTTTACATTATTGAGGAAAATGATGAAAAGATTGTCTTTGGCAACCGTGTGTGTCCATTTGCCGAACAAGTGAATGATCGCCCGGCTATGTGTATGATGACTTCAAATGTTTTTGGGACTATTGCTGCTGATAATCTGGGATATGCGAAGGTAGAGTTGCAAGAAACTCTGGCACAAGGGGATAGTCGATGCAAAGTGGTTGTTTACTTAAAACCCACAGAAGAATCAGAAGATGCGGCAGGTCGAGAATATTTCGGTGGAATATAAGTCGTTTGACAATCTTACGCCTGGAAGCAAGTGGGATTCTTAGTTGCTCAAGTACCTTTAGGGCAGTCTAAGGATTCTTACTCTAGCTCTGTAAAATCTTCAGTAATAAGCTGATTTCTCGATCTAAACTTAAAGCATATCTGCAACGGTAGTCAAATTCTTACACAATCGACCATATGACTCCGGAACAATTTCTTGAACTTGCTAGAGTTTTGCCAGAACCTTCACTCTTAGTAGATGGTAAGGGTGAAATATTAGCAATCAATCAATCGGTCGTAGGTATGCTGGGGTTACGCTGGAAGGAACTCCAAGGGAGAACGCTCTTTGAGATTTTAACAGAGCCTGCCAACAAAATTGAAAATTACATACAAGCATGTTCAAGAAGCAGAGCAATGGTTCTTGGTTCTTTCACTTTAAGCAAGAATAATGGACAAACATTAATGTTTCGTTGTCAAGGAGCAGTCATTCAACCTTGGTCTCCTGAAACCTCAACTTTGATTCTCTTACGCTTGGAAAATAAAGCGATCGCCAGTAGCAATTTTATCTTACTCAACAAAAAAATAGACGAGTTAGCAAAAGAAGTTACTAGACGCAAACAGGTAGAAGAAGAACTATCAAAAGCTAATGAAGCTTTAGAATGCCGAGTTGAGGAACGTACAAATGCCCTCAAAAAAACACTAGCTGAACTGCAACTCGCCCAAACTCAAGTTATTCAAACTGAAAAAATGTCCAGCTTAGGTCAGATGGTTGCTGGTGTTGCTCATGAAATCAATAACCCCATTAACTTTATCCAAGGCAATCTCGTATACACCCAGCAATATACTCATAATTTACTTAATTTGGTGCAACTTTATCTACAATACTATCCAAATCCTCCTCAAGAAATACAAGAGCAACTAGAAGTCTTAGACTTAGATTTTATACTACAAGACTTGAATAAACTTCTTCATTCAATGAGTGTAGGAACAGAACGCATTCGAGACATTGTTAGATCTCTACGAAACTTCTCTCGTCTTGATGAAGCCGATTTGAAAAAAGTCAATATCCACGAAGGAATTGACAGTACTCTCATGATTTTGAAACACCGTTTGCAAGCTACACACAACTGTCTAGAAATCACAGTTATCAAAGAATATGGACAACTGCCGAATGTGACTTGCTATCCAAGTCAACTCAACCAAGTGTTTATGAATGTCATCAATAATGCTATTGATGCTCTTGAAGAGACATTTCTCTTGAGTCATTTGTCATTAGGAAATAACTGTAAACAAAGGACAAATGACAAAGGGCAAATGATAGTTCCTCAGATTCGTATTTGTACTGAGGTCGTTGATGAAAAATGGGTAGCCATAACTATCGCTGATAACGGTTCGGGAATGAATGAAGAAGTGCGCTCAAAGTTATTCGACCCATTTTTTACCACTAAACCTACAGGTAAAGGCACTGGATTAGGTCTATCAGTAAGCTACCAGATTATAGTCGAAAAACATGGTGGACACCTTACCTGTGTCTCTACTCCAGGAGAAGGGACAGAATTTGTGATTAAAATCCCTTTTAGTTCACTTTACCAAAGTCAACCCTTGTAGAGACGTGAAATTTCGTGTCTCTACACTCAATACGGTTCGGTTGAGTAGCTTAAGTCTGCTCGAATACTTAATTTTTACGGATAAAAATAATATATTGTACTTAATTTAGAAAAATAACCTTTAAAGATGAATGTTAGTGAGTTCAGGTAGAAACGCTTTTATCGGCAGAAGCGACTGATAGTGACATTCTTGAAACAATTTCCGAAACTGTACTCTTTAACAGTGAATCTCATACTATCACTATATCTCTAACTCCTATAAAAATTTAGAACTATAAAGACCAACAATCATGACTACCAAAACTTCACAACCTCAAAATTCTGACCTACAAGTATCCAATGTCAGTCAAGCTAAAAGTATTTTTGCCAGTAGAACAGTTTGGAGCATTGTTTTTACAACAGTAGCAGCTATAGCTCCAATTATAGGAAAGGACGTCGATCAATTTATAAATAAACAGCCTGTATATTATGGTCAAGATATTGCACAGGTGATAGTGATCTTATGCGGTGTAGCAGCAACTATCAGTGGACGCGTAGAAGCAAAAGACTCTATTTACACCCCTGATTGGCTTCCTGGGCCTAATAAGGCAGACGTAAAGGAAAAATAAAAAATTTAAACTACTTCTAGTAGGGAAGTCAAAGAGGTGATGACAATACAAACAAAAAACGCCCTCTCACTAGAGGACGCTTCGTTGTGCAAAGACGCGACATGTCGCGTCTGTTGATGATTAACCGTTGATAGCAGGTGCGCTGAGTGCAACAGGTGTGGATTCACCAGCAGCCAAGTCGAGAGGGAAGTTGTGAGCGTTGCGCTCGTGCATCACTTCCATACCCAAGTTAGCGCGGTTGATGATGTCTGCCCAGGTGCTGATGACGCGACCTTGAGAATCAATCACACTCGAGTTGAAGTTGAAACCGTTCAAGTTGAATGCCATTGTTGATACACCCAAAGAGGTGAACCAGATGCCCACTACTGGCCAAGCGGCGAGTAAGAAGTGCAGTGAACGGCTGTTGTTGAATGATGCGTATTGGAAGATTAACCGACCAAAGTAACCGTGTGCTGCTACGATGTTGTAGGTTTCTTCTTCTTGACCAAATTTGTAACCGTAGTTCTGTGACTCAGTTTCGGTTGTTTCACGTACCAGTGAAGAGGTTACCAATGAACCGTGCATTGCACTGAACAGTGCGCCACCGAATACGCCTGCTACACCTAGTTGGTGGAAGGGGTGCATCAAGATGTTATGTTCTGCTTGGAACACTAACATGAAGTTGAATGTACCACTGATTCCTAAGGGCATTCCATCGCTGAATGAACCTTGTCCGATGGGGTAGATGAAGAAGACTGCGGTTGCTGCTGCCACTGGTGCGCTGTATGCTACGCAAATCCAAGGACGCATTCCTAGACGGTAGGATAATTCCCACTCACGTCCCATGTAGCAGAATATTCCGATTAAGAAGTGGAATACGACTAGTTGGTATGGACCACCATTGTACAACCACTCATCTAAGGATGCTGCTTCCCAAATTGGATAGAAGTGTAAACCAATTGCGTTGGAGCTTGGAACAACTGCACCGGAGATGATGTTGTTTCCATAGATTAGTGAACCTGCTACTGGTTCGCGGATACCGTCGATATCAACTGGAGGTGCGGCGATAAAGGCGATTAAGAAGCAGATGGTAGCGGCAAGTAGGGTTGGAATCATCAATACGCCGAACCAACCGATGTAGATCCGGTTAGAGGTGCTGGTGATCCATTCGCAGAACTTGTCCCATACATTGGCGCTGCTGCGCTGTTGTAAGGTTGCTGTCATTGTTTTTATAATTGCTTGAGTTGGTTATGTATGTTAGGCGACTTTTAGTTTCGCTTGAATTCATAATAGTTTACATTCCTTTACAAAAGCAAGGGGTCTTTGATTACCTTTAGTCATGATACCTATCAGGTTTTTTTATATAAAATTAACTTATAATAGAAGAGACGCGATCGCTCGCGTCTCAACAATTAAAGAAGTATCGGAAGCAATCTAATTTACTCGGATTGCTTGTCAACTACACTCACTTGAGTAGAAACAACCGTTGGTGGCTGCAAAATTGCTGTATGGGCAATGGAATTATTAACCACTGTAAATATAGGATTCGACAAAATTCCAGCAATGGAAGTGGCAATCAGAGTTATTATCAACCCAACTTGCAAAGGTCTAAATCCAGGTAAATTCCAATTGATTTCGGGATAACGACTTACTGCCTCAGACATTTCTTGGGGTTCTTTGACCACCATCATCTTAACTACCCGAATGTAGTAGTAGATAGAGATGACACTAGTGATTAAACCCAGTAAAACTAATCTATAGAGACCAGCCTGCCAACCAGCCCAGAACAAGTAAATCTTACCGAAAAACCCAGCTAATGGAGGAATACCACCCAAAGAAAGCAGAGAAATGCTTAACCCCAGAGTTAAGAGAGGGTCTTTCTGATACAAACCTGAGTATTCGGCAATTTGGTCAGTTCCTGTTCGTAGAGAAAACAGTATGATACAGGTAAAACCACACAAGTTCATAAACAGATAGATCAGTAGATAGAAAATCATACTGGAATATCCAGCTTCAGAGCCAGCAATTAAACCTATCATCACAAACCCAGCTTGGGCAATAGATGAATATGCTAGCATCCGTTTCATACTGGTTTGGGTAAGAGCGACGACATTACCCAAAATCATGCTAAGAACGGCGAGGGCGGTGAAGACAAACCTCCACTCATAAGCAAGGAGAGGGAAAGCAGTCGTCAGTAAGCGAATTGCTAGGGCAAACCCAGCTGCTTTGGAACCGACAGATAAAAATGCAATAACCGGAGTAGGCGCACCTTCATAAACGTCTGGTGCCCACTGGTGGAAAGGCGCAGCAGAGATTTTGAAGCCGATCCCAGCAATCACAAATACAAGGGCAATGACCAAACCTAGTGATTGACCAACACCAGCTGTGGCAATTCCGTTGGCGATCGCACTCAGTTCAGTCTGTCCACCTGATAAACCGTAGAGTAGTGACACCCCATACAAAAATATTGCCGTACTTGAAGCGCCAATCAATAAGTATTTCAGCGCCGCTTCATTCGACCGAGGGTCGCGTTTGGTATAACCTGTGAGCAAATAAGAAGAGATACTCAGGGTTTCTAGAGAGATGAAAATCATTACTAACTCACTAGCCCCGGACAAAAACATCCCTCCTAAAGTAGCAGTCAGCAAAATTACAATGAATTCTGCTAAAGCAGTACCACTTTGTTCGATATAACGAATCGACATCAAAATAGTAACCGCACTTGACAAAGCGACAATACCGCGAAAGACGATACTGAGGTCGTCACTATTGAAAGCACCGCCAAAGGAGATGGGATTGGTACTATTCCATTGATAGTACAAGGTGACAATGGAAGCAAGTAAACCTGCGATCGCTAAATATCCAATCCAGCGCGAGGATGTACGCCCCAAAATTAAGTCAACAATCAAAACCCCTAAGAGGGTGATAATCACTATCCCCTCTGGCAAAATTCTTCCCGCATTTAATTGGGATGCAAGACTAGCAAAGTCCATGATTTGTTTAGGTTTTGGCTATTAGACATTCTAGCTGACTATGTTAATTCTATTGTCTTAGGAGTGAAGTTGCGAGAGCATATATTTAGCGATTTCTCAATCTTATAGAAAAAGCGGCGTTAAGCCCGTTCCACAAGGGATGCAAGGAACACAACAGACGTTTAAAACAGCGCATCTCTACACCAAATACAGACAAGCAGATCGGTTATCTACCAATCTGCTATTTCTTGATTTCGACAGAAATCAACAGCTTTGTGTACTTAATTATACTCATTATTTTTTGGGAACTATTTCTTCATTCTAAAATTCTGACAACAGTTTTCCAAGTTCTGTCTTATTAAAACTTTTTTCTTACCTTCTGCCCTCTGCCCTCTGCCCTCTGCCTTGCCCGAAGGGCTGATAAATGCAGTTTCTGATTTCATTTCCACACAATTCAAACCCCGTCCGCGATCCGTTTCTCTATCGGTAGGCAGTTGAACTCATGTTAAAATAAAATATTCAGAAGATACTTCGCGAAGTTCTTCTTGTGTCATGTTGTCGGATGGGTTGCTTACTTAGTATGCAGAGACTTTCATCTGGGCGAGGCGCTTGCAGTTATTGATCAAAACAAAAACATGATCGCGTTGATTAATTTCTCGACCTCTAGATGTATGCTAGCATAAAAACTTTACTCCTTACACCAAGAATTCGCTCTTAGTATCGAGTTGATTCTGTCGAGGGTGTTGTATTAATTATTACTTAGCTTCCTCCAGGCCTACAAGGAATGGGATTTTCCATTACCCTTCTTGAGGCTACTACTCTCCCTTGCTTCGCATCACCCAACTGCTATAGGGAATATAAATCGCCTGGTTTCATAGATTAGGGTAAAAACTTTTGAAGAATTGGTACACGCTCAACATCCCCAAAGCTCTCGAATTTGATTTAATTTTGGCACAGCCAACAGAAATTGGAGGGGAATTTTGAAAACAATAGTCGTCAATTGTGCCACAGATGAGTTAAAGATTGAAATAACCGATTAACACTCTTGCTTCCCTTACCCTTTCCACCTGAAGGATTAGTCTCCTTTGAACAGCTATGCTCTAAGCTTAATGTTCTAAGTCAGAGAGTTTCTGCATCCTGGAAAGTAAACAGGTTGTATGAAGACTAATTCTCTTTTCTTTAAGTGTGGTTTCTAGCTTGATATCTCGCTGTTGATATCAAATTGACTATTTAGCCTAGCAGCTATTCTTTTTTGTAATTTCCATGTCAACTCTCGTCATCGTCGAATCTCCTACCAAAGCTCGTACTATTCGCAACTACCTGCCCGCAGGTTATCGGGTAGAAGCATCAATGGGTCATGTACGGGATCTTCCTCAGTCGGCTAGTGAAATTCCTGCTGCTGTTAAAGAGGAAAAATGGGCGCAGCTTGGGGTAAATGTAGATGCCCATTTTGAACCTGTGTACGTCGTTCCCAAAGATAAAAAGAAAATTGTTACTCAGCTAAAAGAAGCGTTGAAAGACTCAGATCAACTCATTTTGGCAACAGACGAAGATCGCGAAGGAGAAAGTATTTCTTGGCATTTATACCAGTTACTCAAGCCGAAAGTGCCAACGAAGCGGATGGTGTTTCACGAAATTACCTCCGAGGCTATCAAAAGTGCGCTGAAAAACTGTCGTGACATCGACGAACAGTTAGTTCGTGCTCAAGAAACGCGGCGAATTTTGGATCGACTAGTAGGCTATACCTTATCTCCCTTACTGTGGAAAAAAATTGCTTGGGGATTATCGGCTGGGCGCGTGCAATCAGTAGCCGTTAGGGTTTTAGTGAATCGAGAACGCCAGCGTCGTGCCTTCCACGAAGGTACGTACTGGGATTTAAAATCTACTTTGACCCCTCCAACTTCAACGCCAAGACAGCCATTTATCTCCATACTGGTTACATTAGGAGGAACTAGGCTAGCAACTGGCTCGGATTTTGACCCAGCTACCGGGCAAATATCAGCAAATCGCAACGTGATCTTACTTGGGGAAACGGAAGCACAAGCCCTCACTGAACGCCTAAGCGGGAAAACTTGGGAAGTCAAAGACTTAGAAGAACGTCCCGTCACGCGCAAACCCGCCCCACCGTTTACGACCTCAACTCTACAACAAGAATCGAACCGAAAACTGCGTCTCTCAGCACGAGACACAATGCGAATCGCTCAAAATTTGTACGAGCAGGGTTACATTACCTATATGCGTACAGATTCGGTGCATTTGTCAGATCAAGCAATTACCGCTGCCCGGACTTGTGTAGAACAACTCTATGGCAAACAATACCTCAGTCCACAACCCAGACAATACACGACCAAATCCAAAGGCGCACAAGAAGCACACGAAGCTATTCGTCCAGCAGGAAGCACCTTCCGCACTCCTCAAGAAACTGGTTTAAGCGCTCGGGAACTACAACTATACGATTTAATTTGGAAGCGCACTGTCGCCAGCCAAATGGCTGATTGCCGCCAAACACAAATCACTGTGCAGCTACAAGTGGAAGATGCTGGTTTCCGTTCTTCAGGCAAACGCATTGACTTTCCTGGATTTTTACGCGCTTATGTTGAAGGTTCAGACGATCCGGAAGCCGCACTCGAAGATCAAGAAGTCATCTTGCCAAACTTAAAAGTCGGCGATCGCCCCGACTGTCTCAACTTAGAAGCGATCGCTCACGAAACTCAACCTCCAGCTCGATACACCGAGGCAACTTTGGTGAAAACCCTAGAAAGTGAAGGCATCGGTCGTCCCAGTACCTACGCCAGCATTATTGGTACCATCATCGACAAAAATTACGCTCAATTAACGAACAATGCTCTAGTACCCACATTCACCGCTTTTGCTGTCACTGACTTGTTGGAAAAGCATTTTCCTGATATCGTAGACCTCAGCTTTACCTCCAAAATGGAGCAAACCCTAGATGATATTGCCACTGGTGAAGCGAGTTGGTTGCCTTACCTTCAAAAATTTTATCTGGGAGACAAAGGTCTGGAAACTTTAGTGAGGGAACAGGAAAACCAAATTGATGCAATTGTTGCCCGGACAGTGGAACTCGAAAACTTAGATGCCAAAGTCCGGATTGGGAAATTTGGTCCATACATTGAAGTAGAAAACGGTGATAGTGTTGTCACAGCCTCAATTCCTAAAGACTTAACTCCAGCAGATCTCGATCCGCAAAAAGTCGAAACCCTGCTACGGCAAAAAACCGTAGGTCCCGATCAAGTGGGTGTTCATCCCGAAACTGGTGAACCGATTTACGTACTCCTGGGTCCTTACGGTCCTTATGTTCAGTTGGGTGAAAAGTCTGAGGAAACCCCCAAACCAAAACAAGCCTCGCTTCCTAAAGGTGTTACACCAGAAAACGTCACCCTTGAGATTGCTATTGGTCTATTGTCTCTACCCCGGACATTAGGCGTTCATCCCGTGACAAACGGTAAAATTCAAGCTAGTTTAGGACGATACGGTCCCTACATCGTTCAAGACCAAGGAAAGGAAGGAAAAGACTACCGTTCCCTAAAAGCAGGTGATGATATTTTAACAATTTCTTTAGAACGAGCTTTAGAGTTGTTGTCGGAACCGAAGAAGGGACGCAGTGCTACTAGCAGCAAGTCGAAAGAAGCTTTACGCGAATTGGGTGCCCATCCAGAAGACAGTGAACCTGTGAACATCTATAACGGACCCTACGGTCCTTACATCAAGCATGGCAAAACTAATGTAAGTGTTCCAGAAGGCACATCGGTAGAAGATCTGACGATGTCTACAGCCCTCGATTTGTTAGCAAGCAAAGCTGAAAGTACTAAATCCAGTCGGAAAACAAGTAAATCCACAACGAGTTCTCGTACCAAGTCAACGACAAAGTCGTCAAAGACAACCTCCAAAAAAAAATGAATTGTAAAGACGCTTTAATCCCGTCACCCTGACAGTGAAAAACAAGAACGGAATGCAAGCTGTCTACCACAGCACGTCTATAAATTGGGAGCATCCCAATTTGGCAGAAACACATTATTCGCGAGGCTATCTCGCGAATAA
>CALMVQ010000231.1:1575-4521 GCA_937873135.1 uncultured Scytonema sp. | reverse complement strand
TTCACCGGGAATTCCTACCATTCCATAAAGTTTCAAGTTTGTTAATCCACCAGCTTTAGCATTGATCGCAGCTTGGATAATTTCATCATTATGTAATTTTTTGTTGATAATTTTACGTAAATTCTCTGAACCACTCTCTACAGCAATTGTGAGCGAGCGCGAATCTCGTTTCGCCAAGATTTCTGCTAATTTTACTGTTACGGTATTTGTGCGTACTGAGGCAATGCTGAGACGCACATCATCGTACTTTGGCTGATTCAGATGATCGAGTAGTTTTTCAAACTCCGGATGCTGAGTAATGGAAGCCCCCAATAATCCGATGCGTTTTGTCACTGATAAACCTTTTTCAATCGCTGGAATCAGTGAACCTTCCACACTTGCTGTTCTAAAAGGAAGCGTTAAATAACTTGCCAGACAAAAGCGACACATTTCTGGGCAACTTCTGACGACTTCCACCATATAAATATTTTCCCATGCTGCTTTTTCCGTCACAACTGTTGATGTTGAGAGGATATCTCCCCGATAGGTTTGCTTTTGCACCACGGCAGGGATGTCTGTTGAGATTGGTTGAATTGACTTGACAGCGCCGTCTGATGCATGATACATCGTACAAACTTGGTACATAAATTCCCGGTACTTGTGCAAGTGCTTGCAGTTTAGTTTGTCTAGAGGCATTTCTGACTTCTTTGTAACTGGAGTTTAGACTAACGGCATGACAAAATGACTCAGAGGTACCTCGTTATCAACTAAACTCGTCGAAACAAAAAAAGTTAAAGGGTCAAGCCGACTTTGGTTGTTGTTGTTTCTGTTTAGTAATACCTTTTTTGACAGTTGGATAAGGAATTCTACGCTTTCGAGTTTGCCCTTCCGGCCACCCTGGGGACTTTCCACGGGGTTTAGGGGAATGTGATGGTGTACCAATCGCCGCCAAAACTCCTCCCAAAGACTCTCGCAACTCAACGAGAGCGTCAATTTGTTGACTATTAACTTTTGCCTTCGGTTGGGGATCATCAATGACGATCTCACGAGCCAACCACAATTGCCAGGTAAGTAGTGGCATGAGATCACTCCATCGCTCGGATTGTTCTCTTGTGCTCAGTTTCGGCAGTGAGAGCGTGCAAGCGTTGTTTGGCGAATCGATACCCTTCGGGTGACGCTCGTGCCTCGCTAACGCTGCGCTAACACCAGTCGCCTAAGTCGGGCTAACCCTCCTGCAGCGCTGGTTCACCATTTTAAACAGCCAGAAGCCTTGATTGATAACACTTGTGACTTTTGACTTTTGAATGAGTGACTTTCAAGGGAGCGGTACTAGTTCCATGAAAAAGCACCACTTCGACACTTTATATTCAGGAAACTCCTAGTACAGATCGGCGGAAATAAACCACCCATCTGAAATAGTTAAAACCCTTACAAAATAAGGTTCTTTCTTTTTACTTTTTACTTTTTACTTTTGCCTTGTTGTACTAGTCCCAACATGATTGGCGACCGATGCTACCTCCAATCGTATAATATCCCATCCACTGATGACTACATAATCTCTCTTCTCTATTCCGCAATCAAGTTAAAAAACTTATCGCTTAAGTTTCGACTATGCTTGAATGCTCCATTTCACCTTAGGGCATTTTGATGGATACACACTACCGACAGGCTACCTTGTTCAATTGCTCCGCAACTATATGTAAAACCAATAACAGCAATGCCGTTGGCTACGGCTTATGTACAGTGCGTAAGTTCTAGTCCACCAGAAGTGGGACGTCGTCCTCAATTCGCTGTAAGCTATGATGGCAGTAACTCTTCAAGAGCTTGCATTATGACTGAAATGTCAAATGAACAATCAAATATTATTCGTACACATCGGGGACTGACGATCGCAGGAACCCGAATTACTCTTGATGACGTGATGGATTACCTCACGGCTGGCTACCCCGCAAAACTCATTCGCGAAAAACTCTGCCTGACAGATGCTCAAGTTAATGCCGCTCTCTGTTATATCGAAGCTCATCAAGCTGAAGTAGAAGCTGAGTATCAACAAGTTTTGCTTCAGGCAGAAGACAATCGGCAATATTGGGTTGAACGCAATCGAGAACACTTTGCCAATCTTGCTGCAATGCCTCCCAAACCAGAGCTTGAAGCACTCCGTGCTAAACTTCAATCTTGGAAAGACAGGCTTGAGTCCAAGGTATGAATTTTCTGATAGACTACAACCTTAGAGGGCAAGCACCATTGCTCTGGGGGACGATTGCGGCTGAAGGATGGCTTGAACTGATGTCGATTTGTTTCGTTGGATTCGAGGAGGTTGGTTTACTTGAAAACAGCAGCGATCGCTTAGTGTGGCAAGTTGCTCAAACTAATCAGATGATTATTGTAACCGCAAATCGAAACATGAAAGGAGACGATTCTTTAGAGCAAGTAATTCGGGAAGACAATACCATGCGATCGCTTCCCATTGTGACAATCAGCAACAAAGAGCGGCTTGATGAGCAGATTTATCGTGAACGATGTGCGAGTCGATTAGTTGAGATTCTGTTTGATATTGAGAATTATATGGGCGTGGGTCGCATTTATATTCCTTAGCTTCAATTTTGTTTAGTTAGTTTTTCGTATTGTTGTGGTTGTGGTTCGAGGATTGCATAAGCAGTCGCAGTGGGTTCTGTGCTTTGAACTGGTTGCTCTTGGCAACTCAATAGCGCTCCAATCGCTTGTCGAGGTAGCATTGCTGATTGCACGACTTCTGAACCTTTATTCTATCCTTATTTGTGTTCAGTTTGAGGTAAACTCCCATAACGTAATGTGCTGCCACCTAGAGGGTTAAGCATAATTATCACGCAAGGTTTTCAGATTTTCACGGATAGTAATTGTGTTAGGATGATCTACCCCTAAGCTTTTTTCAGCAATTTCCAATGATTTGATGTATAATGGTTCGGCTTCTACGTACCTGCCTTGGGA
>CALMVQ010000231.1:0-1475 GCA_937873135.1 uncultured Scytonema sp. | reverse complement strand
TTTGATGTATAATGGTTCGGCTTCTACGTACCTGCCTTGGGAATAGTAGAGTAGAGCAAGGTTGTTGAAACTGGCGGCGACATCAGGATGCTCCTCTCCTAAACGGGATTGAACTACTGATACACATTGCTCGAACCAAGGCTCTGCAAGTGCATACAATCCCTGTCCATAATAAAATATACCCAAGCCACTAAAAAACGAAATTAAATTATCATCACTCACTGCATCTGTCAGATTTTGTACCACTTCCGTTAAATGGGGGATAGCATCTTTGACTCGAGCAATGAATTGAAGAGTTGGTGACTCAGGAATTGTTTGAGCGATCGCTACCATTATCTCTGCAAACGCCCGTTTCAAATCATCCGCTTCTTCAAGTGCAGCTAGCTTATCTTTCAGAAACTCCCTAATTAAGCGATGAATTCTAATTCTATGCTCACCAGATGTATCTTCTACCCATTGAATCAAATGAAGTCCATATAGTTGCTCATTCGCTGTGTCAACATCAGTCGAACTCCAATTGAGCAATTCACTTGCAGATTCTACCCATTCCCACGCAAAGACATTTGGTGCAAACAAGCTTAATAATGCAGCGACAAGCTGTGTTGCATCAGAAAGTTCCTGCCAGCTTAATTCAAATGCTGCTAAAATTCCTGACTGTGCAGTGCTGAGAGATTGTTGCATCAGTGAGCTAGAGCGGTTGATTGCTTCATTCTCCAGTCTTTGTTCATTGAGTCGTTGCAACATCTGGGCTAACTTGTAGTTGGGAGGTTTTTTCGCCACATACCGCCCCACCAATTCCAAACCCAACGGGAGATAACCCAACCATTCACACAATTGCTGTGCTATAATAGTTCCCTTTTATACTCGTTTTTTCCCGACGAGTTTTGTTAATAATTGTAAAGCCTCTTGCGGTGACAGTACATCCAAGGAAATCTCTTCAATATTTGCATCTAGATTCCGCAACCTTGTTGTCATCAGTACCCGAAAGCGATTAGTCTTTGGTAACAGATGCCGAAAATTTTCCACCTCTGTCACATCATCTAGTACAATTAATGCTAATCCCTCAGGTAGTTTCCAATTCTCCCAGCACCACTCTACTTGTTCGGTGAGACTCAGCACCCTTTCACGAAAATCCTGTTGTGGGACTTTCAAATTCATATGAAGCGGGAGCGATGCGATGAGCGTGAGATGCCTTGCTTCGTTTGGGCAGGGGGCAGTCTTGCTGGGGGTAGGGAGCAGGGGGATTAGAAATTAGCGTTTTATCAGCCAAGGAGATGGATTGTTGATTATGGTTACTAGAATGCCTAAAACTCGGTTGTAAACTCCATAAAGCTCTCTGCCTGTATCAACGTCTAAATAACTACATTTGACAGCTTTCTTTAAGCCAAGTCTGAGTTTCTGCTGCAACAGCAGCCTGAATCATTCAATTTTGCAATAAAAGCAGCTTCATAACGGCGTTTTCTCCATGCTTCTGC
>CALMVQ010000230.1 GCA_937873135.1 uncultured Scytonema sp. | reverse complement strand
GATTTCATTATGAGTGCCTTTTGACTTTTTACTTTTGCCTTGTTGCACTAGCTATTTTGAGCGCTCGGTTGTTCATTGAATATTGAATTTTTAGCAAGGAAAGGAAACAAATAATGTTAATTCTATATTTTGTGGAATACCTGAAACCTTTAGATGAGTTGCGTTAAGACTGTCATTAGCCTTCATCCCTTGTTTTAAGCACAGATGTGGCACGTTATCGTGACACATCTTTAAGGATTTTTGGCATTTCTCTTATAAAATAGACTCCTATCAGTAGAGCGGGAATTTTAACAAAACAATTTTTGAAACTCCATGGTCACAGTACTGTGTTTAATGGTGTTCTGAAGCTCATGATGATTCTTTCATTCTTCTGGGAATCTTGGCTAAATCTGGCAAAGCGACCAAATCTCTTTCTGGAATTTTGATGTTCATTGGCAATCTTAACGGTTGACGTTCTTCTATCCAGCAACTTGCGACTGGTAAGGTTTGTTCTAATTCATCCAGAGGTCTAGGAATGACCATCACCGCGTTCAATTCTCCAATACGTTCTGCCTCGGACATCCCTGCTTCCACTGCGACTGCCACGTTTGCTACTGAACCACGAATAATCGCTGTACACAAACCTCCACCAATCTTCTCATAAGCTGCAAACTGAACATCAGCAGCTTTAAGCATGGCATCAGCGGCTCCCACCATTGGTGGAAATCCCCACGTTTCGATCAAACCAATTGCTTGGTTGCTGAGAAGACTGTAAGCGCCGCCTTCAGCGATTTTACTAAGGCGACCGGTGATCGGGAATATTATGTCTAAATTATGGTAAGGTCGGGGAATAACTAAACTCGAAACTAGTTGACCGAATTGTTCAGCAGTTTGAACACCAGACTCTACTGCCAAACGCACATCAGAAACTCCACCACGGACAATAGCAGTACAGTAACCTCCACCAATTTTTTCATAACCAACCAGGTGGACGCCAGCAGATTTCAGCATCATATCCGCAGTACCCACGATTGCAGGGAAACTCCGCGTAGATACTAATCCTAAGGCAGAGTCCTTGAAATCATCTTGATTACCCGATGCCTCCATTAAAGTCTTAGATTTATGATGATCGGTATTCATATCAGTTTTCCACGTTATTCCATATAAGTTGCAATTTTAATTCACAACTTATAATCAACATTGACATAAGCTAAGCCAGAAAGCCTACCTCTTGAAGGATGAATCACAGCTATATTTTAGTCATATCTAAGTATTGACTTGAAAAAGTACCTAGATTTTAGGTAACTGTGGCTATTCATCATCGCCATTCCATGACGCACGTTCTTGTGGTCGCCTTTGTCTTTGCACTTAAAAAGGAATGCTCAAAGCAACCCAACAGGGGAATTCAAACTTCATCTACGCGATCGCCACCATCCTACTTTGTCTACTGACAGTACAAACGCCAAAACGTTTCGCGTCTTCTTCGGTGGCAGTTTTTGTTTCCAAATTATAGTAAAGTCTGCTTTTGTGCTTTGCCGTCTTTGCAACTAATAACTTACTTAGATTTAAAATTAATCAGAGTTCTCGTCGGATGATGATTCGTTTAGGGGTTTTCTGTGGGGAAATAATGTGACTAACAACTTTTGTATATTCCCTTGACCATAAATGACAGTGCCTATATCTTTTGAAGATGTAGAGAGTTTACTCTGTTGTGAGTTGTGAGTGGGGACTGAAGAAGATGAAAGTACAATTTCTGCTCCAGCTTCTGTGTTCTCATCCTCTTGTGCATTTGTAGAAGCTGAGTCACCCGGTGATAGTTCGGGTTGTGTTATTTCGCTTGTGACTACAGATTCGGAATACTGCCGACTCATATCTCCTAAAAGTGAGCCAGGAGGAACGACTTGTCCTGATTCCACAGAACTTTGGAAAACCGTTGTTGCAGCTCCAATACAAGCGCTTGTTCCTATTTTCCCTTTGCCAACCATCAGAAAACCGGCTCCCAAGTTGACTCCTGCTTCTATTTCTATGGTTCCTTCATCTACTTGGAGAATTGACCCCATGCCAATACAAACTCCTGAACCAATAACTATCTTACTGTTTGGAGCTGCTTGGAGTATCACCCCTGGTGCGAGTATTGCACTTGGATGAATAATCACCTCGCCACTTATGTGAGACTCAAAGTTATTACCAAAGCGTAGTAGTGGCGGTATAGACATGAAAGTTGAACCTCAAATGCCAGAGAGAATTAAGGAGTTAGGAGTCAAAATTTGAGAGTGAGGAATTTGTGCTTCGTACCTGATCCACTCATTACTCCTAACTCCGAACTTTGTTATGGACGTTGAATGATAGTTTCTAAAACCCTACGCTTGGCTTTGGGCTCAATACCAATGAGCCGCACATATTCCCCTTGGTATTCAGTAAGGTATCGTTGCAGTATGTTGGTCGCTTCTTGAAGAGAACTCGCCTGAATCGGACCACAGCTTGTCCAAGAACCTGTACGGAATCGCCTTTGCTCTACGTGTTCGGCGCTAATTTTGTTCCCCGATGCCAATAGTTGCCTTAGTTGCTCCACAACTTCAGAACTTAAGTTGGTATTAGTAGTTATCGGTGAGGCTGTTGAAGTTGTATAAGAGTAAGATGAGCTACTTTCAAAAGACTTTTGGCTATGAGTTTGGGGAGTTTGGGTGACCGGACCGTTCGGTCTTTGAATAATGGTTTCTAATACCCGCCGTTTTGCTTTGGTATCAATGCCAACTAGACGTACGTACTCGCCTTGATGGTTAGCTATACATTGTTCCAATGCCGAGAGCGCCTCGTTAGCCGAAGTTGCCTCAATCGGTTGGCAACTTTGCCACGTACCCATACGGAATCGCCGTTCATCTACGTGTTCTGAGCCAATTTTGTAACCTTGTGCCAACAGTTGGCGGACTTGATCTACAGTTTCGGCAGGAATACTACCACTGCTCATGCCATAACTGCGATCGCTGCTGTAACTATTCCCATTTCCGTTGTAGCTGCTGAAAGCACTGCTTGTAGTCGGAGCCTTAAAAGTTCCTGGTAAACCGACTGGACCATCAGGGCGTTGGATGATGGTTTCTAACACGCGCCGTTTGCCTTTATCTATACCAAACAACCGAACGTACTCACCGCTATGTTCTGCCAGACATGATTCTAGAATGGAAATTGCCTCACCTACGGATCTAGCTTCTATCGGCTGGCAACTTTGCCAAGAACCTGTGCGGAACCGCCGTTGGTCTACATGTTCCGTACCGATTTTATACCCTTGTTCTATCAGATAGCGCACTTGCTCTATCGTTTCTGCACCTAAGTTTTTGTTATACACTTCTATTACTTCCAATCCGTTAACAGCTTTGTTTTTCCGAGATCTACCGAGGTCTTCTCGAATAGGTGTAATACATTTAACATCATCCGCACACATGTAACCAGCCCTTAAGGACTGGTTAATACCCACCACATGATGGGCAAACTGCTGATCTTGTGCCTGTACATCTGGCAAGCGATCAGCTTGCTGCTGGTTGGTAATGATCGCTCCGGAAGGAACGTATTTACCAGGGGGGATTTCTACATCTTGGATCAAAGCGTGCATCATGACAATGCAGCCTGCCCCTAACCTGGCATTAAATACTGTAGAACGAAAGCCAACAAAACAATTATCCCCAATATAAGCTGGTCCGTGAATGAGAACCATGTGTGTAATAGACGCATTCTTGCCAATCCATACTGAGTAGTTGTTTTGGTCATCACCAATGACTCGACCTTGCTCCAACCCATGAACAACAACACCATCTTGAAGGTTAGTGTTTTCACCGATGTAAAAAGGCGTACCTTCATCTGCTCTAATTGCAGTCCCTGGAGCAACAATGACATTTGCCTCTAACTCTACATCCCCAATCACTTGGGAAGTTGGATGTATGAAAGCAGTTTTATGAAGTTTTGGCTCTGCTAAACTCTTAGACCACGGAGTCGGCGGTGCTGCCATGCTGTAGACTACCATCTCGAGATTCCTCCTCTATTAAGCTTCTTGTCAGGTGTTAGGTGTTAGTTGATAGTAAGGGCGGGTTTCATCATAGTCACTTGTCAGTAAAACCGAACAATCCTGTCAAACCCGCCCGTACAGTTGTTAATGATGACTAACCACTAACCACTACCTATTAATTCCTAACTCCTAACTCCTCACTTTTTTTGATTATCGATACTGGTCTTTTTTGCTATAAATCTGGCGATCTTCAACATATATTGTGTCAATGATCGCTACGACTACGGCATCTAACGGACGCTGTTCGTTCCCGAGAACTTGACGGGCAGCACTACCCCGACTCACAAGTACCCACTCATCCACTCCTGCACCAACGCTATCACCTGCCACCTCATATTCTGGCAGAGCGTTACCTTCTTCATCTACTAACTGCAACAACAGCAGTTTGACACCTCTGAGACTAGGATCTTTACTGGTACTCACTACTGTGCCGCGAACCTTGGCAATTTGCATTACGCTTTTCTAAGGTCTTCTTGTAGAACGAATAGCATTTACACCTTCACGGAACTGCTCTACATCCTCAGTGTATCGGATTGGGAGAACGTATTCTAAGTTCTCATGAGGACGAGCAATAATGTGGGTAGAGAGGACTTGTCCGCCATTAACTCGCTTTACTGATTCAACTCCTGCAGCTACAGAAGCTTGTACTTCCGAAACGTCTCCTCTGACAATTACCGAAACGCGACCACTACCAATTTTTTCATAACCTACAAGGGTAACGCGAGCTGCTTTCACCATTGCATCAGCAGCTTCAACAACTGCTGGAAAGCCCAATGTTTCTACCATTCCAACTGCAATCGACATTAGTTTTAATCCTTAATTAGCTTTTCAACAACCGAACATAATACTGTAAAAATTTTAGATTTTAGATTTTAGAAGAGGTCTTTCCAATCTGAAACGAGTATCCCTTATCTGCTGAACCGTCTATGATTGCTTATGAGATCGATCCAAAATCGTTGATCTAAAATTGTTAAGTACGGAACTGTTCTACGTCTTCTGTATAACGAATCGGCAGGACATATTCCAGGTTCTCGTGGGGACGAGCAATAATGTGAGTGGACAGCACTTCACCACCATTTACTCTTTTGGCGGCTTCAATTCCAGCTGCAACAGAAGCTTGCACTTCTGAAACATCTCCTCGAACAATTATGGCGACTCGAGCGCTGCCAATTTTTTCGTAGCCTACCAAGGTCACGCGAGCAGCTTTCACCATCGCGTCGGCTGCTTCCACAAGCGCCGGAAAACCTTTTGTTTCAATCATTCCAACTGCAATTGGCATCGCAGAACTCCTACAAAGTTAAAGCAATCAGTACTGTTTATGTAAAATCTCGACGGAGATGCTCATCGTGCGTTCTACAAGCATTTCCAAATTAAGCATAGAAAAGCTTTGCACTCTTGGCAATATAAATCACTATAAGAGTTTGTGATCACAATGATTTAATAATCTTAACAAAAGTTAATTTATTCTGATTGGTAGAACAACTTATATACAAATCTATAGAGATTGTAGAGAAGCAATTGAGGTATTATAATTAATTGAGAAAAATAGCTAACCT
Organism: uncultured Scytonema sp.; assembly: GCA_937873135.1. Classification (GTDB taxonomy): domain Bacteria; phylum Cyanobacteriota; class Cyanobacteriia; order Cyanobacteriales; family Nostocaceae; genus Rhizonema. Next base: position 59,335 of record CALMVQ010000230.1, on the reverse strand, counting down.
AAGTTCATAAAGGCAAAAAAGCCATATTAGCAGGAGTGCAAAAAACCTCGGGGGGTTTAAATGCAGGTAATTCCTGGATTTTTGTTGTTTATTTAAAAAATACACTAACTTGATACATAAATTTTAGTTATAATAGGTATAAAGGATTTTTTAGGGGTTAGGAATTATCGTCATCAGAATGAGCATAAACAACTACTTTGATAAATAACGGATATAAGTAAATTAAAAGATTTTTGTGAATATTTAAGATTGAAGTGAAATAATATAAGTCATAGAGAACAAAACCTGAACAGTCTAAATTTCCAAATCATAGAGAGTAGTAAAGCTATTTCGTAAAGTAGAAAAAATTATGAGCAAAAAGATATTCAGGGAACTTAAATGAATCAATTTCTCTTTTTAACAACGAGATGGATACCTCTTTATAGCTTGGTAGGTGCAATTTTGACTTTGCCGTGGGCAATTGGTCTGGTCCGGCGAACAGGACCAAGACCGGCAGCATATCTGAACTTATTGACTACCGTTTTAGCTTTTGTCCACAGTCTAATTGTCTTTAAAGATATTTGGAGTCAAGAACCAGAAAATATCGTTTTTACTTGGTTGAAAGTAGCAGATCTAGACTTATCCTTTGCCTTAGAAATATCTTCAGTCAGTATTGGAACCACAGTTTTAGTCACAGGGTTAAGTTTGTTAGCACAAATTTATGCCTTGGGATATATGGAGAAAGACTGGGCGATCGCACGTTTCTTTGGTCTCATGGGATTTTTTGAAGCAGCTCTGAGTGGCTTAGCGATTAGTGACTCCCTATTTCTCAGTTATGCGCTACTGGAAGTCTTAACTCTTTCAACTTACCTATTGGTAGGATTTTGGTATGCCCAACCACTGGTTGTGACGGCGGCGCGAGATGCATTTTGGACTAAGCGCGTAGGAGACTTGTTGCTTTTAATGGCGGTGGTAACGCTTTCGACAATGGCAGGAAGTCTAAACTTTTCCGATCTCTATGTGTGGGTGCAAACGGCTGACTTAAACCCAGTCACATCAACTTTACTAGGATTAGCTTTAATTGCCGGACCTGCAGGTAAATGTGCCCAATTTCCGCTACATTTGTGGTTGGATGAGGCAATGGAAGGTCCTAATCCCGCCTCAGTTATGCGAAACTCGCTGGTGGTAGGGGGAGGCGCTTACTTGCTGTATAAACTTCAGCCAATTTTAGCGTTATCACCAGTAGCTTTAAATGCTCTGGTCGTGATGGGTGCAGTAACGGCAGTCGGCGCATCGTTAGTGGCACTAGCCCAAATCGATATCAAGCGAGCGCTTTCTCACTCCACTAGCGCATACATGGGGTTAGTGTTTCTGGCAGTGGGTATGCAGCAAGGAGGTGTTGCCCTGATGCTGCTTTTCACTCACGCGATCGCAAAAGCACTGTTATTTATGAGTGCCGGCTCAATAATTTTTACGACAAATACTCAAGATTTAACAGAAATGGGTGGTTTGTGGTCACGGATGCCAGCTACCACAACCGCCTATATTGTAGGTGCGGCCGGGATGGTGACGCTACTCCCCCTTGGTAGCTTTTGGGCAATGCTGTCATGGGCTGATGGGTTGGCATTGATTAGTCCTTGGCTTATAGTCATCTTAGTGTTAGTTAACGGTCTCACTGTATTGAATTTAACTCGGGTATTCCGGTTAATTTTTTGGGGGCAACCACAACCAAAGACACGTCGTGCCCCAGAAGTAGGTTGGCAGATGGCATTTGCAATGGTATCTCTAACGATAATTACTTTGTTAGTACCCCTAATGCTACAGCAGTGGTACCTCCTTCCTGATTGGCAAAGTGTGAATTGGGTAGTCGTGTCACTATTGCTGTCGTCTACTCTATTAGGAATCACCGTCGGAGCTACAATGTATCTGCACAAAGCTTGGTCTCGGTCTACAATATTGACGTGGAGATTTGTGCAAGACTTATTGGGTTACGACTTTTATATCGACCGCGTTTATCTACTGACAGTAGTTGGTGCAGTGGCGTCGCTCTCGAAAATTTCTGCTTGGAGCGATCGCTTTCTGGTCGATGGTTTCGTTAACTTGGTTGGATTTGCAACAATCTTCAGTGGTCAAAGCTTGAAGTACAGCATTTCCGGACAGTCCCAAGGCTATATGTTAACTATCCTTGTCGGCGTGAGTGTACTGGGTTTTACCATCAGTTGGTCGTTAGGTCTACTTAATCATTGGCACTTCTAAAAATTAGGAATGAGGAGTGAGGAGTTAGAAAGAGCGAAGAAAGAAGTTATTATTCTGACACTCATCCTTCCTCCTCGTCTCATCCCTCTCCTCAACGCTCCGAAAGTTAAACGTGACGAATCCCTTAGAAGTTCTGCTCGGTTGAAGCCGCCGCTCAGACTTTTCTTAACACGCAACTGGCTTTTCCTCACTCCCTATTTACTACTATGCTTAGTGCTTTACTTTTAATACCTTTATTCGGTGCCATTGTTATCGGATTCTTGCCGTTTAGCATGAGCGCACAACTTTCTCGGAAAGCAGCTCTCATCGTTGCAAGTATCACTTTTTCGTGGACTTTATTATTAGCATTTCAGTTTAACCCAATAGATGTTAATCAACAACTATCTGAATTCATACCTTGGATAGATGCATTGGGTTTGAATTATCATCTTGGAATAGATGGTTTGTCTTTACCTTTACTGATCCTTAATGGACTGTTGACTTGCATTGCTATTTATAGCAGTGACGAAGATATTCGGCGACCGCGATTTTACTACTCTTTACTTTTATTGTTAAACATTGGAGTGTCTGGTGCTTTCGTAGCACGAGATATGCTGCTGTTTTTCATTTTTTACGAGCTAGAACTGATTCCTCTCTATTTACTAATTGCCATTTGGGGTGGTGAACGACGGAGTTATGCAGCTACTAAATTTTTGATTTATACAGCTATTTCCGGAGTTCTCATTTTGGCAAGTTTCTTGGGTTTGGTTTGGCTGAGTGGTGCATCAAGCTTTGCAATCCAAACCTTGGATGCGACATCTATACCTTTAGAGACACAAATTTTACTACTACTGGGACTGTTAATTGGTTTTGGCATTAAAATTCCCTTAGTTCCCTTCCATACGTGGTTACCAGATGCTCACGTTGAAGCTTCTACGCCGATTTCAGTAATGTTGGCAGGAGTCCTGCTGAAGCTTGGAACCTACGGCTTACTCAGGTTTGGGATGAATTTGTTACCAGAAGCTTGGGCTTACTTAGCTCCTTTTTTGGCATTTTGGGCAGTAGTGAGCGTGCTTTATGGTGCATCCTGCGCGATCGCTCAAAAAGATATGAAAAAAATGGTGGCATACAGTTCCATTGGTCACATGGGTTACATCTTATTAGCCCTAGCTGCCGCTACACCTTTAAGCGTGTTGGGAAGTGTGATGCAAATGTTTAGTCACGGCTTAATTTCTGCCCTACTGTTTTTGCTTGTTGGGATTGTGTATAAGAAAGCCGGAAGCCGCGATTTAGATACGATCAGGGGATTACTAAATCCAGAACGAGGGATGCCTGTAATTGGAAGTTTAATGGTTTTAGGAGTGATGGCAAGCGCCGGTATACCGGGAATGGTAGGGTTTATTGCTGAATTCATTGTCTTTCGCGGTAGTTTTACAGTTTTTCCAGTTCAAACCCTTTTATGCATGGCCGGTACAGGTTTAACTGCTGTTTACTTCTTAATTCTCACAAACAACGCTTTCTTTGGACGCTTGTCTCCACAAGTTGCTAACTTACCTCGCGTATCTTGGTCAGAGCGCTCTACATCTATAATTTTAGCTGCGTTAATTGTCATTTTTGGGATTCAACCAGCTTGGTTAGCATATTGGACAGAACCAACAACCACAGCAATGATTGGTACATACAGTTCTGTTGCCACAATGTCAGTGATTCAGGCAAAAGATAAAAGTTAAAGAACACAAATTAGATTGTAGTTAGTGGATAGTAGATGGTTGTTAATTGAATAACCATTACCCATTAACTATCAACCATCAACCATTAACCATCAACCATCAACTATAAAATGGTAAGTCTTACAAAGAAACCTGTTAACTATCAATTGAATGAGTATATTGAGCGGTTGGAATCAGGAGGAACTTTACTTCCTGATACTCCTCAAAACTTGCTGGAAGTAGTTGGCATTCTCAAAAGCTATGGGGTAGTTCTGGATAATTATTCAAACATCCTAAATTACATGGCCAGAGAACAGTATTTAGTCTTTTTTCCATTTTTTAAATACTTCAATGGAGACTTTTCTTTCAAAAAGTTATTCCGACACTTATGGCATAATAGAATCAATTTTGAATATGCTGAGTATTGTATGAGAGCGATGCTGTGGCATGGTGGAGGTGGGTTAGATACATATTTAGAGTCCAAGGAATTTAAAGAAAGAGCGCAGACCGTTATTAAGGCAAAATTTAAAAATAACCCCTTAATTCCGTTGCTTAATCAACTGTTTCCTGACTTTTTAACTGAACAGTTGCGGGTATCAGCTTACAATACTGGATTGGGACAATTTTGGCGAGTCATGGCTGATATTTTCTTGAGTTTATCAGACCTCTATGATCTTGGTAAAATCAAATCTATTCCTGATGTTGTCGAACACGTAAAAGCTGGTTTAGTGGCAGATGCAAATCGGCCAATTACCTACTCCGTTAGAATTCAAGATAAAGTGTATGAAATTATTCCCCCTTCTGTTGGTTTGACTTTTCTTGCAGATACAGCAATACCTTATGTAGAAGCGGTTTTCTTCCGGGGAACGCCCTTTCACGGAACAGTTTCATATAACGCCCAAGCTTATCAAATTTCTCCCGATCAAAGTCGATTTCAATATGGCGCTTTGTATGCCGATCCCTTACCTACTGGTGGTGCTGGGATTCCTCCCACTTTACTCATGCAGGATATGTCTCACTTTGTGCCCAGTTATTTACATGAAATCTATCAACGCAGTATACGCGGAGAAGATGATTTGCTGGTACAAATTTGTATGAGTTTCCAAAAATCAATGTTCTGTGTGACGAATGCGGCAATTTTAGGACTATTGCCTTTTGCTTTAGATTCTCAAGATTTAGATGAACAAAAGGCAAACCGAGTATTTCTTAAAAAATGGATGGAGCGTTTACAAACCTCGCGTCTGTATGAGCTGAATAAATAAGCATTTAGGAGACAGGAGACAGGAAAATTTTACAAAGTTTATTCTCAATCCCTTGCCTCCTATGTCTCCTTTTAGAGCTTTGAGCGATCAGTTAAAATTTCATATCCTGTTTCTGTAACCAATACGGTATGCTCAAACTGAGCAGATAGAGAATTATCTGTGGTGACTGCTGTCCAACGATCTGACAATATTTTTGTCACCTTAGAACCCTGATTCAAAATTGGCTCAATTGCCAAAGTCATACCTGCACGTAGTTTAATATTCGGCATTTCATTAGTGCGGAAGTTGAAAACTGAGGGTTCTTCATGCAAGTTACGACCAACACCGTGTCCTGTAAAGTTTTCAACTACGCTAAAGCCATTAGCTTTTACATGATCTTCAATTGCTCCGGCTATGTCAAGCAAGTACTTTCCTGCTTTTACTTGTTCAATGCCTTTGTAAAGAGTTTCTTCTGCTACACGGATTAATCGAGCAGCTTCTAGAGTGACTTCACCTACAGCAATCGTTATGCAAGAGTCCCCATGAAAGCCTTGGTAGTAAGCGCCTGTATCTACTTTTAAAACATCCCCAGCATGGATCGTTTTCTTACGACTGGGGATGCCATGCACAACTTCATTATTAATGCAGGAACAAATAGAAGCAGGAAAGCCGTGGTATCCTTTGAAGCTAGGTGATGCACCCATTTGCCGGATGCGCTTTTCCGCATGAGCATCTAAGTCAGCTGTACTCATTCCTGGCTCTACCAATTCAGAAATTTCTTTGAGCACGGTTGCCACAATTTTTGCTGATTGCCGCATAATCTCAATTTCACGCGGCGATTTAATTTCAATTCCTCTACGCTGTCTTTTTTGTCTGTTATTTTGAATCGGTTGAGACAGTAGGTTAGTTAAAATGTTCATTTTTAGACTAATAATCTTGTATCTTACAGCTTAAGTGTCAATGTTTGTCAGCATCCAGCACTCTTCGGTTAGATCTGAACAGAATCATGTAAAGCTTCAGATGATCAGCCACCTTTACAAGTAGTACCCTGTACTTGGGGCTAATAGCTAAAAACTGAATGCTTACCAATGTTTTTTAACATTAGCTTAATTAGTGTGGCTGATAAACTACTAAAGAAAGCTCTCACTAAGCGTCTATGGGACTGACACAAGATCCAGAATTGCGTTCGGACAAAAGATTTAAGTATTATGAGAGTGTTAAGTATTACTGTTTATACTCAAACTAAGAAGTAACGAGGACTTAACATTTATCAGCGATCAACGGTGACCACAGTATATCGTGTTGTTTAGCGTATATATTCTTTAAGTGCTTTTTAACAGTGTTAATAGTGATGTACAGCTTGGCAGCAATCTCTTTATAAGAAAGACTATCACTACGCAACCGCCAAACTTCAGCTTCTCGCTCAGTTAAACCGAACTTTTGGGCATCAGCGATCGCCATACTATTACTACTCATCAGTTCGCGTTCTTCCAGAGTCACTAAGATGAAGTTGCCGTCACTTGCACTTAGCTGCAACCATCTAGCTTTAATAAGTATTTTTACGTATTTTTTTGTCTCGATTTCCAACTCCAGAGATATTTTTTCTTCTGGAAATACTTCGCGACTGTTTATTAAACACTGACAAACGTGCCAAATTTCATTAGGAATCACATTATGTTCAACTGAACTAGGCATTAATTGTTCGCAAATTCGATTGGCACATTGATTAACATGAAGCAATTCCTGTTTGTCCGTCAATATTAAAATTCCGTCAACAAAGCTTTCAATAACAGCTTGCAATAGGTGAAGCTGTGAAACAGATTGCTTTTTAAATTTCTTTCTTTTGGTAGATGTAAAATTACTAATTAGTTCAAATGTATTATGCATAGTGAATTTCCTCTCAGACTGAGCATTTACTTAGAACCATTGCGCGTTTAGCAAAATTATGATTTTTAAGAATATGTATTGTCTACGCTCTATGCTGTAAGCCAGTCAAGAACGCTGAAGTAAAGTTTATGAATTGAAGTTTGTGGAACTTCCGTGAAATGGGGTGAAGTTTTTCTAAGTTTAGCGGTACAGTAAATGAACTATGAAATAATTTATAGAAGTTAGGGTGCCAGGATGTAGGGGATTTGAAGAGAAATTTCTCCTACACCATGTAACAGGCTGATTAGTCTGATTTATTTACAGATATATATTGCTACACAATATTAAGGAATTTTACTTATAAGTCCTGCTATATGAACTCAACAAGTGTCGATTATTGGTTTCCCATCGAGCAACAGCGCAAGTATGTTTCTTCGTTGAAACAGTTACGAGCTGGTTTAACACGTTGTCGGGCCGAATATTTCGTGAAATTATGGGCATATTTACTACTTAAACAGCAGCAAGAATTGGGGAAAAGCTTGCAGCAACCTTTAACCGAACTTGATGTACCCGAAGGATTTGTTCCTTGCACTCATCGAGAAGCTTATGAACTTTTCTATGGTGAAACAGAGCGCGGAAGCGATCGCGCCGCAGGCATGATGATAGATAAACTCGTGTCTTTGGGATTGATTGAAAAAGACTTCGATGGCAACACGACTTGTATTCGGATTCGATCTCCACTGCCAAATTTTCATGACACAGCACAAGTAGAACCAATCCAGCTTGTGCCAGACGCCTTTAATCCGCGAACTGACGCCATCCCTGTTGCCATTTTTTTTGTTCGCTTCTACAACCTAATGAACAAAAAGCCCAACCCCCAAAGAACTGCCAAAATATTGCGTGACTGGGCAAAGCAATACCCTACTGGAATGCGAGTGCTGCGTCGGTGTGACAATCAACATCCTGTAGGCTTTTACGTCTACCATCCTGTAGCTCCCGAATCAGAGCAGAATTTTTTTCTCGCACCTCGCAAAAGTTTCCACTTAAGTACCGCATCTGAAACAGATCCGATACAAATAGCTGTGCCAGGAGATCTTAATTGCACTTCTATTTTTATCCGAGCTTGGCTTATTGATTCTGATCATAAGCAGCAAATAAACGTTTGTCAATTCTTAGAGGACGGAAAAAAAACATTAATTCGGATGCTAGCCGATTTTCCTAACCTTTGCGATATTTACGCACTGCCAATGCAACCAGCTCAAGAAAAACTCGCTTCAGCGGTAGGGTTTCAGAAAACAAGCCTTGAGCCAGCACAGCCTCTTTGTTGGATGTACATGTCATTAGATAAGCTTTTGGCTTGCGACATGGAACAAGCACTGTCAGTCCTGAAACTTGATCAGTGAAATTCTTCCCACCAGCCTACTGGACTACTCCTAAAAGAGTATTTATGAAAAAAAAGCTTTACAAACTTTTACATCAATATTAAGATATGTATTAACAGGTAAAAACACTTGCCTGATTATCTGATACAAAAATCAAGCAATCATAAAACAATGACAGCAACCTTACAACAGCGCAGTAGCGCCAACGTATGGGACAAGTTCTGCGAATGGATCACCAGCACCTCTAACCGGATCTACATCGGTTGGTTCGGCGTATTGATGATTCCAACCCTACTTGCCGCTACCATCTGCTTCTTAATCGCCTTTATCGCCGCACCTCCAGTTGATATCGACGGTATCCGCGAACCAGTAGCAGGTTCACTAATCTATGGAAACAACATCATCTCCGGTGCAGTTGTTCCAAGCTCCAACGCAATTGGTTTACACTTCTATCCAATTTGGGAAGCAGCATCCTTAGATGAGTGGTTGTACAATGGTGGTCCATACCAACTAGTCGTATTCCACTTCTTAATCGGAATATTCTGCTACATGGGACGTGAGTGGGAATTATCCTACCGTCTAGGAATGCGTCCTTGGATTTGCGTAGCATACAGCGCACCAGTGGCAGCAGCAACCGCAGTCTTCTTCATCTACCCCATCGGACAAGGTTCATTCAGCGATGGAATGCCCTTAGGAATCAGTGGTACATTCAACTTCATGTTAGTGTTCCAAGCAGAACATAACATCTTGATGCACCCCTTCCACCAACTAGGTGTAGCAGGCGTATTCGGTGGCGCACTGTTCAGTGCAATGCACGGTTCATTGGTAACCTCTTCACTGGTACGTGAAACAACCGAAACTGAGTCACAGAACTACGGTTACAAATTTGGTCAAGAAGAAGAAACCTACAACATTGTAGCTGCACACGGTTACTTCGGTCGGTTAATCTTCCAATACGCATCATTCAACAACAGCCGTTCACTGCACTTCTTACTCGCCGCTTGGCCAGTAGTGGGCATCTGGTTCACCTCTTTGGGTGTATCAACAATGGCATTCAACTTGAACGGTTTCAACTTCAACTCGAGTGTGATTGATTCTCAAGGTCGCGTCATCAGCACCTGGGCAGACATCATCAACCGCGCTAACTTGGGTATGGAAGTGATGCACGAGCGCAACGCTCACAACTTCCCTCTCGACTTGGCTGCTGGTGAATCCACACCTGTTGCACTCAGCGCTCCTGCTATTAACGGTTAATCATCAACAGACGCGACATGTCGCGTCTGTTGATGAAAAGCGCCCTTCGGAAACGGAGGGTGCTTTTTGATTTGTAGCAAGTACTTAACAAGTGGCTTTCTACTTTCGTTAAAAACCTAAACAATCAGCAAAAACTCAAACAAATGAGTAGCCGCTCCTTATACCTTTTTTTGCTTAGTAGTGAGAGAATACTTTAGTACAATTAGCCATTGACACAAATCCTCAATACCATGGGTAATACTTTTGGGCATCTGTTTCGCGTCACTACTTTTGGCGAATCCCACGGTGGTAGTGTGGGAGTTGTGATTGATGGTTGTCCTCCACTCCTAGAAATTTCGGCTGAGGAAATTCAAGTAGAGTTAGATAGAAGACGACCAGGACAAAGTAAAATTACAACGCCTCGTAAAGAAGCCGATACCTGTGAGATTTTGTCTGGAGTATTCGAGGGGAAAACGCTAGGAACGCCGATTGCCATCTTAGTGCGGAACAAAGACACTCGTCCCCAGGATTACGATGAGATGGCACAGAAGTATCGCCCTTCTCATGCAGATGTAACTTATGATGCAAAATATGGCATTCGCAATTGGCAGGGTGGTGGGAGATCTTCGGCACGGGAGACAATTGGACGAGTTGCCGCAGGTGCGATCGCCAAAAAAATCCTTCGTCAAGTAGCCAATGTGGAAGTGATAGGTTACGTCAAGCGCATCAAAGATTTAGAAGGCGTCGTTGATCCGAATAAAATTACCTTAGAAGAAGTTGAAAGTAACATCGTCCGCTGTCCTGATGCTGAATGTGCAGAACGGATGATTGAATTAATTGAACAAATTGGCAGACAAGGGGACTCGATTGGCGGTGTTGTGGAATGCGTAGCGAGAAATGTGCCGAAAGGCTTGGGAGAACCAGTTTTCGATAAATTGGAAGCGGATATCGCTAAGGGTGTGATGTCTCTGCCTGCAAGTAAAGGTTTTGAGATTGGATCGGGTTTTGCAGGAACACTACTGACTGGGATTGAACATAACGACGAATATTATATCGATGAAAATAATGAAATTCGCACCGTAACCAATCGTTCTGGTGGCATTCAAGGTGGAATTTCCAACGGTGAAAACATTATCCTGCGTGTCGCATTTAAGCCAACGGCAACTATTAGAAAAGAGCAGCAAACTGTAACTCGTGAAGGTGAAGCAACGGTTTTGGCAGCGAAAGGACGGCACGATCCTTGTGTATTACCGCGTGCAGTTCCGATGGTTGAGGCGATGGTAGCCTTGGTGTTGTGCGACCATTTGTTGCGTCATCAGGGACAATGTAAGGTGTTGTAAATATCACAGTCGTTTTGAGTAACATTTTAATGCGTGAGATCGCTCCATCGCTCAAACTGCTACTCCCTTCCCGCTAGAAAACTGCGGAAAACGTATTACATTAAATACGAATATGCGACAAAAGTAGAGTTTGATATAGATTATATGAAACTGTATTCTACCGGGAGCAATAATTTTCCTTTGGTGAAATGTAGGACTTACGCACTGTACAAATACGACATCATGTGTGTGAACGAAATTTGGTCGTTTTAGGCTTTTGACAATTACCGTCAGATGGGTGGCGATGGCTAAAATATCATCGAAAAATCAGGGTAACTGAGAAGCAGAAGCAAAACGCTATCTCTGCTTTGGATTTTTGAACCCAGTAGGGAAATTACACTCACCCGATTAGTTTCTCCATGCTGGCAAATTACACTTTTCATATTTTTTAACTTTTTCAAGCATTAGAGTGCACGACTGTAAAGCGTGTGGATTGATAATAGATCGTGACATCAATGCTTTATGTCGTTTAACCTCCAAGTGATATTGGCTGCCAACAAAGGCAAAACCCACCCCTAATTCCAATAGAAAATCACGAATATGTTCTATTAAACCCTTTTCTAGATCTCGTTCTAGTGCTTCTTTTCCTAAACTGAGAAAGTCAAAATTATAAGGTTCTTTTAATAATTGTTGCGCTAGTTCTGATTGTGGTTTTGGTAGGGTATTTTCAAAGTTAGTAGTCGCCTTGCCTTGGCGATGATATAATCCACTTTCTATCTGATGCACTAATATATTTCTACTCCAGCCATTTTCTATAGTTTTTTGTACATACCATAGCTTTGCTGAAGGGTCTTTGACAGCATCCAAAATACGCACATTATGTCCCCAAGGAATTAGTGCAACAAGCTGTTGCACAATTTGCTCATCTGGGTAAGCCTCAGCAAAAGCCCGCATATACTTAAGATTACGTGCTGAGAATCCCTTCAGATCTGGGAAAGCTGCGTGGGTAGATTTCGTAGATCACGCCGCGTTGCCACCATAATGCGATCGCGCTCTTCAGTTTGACTCATGCTGTGTGTCTCAGAATTCGGACATCGATCCATCGCATTCTAGCTCGCCTTGCTGCTTCCAGCCCAGTATCACTATCCTCAAAAACGATACACTCAACAGGAGCAACGCCCATTCTTTTAGCTGCTAGCTTGAACAAATCCGGAGCAGGTTTCCCCACCAACACATCGTCTAGCGTGACGATTGTATTGAATAGCGAGCGCAGCTTAATTGCGTCGATGATTGACTCTACAACAAAGCGCGGTCCATTGGAGGCAACCGCCATTGGCACTTTGCTGTAATTCGCTCGTACCAGGCAACAAAATACAAAGATTCATCACCTTTAAGTCTTCTGTATCTCATTCTGCGAAAAGTTGACTTAGGAATTAAGACGATTGACTTAGAGTTCGATTGGTTAAAAGAACATCAGCTGTTTGAAACTATTGAAGTTATCCAGCAACTTGAGCAACATAGGGCAGAAGAACTTAGAAAACTAGATTGGGAGTTCAACCAAATCAAGTTTAAGTACAAAGTCCCTAACTTTTGGCGAGGTTTCAAAGATGGTATTTCCGCTTCTCTGTGCTCAATCCTTTGGAAGCTTAACTCAGAAAATCAGCTGACTGATTCAGATGTTGAATGGCTGAAAAAGAATCAGCTGGTTGAAACACTTGCAATTGTTCAGGAGATGAAACTAACTCGGCACTTTATTGCACTCAAAGCAAAGTACCAAGCTACCGAACATCAAGATTCATCACCAGATAGTCCACTATATAAAATTCTGAAGAAATTAGACACAAAAGCACGGTTAGGTGATAATGAGTTTGAGTGGCTAATAAATTCCGAACTCTTTGAAACCATAAAAATTTTTGAGCAACAAGAGGCAACAAGAGAGGCTGAGTTTATCCAGCTAAAGGCTAAGTACCAAGCGACTAAACATCCAGACTCATCTACATTGAGTCAACTATATCTCATCCTGCAAAAGCTTGATGCAGATGAACAACTGAGTGAATCACAAATTGACTGGCTCGAACAGCATCAACTGACAGAAACGCTCGATATTGTTGTAAAAATTGAACAGACTCGGCACTTCGCTCTGCTAAAAGTTAAATACAAAGTAACTGAATATGAGGATTCATCCCCCTCTAGTCACCTGTACAAAGTACTCAAAAGACTTGAGTTAGAGAATCAGTTAAGTGAGCAGGATATTAACTTTCTGAAAAAGCGTAAACTTACTGAGACGATTGCGATCGCTTACGAACAATACGCTTCTACTCTGAAGTCTAAGATAAACTTAGGAGAGTGGCTGAGTGAGTCAGAAATCGACTGGCTGAAAAACAATGGACGTGAAGATATCATTACTGTTGCTCAACAAAAGCACTTTGCAGTGTTAAAGAGAAAGTATGGGTTGTTAGATCCTGGAAATCAATTACCGTTTGAAACGTTTTACACAATCATGCTAAAACTGGAGAGAAAAGAACGGCTAGATCCTCTGCTCGTTGTTCAGCTTATAGAACAACATATTTTATCTCATGACGGCAAGATTTTGATTGCACATTACAAGCTGGAAGCAGATTTTTATGAACAGGAATTTCATCGTACCGGACATAAATGGCACATTCCCACTGCCAGTAGTTATTGGCGCAAGGCAAATGAACCCGAACAGGCGTTAAAGCTAACTAACCAAGACTTAGGCAAAATCAAAGAAAGCAATCTTAAGTCAGCTATTTTAGTAACTAGAGGTGCTGCATTTAGAGATATTAATAAATTAGATGATGCAGAAAGTTGTGCGAGAAAAGCCATTGATTATCACCCTGAAAGTTATCAACCTTACACCTTAATGGGTGCCATAAATTATGATAGAGGTGAGTATTTAAAAGGGGATTATTGGTTTGAACAAGCAAAACAACGTGGTGCTAAAACTGAAGATATTGATGATGAAATTAAGCGAGTCGTCAGGAGTACAAAAGATGAGAGAAAACAGCTAGAGGCAGTAGAGTACTTACTGAAAAAAGATCCACAGCAGTATGCCTGGGCTAAGTCTTATCTGAAAAAGCAGCTTAGATAAGGGCTTAATAAAAAATCAACCTATTATGAAAAAAGTGATAATCCCCCTTAGATGTCACACTTGTCAATACCCCCTGCTCTGAATCCTGACACTCAAATTCCTTAAAAGGTTTGCATACAAATGGATTTTGTGACGATTTTAGGATTAGCTGCTGCGACATTAACCACTTTTGCATTCTTGCCTCAATTGATAAAAACTTGGCAAACAAAATCAGCTAAAGATGTTTCTTATTCCATGCTGATTGCTTTTAATCTTGGTGTTTTTTTATGGCTAATATACGGCCTTTATCTCCAAGCTTTGCCAATTATTCTAGCTAATAGTGTGACATTATTTTTTAATCTCATAATTCTATGCCTTAAAATTAGATATAAATAGCGGAAAGTCAATTTCAACTCGATTGCCAACACTACGATTTTATAAAATCGCGGTGTTGACTCAATTCGTATTCGCTATCATTTTTACAAACACTTCCTAACAAACACCTGTGACATCATCTGTATTCGCTACCGAACGCCTGCTTTTTACCCCCGCAACCCCCAACACAGACGCTATCCCCACCGTCTTCGCCTTTCCGAATGATTACACGGTGGGGATAACAAGCCTGGGCTATCAAGTGGTGTGGGCAACTTTAGCAATGCGTTCTGATTTGCAGGTGAGTCGCCTGTTTACCGATACCCACGAACAACTTCCGAGAGAACCAGAAATACTCGGCTTTTCCATGTCGTGGGAACTGGATTATGTCAATATTTTGAATTTACTGGAATCTTTACAAACTCCCATCAGAGCAACTTCCCGTGATGATCATCATCCCATAGTTTTTGGTGGCGGTCCCGTACTCACTGCTAACCCCGAACCTTTCGCAGATTTTTTTGATGTCATTTTGCTAGGAGATGGCGAAAACCTGCTGGGAAATTTTGTTGACGCTTACAAAGAAGTCAGAAATGCCTCTAGGCAAACTAAACTGCAAGCACTTGCACAAGTGCCGGGAATTTATGTACCCAGTTTGTATGAGGTGGAGTATCATGCATCAGATGGAGCTGTCAAGTCAATTCAACCTATTTCTACAGACATCCCTGCTGTGGTGCAAAAGCAAACCTATCGGGGAGATATCCTCTCAACATCAACAGTTGTGACGGAAAAAGCAGCATGGGAAAATATTTATATGGTGGAAGTCGTCAGAAGTTGCCCAGAAATGTGTCGCTTTTGTCTGGCAAGTTATTTAACGCTTCCTTTTAGAACAGCAAGTGTGGAAGGTTCACTGATTCCAGCGATTGAAAAAGGTTTATCAGTGACAAAACGCATCGGATTATTAGGGGCTTCCGTCACTCAGCATCCGGAGTTTGAAACATTACTCGATCATCTGAATCAAACAAAGTACGATGATGTGCGTCTCAGCATTGCCTCAGTTCGGACAAATACGGTAACAGTAAAATTAGCAGAAATTTTGGCAAAACGAGATTCGCGATCGCTGACGATTGCCGTAGAAAGTGGTTCAGAGAATTTGCGGAGAATCATAAATAAAAAATTACATAATGATGAAATTATCCAAGCAGCGATCAATGCTAGAGCTGGTGGATTAACAAACTTGAAACTTTATGGAATGGTAGGAATTCCCGGTGAAGAACCAGAGGATTTAGAACAAACCGTGGCAATGATGCGCTCTTTGAAAAAAACTGTGCCTGGATTGCGCTTAACATTTGGCTGTAGTACCTTTGTTCCCAAAGCACATACGCCATTTCAGTGGTTTGGAGTCAATCGGCAAGCTGAAAAGCGGTTGCAACTTTTACAGAAACAACTTAAGCCGCAAGGAATCGAGTTTCGACCGGAAAGTTATAATTGGTCAATCATTCAAGCTTTGTTATCCAGGGGCGATCGCAGACTATCTCACCTTTTGGAACTTACCCGTGATTATGGCGACTCCTTGGGCAGTTATCGCCGTGCTTTCAAACAACTTAAAGGACAAATACCCAACTTAGATTTCTACGTTCATGATAACTGGTCAACAGATATTACTTTACCTTGGAATCACTTGCAAGGACCCTTACCACAATCCACACTACTAAAGCACCTGGCTGATGCTACCAGTTATTTCAACTTACCCCAAAAGGAACTTCAGCCGCTCAACTTATAATTTTTTAAACCTAAAAGGCTTGTTAAAACTAAAAAATACATTCAGATGCAAACAACAGCAGAGTATTACTGCGCCTATTGCGGCGAATCGAACTTAACCTTTGTAGACGTAAGTGGAGGTTTTCAGCAATCCTATGTAGAAGATTGCCAAGTTTGCTGTCGCCCTAATATTTTGTATGTGCGAATTGATGAAGATACCCTTGACATAGAAATAGATAACGAATATGAAGAATGAATTTAGTAATAGGAAATTAATATTACTAGAAAAAATTTAAGATTTCTTCAATTACTGGCAGCTATCAGTCCTTCAAAGTTAGTATAGGTCAAATAGTAATGCCACTGCTCATACTAACAGTGGAAACAGTTTAGGACTTACGCAAACTCTACTCATTCTTGAGGTTCTTGGCATGGGCAGGTACTTCAAGTCGGCAGAGTATGAAAGCCAGTCGCTGTGAGAGCGGGCTAACCCGTCATTCGCGCACAGCGAGCCAACGCACTGCCCAAGTCTATTGCGGTTCAATAAATTAAGCCTTTTGGCAACTTTTGCGTAAGTCCTACAGTTGTTTATTTGCCTAATTATTGAGAAAATCTATGTCCACAATTAAAGTTAATCCTTCCAATCCTCGGCTAGGAGGATTATATGTAAAGAAAGGTGAACAACAGTTAGTCTTCCCCCTAAAACACACTAATCTTCAAGCAAAAATCGTTGGGAATGTGTCACGGGTAGAGGTGATACAAACTTTTGAAAATCCGTTTACAAAACCTTTAGAAGCAGTTTATGTCTTCCCATTGCCGGATGAAGCAGCAGTGGATGATATGGAAATAAAAATAGGCGATCGCATAATTAAAGGCAGCATAAAAAAACGTGAAGAAGCGCGACAAATTTATGAACAAGCTAAACAACAAGGACGCACTGCCGGCTTATTGGAACAAGAGCGAGATAATATCTTTACCCAGTCCCTGGCTCATATTCAACCAGGTGAACAAATCGATGTCACCATTCGCTACACAGATAGCTTGAAATTTGAAGGAGGGAATTATGAATTTGTCTTCCCAATGGTAGTAGGCCCGCGCTTTATCCCCGGTACACTAATTGATAGCAGTGGTGATACAGATCGAGTTCCCGATGCATCCAGGATTACTTCACCAGTTATACCACAGGGCATGCGCTCTAGACATGATATAAACGTCGCAGTAGAAATTGACGCGGGTGTACTAATTTCCGATGTTCGTTCCCCTTCCCACCAGATACAAATTGAACACGTTGAGCAAATTGTCCGCGTGCAATTAGGTGGAGAAGATACGATTCCCAACAAAGATTTCATCTTACGCTATCAAGTTTCAGGAATTGAGACTCAGTCCACAGTGTTAACTCAATTAGATGAGCGCGGCGGACATTTTGCAATTTATCTCATCCCAGCTTTAGAATATCGCCCTTCAGATATTGTGCCCAAAGATGTTGTTTTTCTGATGGATACTTCTGGTTCGCAAATGGGCGATCCGCTACAGAAATGTCAGGAATTGATGCGGCGATTTATTAATGGTTTGAATCCCGATGACACCTTCTCGATTATTGACTTTTCTGAGACTAACAGGCAACTGTCGAAGACACCATTAGCAAATACGCCTGAAAATTGTGCAGGAGCGATCGCTTATATCAACAAACTACAAGCCAATGGCGGTACCGATTTGTCCGGTGGCATTCGGGCAGTGCTGAATTTTCCTATCACCTCTAGTCGGTTACGGAGTATTGTGCTGTTAACAGATGGTTATATTGGCAATGAAAATGAAGTTTTGGCAGAGGTGCAGCGGGAATTAAAACCAGGGAATCGTCTTTATAGCTTCGGTGTTGGTAGTTCAGTAAATCGCTTTTTGCTGAATCGCATCGCCGAAATTGGACGAGGGACATCTCGCATTATTCGTCAAGATGAACCGACTGAGGAAGTTGCTGAAAACTTCTTTCGCCAAATCAATAACCCTGTGCTAACGAATATTGAAGTGACTTGGGAAGGGAATGGGGGATCGCCAGTGATTTACCCAGTAAATCCGCCAGATTTGTTTGCACAACAGCCGTTAGTGATGTTTGGGCGGAAACAGGATCGAGCCAGTGGCAATCTGCGCGTCGTTGGCATGGCAGCAGGCAATAAAGCTTATGAAAAGACTTTTCACCTCATTTTTGCTCAAACTGAAAATCCAGCTATAGCGCAATTGTGGGGACGCGCCCGGATTAAAGACTTGATGAATCAGATGTTTAACTGCGAAACCAAGGTTGGGGTTGAGGCAGTGACGGAGACAGCGTTAACTTATCAGATGTTGTCGCAATACACTGCTTTTGTCGCCGTGAGTGAAGAAGTGCGGGTAAATTCACAAGGCGAATCTATCTCAGTACAAGTACCAGTGGAAATGCCCGAAGGTATAAGCTATGAGGGAATCGGAGCAACAGACTGGGTCGCTGGTGGTATGATAGCAGCTGCTTCGAGTGCATCATACTTCGCTTCATCACCAGCACCAGGTAGTTTCCGACTAAGATCAGTCACACCTGCACTTGTACAACATCAGTTAGAAGTTGTCAATGTGACTGGATTGGTACAAACAGCTATCGATCTTCTGACGGAACATCTGCAACAACTGAATCTACCTGCTGGTTTGAGTGGTGAAATTATCTTCGAGTTTCAAGTGGCTAAAGGTCGCGTTGGAAAGGTAATGTTGGATGAGGAAGCCTCAACCTTGAAAAAAGCAGTGCTTGTCTACCTGATTAGGCGATCGCTTATCGGGTGGAAAACCCCTCAATCTGTCACGGGCACTGTTCGCATCAACTTACGCATCCAATCCTAGAACTTAAAAAACCATTTTTTAGCACAGAGACACAAGAGACGAGGCCTCATTTTTAGCACGTCTACGTCCGTGTTCAGGTGCAAGGTTTCCAACGAATCGAACTTTTTTCGATGAATACGAGGAAGATCATCGAAAATCGGAGGTTTTACTCACTTATCCTGATTTTTCAAAGTTTGCCTCGAAACCCACTGTACGAAACCAGGAAAAAATCGATCAAGCGCCTGTGACATATTTGCCGAACCAACCATGATCTCGGATTTCTGATTTTTCACGGCATCCCAAATAGCATTTGCGACATCCTCCGGCTTCTCAATCACAGGAGTTTTCACCACTTTGTCAAGCTGCTCGCGTCGAGCTTGGATATCCTGCTCATCCTTCCCCCGAAAAATTGCCCGTTCTAAAAAATTACTCTTGATCAAATTTGGGTAAATCCCACAAACGTGAACACCTTTGGGTTTTAATTCCGCGTGCATCGCTTCGGTCAATCCTGTCACCGCGAATTTACTCGTACAATATGGCACCAAGTAAGGTGTAGGCACTTTACCGCCAATGGAACTTACATTTACAATTGTTCCAGTTTTTCGCTGAAGGAAATGAGGCAAAAGGGCATTAATTGTGTGGATATATCCCCATAAGTTCAAGTCTATCACTTGATGCCAATCGCTGAGAGAAAACTGCTCCACAGGGCCTTCGGCAAAAATACCTGCGTTGTTCACCAGCACGTCGATATGGCCATGATGTTCCAACGCCTTCTGCACGAGTGTGTCTACCTGTAGTGGATCGCGAAGATCGCAAGGAACAATCAGTGGTGCGATATGACCAAGGCTTTGCACCTCCTGCGCTACACTTTCTAAACTGTCAATATGCCGAGCTGCAAGTACAAGGTCATATCTTTTACGGGCAAATAAAAGAGCAGTTGCTTTGCCAATCCCGTGAGATCCACC
Source organism: uncultured Scytonema sp. (assembly GCA_937873135.1). Lineage (GTDB taxonomy): Bacteria > Cyanobacteriota > Cyanobacteriia > Cyanobacteriales > Nostocaceae > Rhizonema. The sequence goes on along the minus strand of CALMVQ010000230.1, from coordinate 39,350 downwards.
GGTGATAAGTACTGTAGGAGCCATTCTTTCAATTAAAAGATTTTATTTACTGCTTCTAAGTTTGAGCAATAAAATCCCAGAAACCGTCTGACTTACGTTAGATTTTTGATACCAACTTTAGAAGTATATTGCTACTTTCATTCTTACATCAACGTGAACCCATATTTACTGACTATCAATATAAATGCTTAAAGTTATCTTGTTATGAAATCATTTTTATTTTGTTTCAAAATTGGCGTGATAACTTCACTCAAATATTGCAAGGGCATCAGAAAAATTTGCCATATTTGAACACCAAACGAACTTTTACCACATCTATACAATATTTACTATCTTCTCTTTATCGCTATTTTCTCAGTAGTGGAACTTTCCATCAATATCTTGATAATTATCAAAATTTGATTAGAGTTTACTGAATTTGAGCTTCTGGCAATAGAATAGACATCTTAATCGGATTTTAGCTCCTAAGTAGATCGACACAGAAAAACCCACCTATATAAATTTATGTAAAGGCTCGTAGTTGCGCTTCAGCGCTGATATCTATGGCGAGGTCAGCACAACTACAAACATGAATTTATTTGTGCCGACCGACTTATTAGTCCTAGTACACTGCGGCAGAAATAACCAGACAGTTAGAAACAGGGTAAAACCTAGGTTATGTATGTATTTTTTTCTCCTGACTCCTGTACGGGCAGGTTTTGCCGATTAACTTATCGGCTTTAAAATCAATTTGTAAAACCTGCCCCTACTCCTGACTCCTGACTCCTGTACGGGCAGGTTTTGCCGATTAACTTATCGGCTTTAAAATCAATTTGTAAAACCTGCCCCTACTCCTGACTCCTGACTCCTGTACGGGCAGGTTTTGCCGATTAACTTATCGGCTTTAAAATCAATTTGTAAAACCTGCCCCTACTCCTGACTCCTTGTACTAGATACATCAGTAAAAATGATACGCTGTAAGATAGCCCATAAATCCAGTTGTGTAAGAGGAGAAGTTGGGCAATTCCTCAAAGCCAGCAGGATGGATATATCAAACGACGATGGTTTATGACATTTGTATTAAGTTCTCAGAATATTTTTAACTATTTAGTTGAGCATAGACTCTGTACTCAGTTGGAGGAAGCTCTGTATAAGGTTGAGCCGATCGCTGCAAAAAACTTTAATTTATTACTGACTTTGCCAGACAGTCGAAAACTGCTGATTAAGCAAGAACGACACAATAAAGAAGGCAAAACACTGGGCGAGTTTTTGAGTGAATGGCGAATTCAAGAGTTTTTACACACATTTCCAGAACTTAGCGAGCTTCGACTCTGGATGCCTGTGGTGCTTCATTTTGAGGCTGAAAATTCTATCATTGTTTTCAGCTACTTGGATGACTATCGGGATTTAGAAGATTTCTACGGGAAAGAAAAGGTTTTCCCAACTCAAATTGCCTCGAATCTCGCCACCGTTCTCGCCACCATCCATCGAGCCACTTTCAACCGCCCAGACTATCAGGAATTCTTCTCGGCAAAACCTAATAATCTTAGCCCGGCTCATGTGCCTAATTGGATTCGTAGTATAGAACGGATCGGGCCAGAAATTTTTGGTATAGTTCCTGCAGATGGGCTGAAATTCTTTAAGCTTTATCAGCGATACGAAAGCTTAGGGCAAGCAATCAGAGAACTTGCCAATGTTTTCCAACCCTGTTGCCTAACTCACAATGATCTCAAACTCAACAACATTCTCCTACACAACAATTGGGAGCAAGAAAGTCCCAACATTGTACGGCTGATTGATTGGGAGACTTCCGCTTGGGGAGATCCTGCCTTTGATTTGGGAACGCTCATTGCCAGCTACCTGCAAATCTGGCTGAGTAGCTTAGTCATCAGTAAGTCTCTGACTATAGAAGAATCTTTGCGTCTGGCTATGATACCCCTAGAACAGCTTCAACCTTCCATTGCTGCTCTAACTAACACTTATTTCGATAACTTCCCGGAGATTTTAGAGCATCGTCCCAATTTCTTGCTGCAAGTCGTGCAATTTGCCGGTTTAGCCTTAATTCAACGAATTCAGGCAATGATTCAGTACCAAAAATCTTTTGGCAATAAGGGGATTTGCATGCTTCAGGTTGCCAAGAGTTTGTTATGTCGTCCGGAACAATCCTTGGCGACTGTTTTCGGAACCGCAGCAACAGAACTTAGTCAGTTCAGATCTTCTGCTGCTATGGATGTTTAACGCGACGAAACTATATGCAACTAGGAAATTTTTCTCAATCTCAACAGCCAGATTCGGCTTCACAACACCTGCTGGATACTTTGCTTGATATCGTCAGCAATGTGCAAATCCACTCCAACTTCTGTATTAGTCATCCAAATTACAAACCTTTTGAATTACCAGATGAGGTAGTCGCCCGCTTCCAGCAAATGCCTGCGGATATTCAGAATAAGTATTTTAGCTTGCAACTGCGCTCGTTTCTCTACGGTATCTATTACAATGGCTCGATGCGAGCAACTCTGGCACCAGACGCCGATTCAGCGGGTTTGGCACTGCACCAGGATTTAGAAAATAACACCCGCCTAGGAGTAGACATAGCATTTTACGAACGATTGCACTCGTGCAATCGGGGCACTGGCTATTTTGACTCAGGTTGGTCTGTAGTGAGGCTTGAGAGTGATGGCACTTTTGCTGTCACCAAGGGAGGTTTGACTTTACACATTAAACCAGAGAAACATCTGCAACTCGCCGAAAATGCCGCTATAGGTGAGTTAGTAGCTGTCAGAATGCCTCGTAATTTTGTGCAAAGCGGGTTCTACATGGCAGTGAGCAATGCAGGACCACGAAGTTATGGTCATCCAAAGCGCCAGCCAGAAATCGTGCGCATTTACTTCAATTTCAGCCCAGAAGGTGCTGTAGCGGTCATGGACAGTCTGACGCGCCAGTTGAACGATATTTTAATTCCCTTTACCTTTAAAACGCTATACAACCCAGGTGATTACAAGCGCTATGACTCAGGAGTCCTGTATTTCGAGAAGAGTCACTATGAAGTCGTCCGGCAGGTGCTTGAGAGTGTCTATGCACAAACAAAAGCGCATTTTCACACAGATGTCCCCCTATTCACCAAGTTCCTGGCACCAGGGCTAAGTCTAGCAGAGGAACCAGACCGCAAATTTGCAGAACAAGAAAGCTTTGGGATGAACCGCTGCCAAATTGTTGCCAATGGTTTGTTGGAAGCTTGGCACTCGCTTAATGACTCCCCAGACGAGCGGATGACCTCTATCCTCAAGCAATTCTCACTTTTGGAACTTGAATTGCTGCGTTCTTACCTGAATGCTAACTCTATTGACATATATATGCCGCTGAACTTGTGAAGGAAATTACTTTTAATATGATAGATATTCTTTGTATAAAAGATGATGTGATAATTATATATACATCCAGGAACATTTAAATCATGAAAAACAAAGATAATAACATCACAAATAACATCACAAATGATGTCACAGTCGCCGGAACTGACTTGTTTACCGATTCTGAAAACTTCTTGAATGAACTGACCGATAGTGAATTGGTTCAAGTAAGAGGTGGAGCTGGTGGTCACAGCAACATCAGCATAACGGAGTGTGGTGGAAACAGCGATATCAGCCTACTTCTTTGCCAATAAAACTCTTTTGGTCTATTTTCATCATAGAGCGAGTTACAGCAAACTCTATGATGAAATTCAAAGTTTTAACTTAATTAAATACTTTTTAGAAAAACTCAATTATCAGCTAAAAAAGGTTCTTTGTGATAATTTATCTCAAATCTAAAAACTTATTTCCTTACTTGATAAGTGCTGGTATATTCAAGAAAGACGACTTAGACTATCTGAAGTTGGACATTAAATGTAGCAATACTTTTGATTGGGTAATCGATATCCCTCAAAAGCAGGAAAAGCTATTAGTTAAGCAGACACCTCATTATAAAAGCCTTTATCACGATGATAGGATTTCTAAACAATGGAAGCTTTATAATTTTTTACAGTCTCACAAAGATTTAGATTATGCTTCATCATTAACTCCAGAAGTCCTGCATTTTGATGACAGCAATTCGATACTAATATACAAATGTCCAAATGATTATATTACCTTACAAAGTTCTTATAAAAATCAGGAAGCTTTCCCAAATACACTTGCAGAATTGGTGGGAACGACTTTGGCAAAGCTACATTCACAGACGATGAGTTCTCAGGCGTGCTACACTTTTCTGACTAAACTGGAAGAATCTAAACTTAACTACCAACTGCCTTATCCTGATTATCTTTCTGACTATCTTGTCAGCCGTATTGAACCTGAGAGTTTAAAGAAGAGTCAATCACTTTCTTGGAGATTTCTTGGGGTTTTTCAACAATCTGAGGCTGTGAGGGAAGTCGTTACAGAGCTGGTGTTGAATCATCGTCACTGTTGTTTAACACACAATAATATTCAATTTCATAAGATTTTCATACCTAGACATTGGCAGAAGTTAGTATCGGAAATTCAGGATTCTGATAAAAGCCTAATTAAGATTATTGATTGGGAAGCATGTAGTTGGGGTGATCCAGCTTGCGATTTAGGAAAAGCAATTCTTGGCTATTTTCTCTTCTGGCTCAACAGTATGATTGTGCATCCTGCTATTGAAATCAAAAAATCTATACAGCTAGCCACAATCCCTCTAGAAGTCGTTCGTCCTTCAATTGTCGCCATGACAAAAGCTTATATTAATACTTATCCAAAGATTTTAGAAGATTATCCAGAATTTCTCAAGCGGGTTATTCAGTTTACTGGACTTGGTTTGATTTATCAACTCCTCACAGAATTTCAACTTCAGCCAGATATGGCTTTAAGTCACCAGGATCTATATTTTTTCATTGCTGCACAATTACTATGCAAGCCAGAAAAATTTCTGTCAATTTAACAAAATATAATTTTTGATTCAATACCCTGTCAATAACAGGATGTAGGAGTATCTATCATGCAATTCCCACCTACTTTACAGGAGACTTTATACGATATTGCTGGCAATATTCAAATAGAATCCTCAAAATTCTGCATCAGTCATTCTCACTACCCTTCGATAGTAACTCCTGCTGCTACTGTGGTACAACTGCAAAAAATGCCTCAGTCAATTCAATATAAGTACTTAAATTCTCAGTTATTAAAATTTATATATAGCATTTACTTTGAAGGTTCGCTTACAACAGAAGTAAGCCCAGGAATTAAGACGAACGAACAAATTCTACAAGAAATAGATTCCCGAGAAATAGACTGGGAATTTTATGAACAACTGGACAGAAACAATCATGGGAGAGGTTGGTTTCACCCAGGATATCGCATTATTAGACAGGAAGCTGATGGTAGTCTTGCCGCAGAATTCGATGGTATGATTCTACACATCCAGCGATCGCGTCATCTTCCTTTAGCCTTGCAATCAGCTACTGTAAACGAGCCAGTAGCAGTATCGTTACCTTCCAGCTTTATTAATGGAAATAGGTATAGAGCAAATGGTGATGGCATAGGTGGTTTACCGCCTCTAAAGTTTCACAGTGACGGAATCATTGTTTACTTCAACTTCAGTCCTGAAGCTGCTGTTTGGACTATGAAATATTTAACGACAAAATTGAATGCAATCAAAGTCCCCTTCGCCTTCGAGGTATTACATAACCCTTTGAACTACAGGTTGTATGACTCAGGATTTCTCAAATTTCCTTTTAACCCAGACGAGTCTTATCGATACAAAGAAATTCTTTTGCCAGTCTTACAGACGATTTATGCAGAAAATAAATCCCACTTTCGGGAGCAGGTTCCCATATTTACTAAGGTACTCGCACCTGGTATTGGGTTAGCCGAACATCCTGCTTCTGAACTGAAGTTTGGACTGCAACAACAGTTTGGAGAAAACCGCTGCGAAATTGTTGCCAATGCAATGCTTGAAGCTCATCAAAACGGTGATGAATCAAAACAAGCTCGGATGAAATATATCATCCAAAACTTTGAGCGGTTAGGGCTTGACATAGAGCATCCCTATCTCAATCCTAACTCGGAAGATATCTACACACTATTGGACTGAGCCAAAGATGTGAGTCCGGGCGATCAGCAATGCTTGTGCCCCTTGGGCGATCGCTACCATACAACCCCTTTTCTGCCTAGTTATCCGATTTTTTTTACGTCGAACTCAGGTTACTAAGTACAACGTTTCATAAATTCGTGGCGTTTTGGTTCGTAGTTGCGCTTTAGCGCTAAAGCGCAACTACGAACTATAGACATTATTTTCCTGAGCATCACGAACTTGTGCAATCCTGTACTAAGTAAGAAATTCTCGTACTCAGCATCAAGAGTGCTGAGTACAAGTCATGCGTTGGACTACTGCTCGCTGTCTAATTCCTGCACCAGTAAAACTGACTTCACTGATCGCTTGATAGGATAACCCTGTTCATCAACTTTTCCATAAAAGCTTTTACCTTTGTAATAGAGAGAAGACGAGCTTCCCCCATCTAAATTCATTGCTTTTTCAACGCCCAAAGTTTTCATAAAGTTCGCTAATTCTGGTAAAGACATCCCACTACCAGCGTTGGGCTTTTGAGATACCATGACCAAAATAACACTGCCATCATGGGTAATACCCGCAGCAGTTCTAGCATTGGGCTGAGTACTACCAAGGGCGTCTCTTCTGTTAACGTTATCCAAAAACCCTTCTTGCACTAAGGTTAGTTCTGGCAAGATCATAGGACCACCACCTAAGGCATCAATTAATTGACAACCCGTTGGTGTAAGCTCGCGATGGAGGACAATATCATAACGAATGCTTTCCTCACAAAGGTACCGTCGGAATTCTGTGCGATTGAGGATTTTCCCTAGGTAGGGTTTTAAGTCAGGATTATTTACCAGTCGCTCATTTCGTTTGGGATCGGCTACCAGTTTTCCTTGTAGAACAACAACTGAGGTGGTTTTTTGGTTGATTGGGTCAAAAAAGCCACCGTTTATGATCGCGATAGTTCGATGCTTGTGGGCAAATTCCTCTACAGTATTTACATGAGCTGATAATGCGGGTGTTACTAAAAATCGACTGTGAGATGGAATCAGCAGGCTGCGGACTACACCTTGTGCTAGAGTTTTCTCCTCATACTGAATAATTGGCTCTGGTGATTGTGTCTCTTTTGGGACAACGGCACTCATCAGTACAGAATGCTTTGATGAACGCAAGATAAATAACAGTATCCCTAATCCCACCAGTGTTCCCGCCAGCAGCCAGATTTTTTTCACTCACTGTTCCATAAAGTTTTAGTATTTTTGGAAATTTTTGCCCTAAATATTAGTACAAATGTTCTATAATAAGTACAAGTGTTCTATCATAATAACCCAAAGACAATAGCGACAACAAACCTAAAGTCGTAGCTACACAATTGCGAATCGCGATCGCTCCAACAGCCATAACTCAGCATTGCCTTCTAGAAAGATCTAGTATGAGGTCAATATTATAATGATTACACAACTACAGGGTGCGGTTGCAACCCCAGTTGACAAGCAAGCAATTACTCAACCTAAGTTTGAACAGTACGAGGAAAAAGTAGCAAATACAAGCTACCAAAAGTTTTCCTTTCAATCGCTATCGGATGCTACTGAAACTATTTTACGATATGCCTTTTTGTTAGCTCACTTTAAAAAGACGCGATCGCTTAGAGAATACAAAAAACTGCTCCGCGAATTTGGCTTTTCGGGCGAGGAGAAAAAATACTTAAAGGTAGCTGCGGCGTTCCAAAAGTTTTCACCTGAGGAGTTAACACGAATTGAGCCAAGAACAATATATCAGCTAGCTGAGAACAGCAAGAAGTACCAGCCAGTCATTGATAGACTTCTAGACTTAACTGCAGTCACTCAAGAAGCAGTTCGGGAACTCATCACGCAAGAACGCAAACCAAGAGTGCCAAAACAAGAGTTACCCAGTATCTGGAGACGGATGAATAATGGTCGTCGGTACTGCCAAATCCCACCCATTCACGAACAAGATGATCGGACTGGAATTACCTTACAAAAAATGATGGACGAAGAAGGGTTAAGCGCTCAGCATATTGTTGCAGAAGCGATCGCTCTACGTCAAGCACACAAGGAAGGACGGTTAGTCACTAAAGAGAAAACTTAGACTTCATATGCCATCCTATATGAGTTGTGAAAATTGAAAGTCTTAGAATCGCGATTACTCTAAGAAATCGCGATTCTCATTTTTCACGAATGACTTAGGACTGCCTAGCGGTTAAGCAGGAAAGCTTAAATCTAGACAAAAATCCACAAATGTCCTAAAACGTGTAAAAGCCACGACCAAGTCAGATGAAAGCAGCAATTAAAGGCACTTCTGTGATGACTGTATAGTTTTGATCAGATTTAGTTTACCCCCAAGAGTGGCTTCTTGAGGATGAATATGAACGAGTCAATGGTCAACTTTTGGCTGAGTAACTCCTGTGAATATGTAATTTAGCGCCTACCCTACGGGAACGGCTACGCCGAATGCGTGAGACAAAAAAGCTGTAATTATGAACACCCAAACAACCCAACTACCAATTCCTCCACACTTTAATCGTCAAAAAGTCAGCGAAGTTTGGCGTGTACCTTACCAACAACGTGCGGACGAAGCAAAAAAATGGGCAAAGAAAAATGATATTAAACCTGCATCTGAAGATAAAACCCGCATTTGCCTACTTCTTATTGATCTACAAAATACCTTTTGCATTCCCGAATTTGAATTATTTGTCAGTGGCAGATCCGGTACTGGAGCAGTGGACGATAACCTCCGCTTATGTGAATTTATCTATCAGAACTTAGGGATAATTACAAAAATTATACCTACGATGGATACCCATACGGCAATGCAAATTTTTCACCCTATATTTTGGGTAAATGCCGTAGGTGAACACCCCATACCAGTTGCCACTAATATCACCCTAAAAGATGTAGAACAAGGTATTTGGAAAGTTAACCCAGCCGTTGCTTATAGTCTTAAATCCGACTACAAAGTCTTAGAAAAACACGCTTACTACTACGTTAAAAAACTCAGTCAAGATGGTAAATATCCGCTGACTATTTGGTTTTATCACTCCATGCTTGGCGGTATCGGTCATGCTTTAGTTTCTGCTGTTGAAGAAGCAATATTTTTTCACAGCATTGCTCGAAATAGTCAGGCGCAATTTGAAATCAAAGGTCACAATCCTTTAACAGAAAACTATTCTATCTTACGTCCAGAAGTTTTAGAGAGTTTTAATCAAAGCTCAATTGCCCAAAAAAATACGCAGCTGATTCAGCAACTTTTAGAATTTGATGCCGTAATTATTGGAGGTCAAGCAAAAAGTCATTGCGTTGCTTGGACAATTGACGATTTATTAACAGAAATTCAGCAAGTAGACCCCAATTTAGCAAAAAAAGTCTACTTGTTAGAAGATTGTACATCCTCTGTCGTCGTTAAGAATGTCGTGGACTACACTGAAGCAGCTAATTCCGCTTTTGAGAGATTTGCTAGCGCTGGGATGCATTTAGTGAAATCTAGCGAGATTAGGGAGTGGGGAATTCCATCTCCCTAGTACCGCGCGGCGCAAATAAGCCACCCATTTGAAATAGGTAAAAAGCTTATAAAATAAGTGTTCTTTCTTTTTACTTTTTACTTTTTACTTTTGCCTTGTTGTACTAGTACAGAGCGGCGGAAATAACCCACCCATCTGAAATAGGTAAAAAGCTTATAAAATAAGTGTTCTTTCTTTTTACTTTTGACTTTTTACTTTTGCCTTGTTGTACTAGTTTATTGTTGCAGATAGATTTTTGGATCTTGAGCTACCCAACCAAGATCTGAGCTAGAACGCACTTCAAAATGAAGATAGGGCTGACTCAAAATAAGTGTGCCTGTTGTACCCACAGTTCCCAACAAGTCACCTTTTTTCACTTGCTGACCAATAGAGACCTTGATACTGTCAAGTTGGGCATAACGGCTTTGTAATCCTCCACTATGATTAATAATAACTAGTTTCCCATAAGTACCTTTTTCACCAGCAAAAGCTACTGTTCCATCGCTGATCGCTTGTACAGGCGTTCCTTTTGCTGCTAGCAAATCTAGACCACTGTGAAAGAAAACTTCACCTGTCTTTGGATTCGTCTGCCAACCGTATGGTAAAGCTATTTTTGCGACTTTTGGTAGAGGATATCCAGCTAATTTGCTCAGAGTAGGAGTAGCTCCCTGTTCTGTTGCTAGATTATTCGGCAGTTGTCGTGTGGGAGATTCCGCGATTCGACGATTAGGCGAGCGACTTATAGTCGGAATAAATACGATTCTGGGATTTTTCTGACATCCATTTGCTTCAAATAATACACCGGGACGGATTTTGTACTTAACCCCTACTTGTCGCCAGGTTTGACCTTGAGGTACTTGGACGACAATTCCATTGTAAGGAGGAATTTGAATTTCGCTACCAACGGTAATCCTACCGTTTTGTAGAGTTGGATTCAGGGCGATAATAGTTGCTAAATTGAGATTATAGTGCTGCGCTATAGTCTCTAGAGTTTCGCCTGGTGCAACTTTGTGGCGCTGAAAGCGGTCTAGGGCTGAAGTTGGGCAACCTGATGCAGAAACTTGTGCGAGCGAGGGATGAGTCAGTGTATTGACTAACCCAAAAGCACCAATCAAGCTACAGAAAAGGAGGACACAATGGCGAAATCTCATGTATGCAAGTGAAGAGATTAATATTTTTAGATTGTACTTTTTATGATTGCGCTAACGCATAACTACAAACTTCAATGACTATCGACTAATGACTATGTGTCCTAATTGTTCGACTAAACTTAGAAACAGCGCATCTTCATTGCTGTGCTTGAGCGTCAGCAACCCGTGAGGCACCGGAGGGGCTTCTCCCAAGGGGAGACGAAGAAAGCGAACCTGCCGGTCCCTTGGCTGCTAGTGCAGGCTGGCTGAAATAACTTACCAGTAAATCTCAAACCAAAAGCTTGATATATAAGGATTTCATTATGAGTGCCTTTTTACTTTTGCCTTGTTGCACTAGCTTTTTCGTCTAAGTCTAACTGACGACGTTATCGACAAGTGCCATAATCAGTCCTGAGTGCTGATCACAAATAAAGACAAAGAAGTAACTTTTGACTATTCTTTTTTACACTCAAGACTCAAGACTGATTAGGGTGACTCTAGAACAGATTGGTTAAACAGTTTTAAAAGGGTAAAGCAGTGCTGAAGCGGATAGTAGCGACTGACAACATTGAAACTTGCTAACATTACGCCCTTTTGGGGAGGCTCTAAGGGAGTAAAACAGTTATACGTACAGGGGGAACAACTCTCAGTAGTAATTGTCGTACTGAGAGTACAACACAATAGCACACGCTTGTTAAGTAACCCTAAGGCGCAAAGCTCGCTCTTGGGAAGATCCCCCGGCAGACTTTGCGGTAATGGTATTTAAAGATATTTTGACTGCTGTAAAATGTGCCATTCGTGTTTTCTCCGTGGGCTGAAGCCGCACGGTTTGCACACGCCCAAGAGGATTATGATTATGAAGATTTCTTTGAAGCAACTAGCCGTTTATGTCTCCTTATTGGCGATTGGTGGCGGTGCAGGCTTGTTAGGCAGTCGCCATTTTATACCACAAAATCATCCATTTCAGGAATTAAGAAATGTAACAGTGATGCCTCCAGAGACTGTTGTTCCTAATGCTGCTCAACCACGGGTTGGGGCTGTTGGAGGTGATAATGTAAATTTTATTGCTGCTTCCGTACAGAAAACTGGACCTGCGGTGGTACGAATTAATGCAACCCGTAAAGTGGCAAATCCTATTTCTGACGCTTTGAAAAATCCTCTCTTACGGCGATTTTTTGGAGAGGATGAGGAACCCATTCCCCAAGAAAGAATTGAGCATGGTACGGGGTCTGGATTTCTTGTGAGCGAAGATGGCAAAATCCTTACTAACGCTCATGTAGTTGCGGATACAGATACAGTACTAGTTACCCTTAAAGACGGTCGAACTTTTGAGGGGAAAGTCGTAGGAGTCGATTCGATCACAGATGTCGCTGCGGTAAAAATTTCTGCCGAGAAATTGCCAACAGTCAAACTGGGAAATTCTCAAAATTTGATCCCAGGACAGTGGGCGATCGCAATTGGCAATCCCTTAGGGTTAGATAATACTGTCACAATCGGTATCGTTAGTGCAACTGGTCGCACGAGCGCCCAAGTCGGAGTTCCAGATAAACGAGTAACCTTTATCCAAACCGACGCAGCAATTAATCCTGGTAACTCTGGTGGACCTTTATTAAACGCCTCAGGCGAGGTCATTGGTATTAACACTGCGATCCGTGCCGATGCTCGCGGACTCGGTTTTGCTATCCCGATTGATGTCGCTGCTCGCATTGCTGGTGAACTGTTTACAAAAGGTCATGTGGAACATCCGTTTCTCGGAGTTGAGATGACAGACCTTTCTCCTGCGAAGAAACTACAGATCAATCAAGAAAATAATCTTAACATCCAGCAGGATAGCGGTATTGCGATTAAAGCAATTCAAGAAAAATCACCAGCACAGAAAGCAGGAATACATCCTGGGGACATTATTCAAAAAATTAAAGGTAAACAAGTTGACACGACCGCTCAGGTTCAGCAATTGATAGATTCGAGCACAGTCGGCGACAAACTGGAAATTGCAATCAACCGCGACGGTAAAAATCAAACCTTTGAGGTACAGTTAGGGGTTTATCCTCAGAAGTAGGGGTGTCTACACGTGAGTTAACAGAGCAAAGTGAGGAGTTTTATTTTTGAATTAGTGACTCAGATAGCAGGAGAAATAATTCTGAATTCATCACTCATCACTTACAACTCATAACTTTTACGAATTACTCAAATGATCTAAGTGCATTCGTTGTTCCATCTGGCGCAGGAAGTACCCCGTCATCATTGCCGATGCCAACAAACCCGCAAGATTGTCTCTATCTGTTGTCACTTGGACATTGAAATTTTCTGAGGGTAGCATTCCAACAAGCCCTTGGACGTTTTGCGAAATGATTTGTTTAATTTCAGGGCTAACAGACTGAGCGACACGGGCTAAGACTTCAGGCGACTGATGCTGTAAATATTTGAGCAACTGATTGGGAATTTCTTCAAAGTTATCATTCAGAAGCTGATTGGGGTGTTCCTCAGGGTTGTCATTTAAAAAGTTAGGATCAAACACCATTTGCAATTTTTTTAGCTGAGTGGCTAATTCTACTCTAAACCATAGTAGAGGGGTGAGACATATTACCTCTGTCGGGAGATAGGAGTCAGGAGTCAGCAGACTGGAGTTATTTTTATTCCTCTTCCCCCCCTACTTCAAGCGCGTCCTCTCCCTCTGCCTCTCCCCTGCCCAAGTTGAGGGCTAATTGTTGCGGAAGTTGCTCGATTTGAAAATACTGATGAAATTTGGAAGTGACTTGTAGCGAATAGGATCGAGAATCACTGTCTCGGCGTTTCCGCACGAAACCGAGTTCAACGAGTTCTTGAACGTGTTGATATGCTCCTGAACCACGTAGGTTAATGAGATCGCTTTGAAGTATGGGACTATTGAGGGCGATCGCTGCTAAACTCCGCAATGCTCCAACACCCATTTCTACTGGGATCATAATTTGCACTAGGTCATGAAAGTCTGATCGCAGTTGCAAACTGTAACCAGTCGGAGTTTCCACTACTTCCAAAGCACTATCTCGATGGGCGTACTCATCAATTAATTCAATTATGCCCTCCTCAGCAGTAGCGCGATCGCAGGCGGCATAATCAGCAATTTCGCCGATTGACAGGGGTTTACCTTTTAAATAGAGAATCGCTTCGATTTTAGTCGCTGAATTCATCGGTTCTTCGTCATTGGTTATTGGTCATCACGCCTTAGCCACTGCTTGCTACGCTGCATTCAGGACATAAGACCAATAAAAATTGTGTCGAACTTTATCATGATTATCTTTTTAAGTCAATACTTAATATTAACATCAACAAAATTTATCAGACATAAAGCCCGAAGGCTGAAGGTATTTGTCAGAAGGACGAGAGAGCTGATCTTCAATTAAGATTTACGCTCTGAGAAATTACCTTACTCCTCACCTAGTCTATTTTTCAAAATAAACTCGGCAATGGCCAAATCTTGTGGAGTCGTCACCTTTAAATTTGTCTCTTCACCCTCAACAATTTGCACGTTGTAGCTACACTTTTCAAACAAAGCCGCGTCGTCAGTGACCTCCCATCCTTGACGAATCCCCTCAGCATGACACTGTTTCAATAATTTAACATCAAATCCTTGAGGAGTTTGTGCCGCCCACAGTTGCCGTCGCTCAGGAGTACTTTTAACAATGCCATCTTCACCTACAACTTTGATCGTGTCCTTTACACGTACTCCAGCAATCAAACCATGACACTGGGACAAGGCGTAGGCGCACCTGTCAAGTAAATCGGCTGTAGCAAGACATCTGGCTCCATCATGAATTAAAACCTGCTTAGCTGAGTTTGGCAGAGCCTGCAAGCCATTGTAAACCGATTCTTGACGGGTAGAGCCACCTAGAATCAACTCCACTGGCTTGGTAAGCTTCTGTTGAGTAAGAATAGCCTTGAAGTCTTGCCAGTCAGTAGGTTGAGAAATAATACCTATCCAACTTATGTAATGCGAAGCTTCAGCCGCTTTGAGAGTCCAACTGATAATTGGTTGCGATCTCACTCTTAAAAGGAGTTTGTTGCGATCACTCCCCATTCTTCTTCCTGTTCCCGCAGCTGGAATTAATAAATGCACGATCTTCCCCAACTTTATACTAGTTAATGGTTAACGGTTAATGGTAATGAACAATTAGCAATTAACAACTAATAACTAACAAACCCTATCTTCCCCTAAAATAGGGAGCGAGTAAGCGTAAATAAATATTATGCGAGTAGTAGCCCTTGTTCCTGGCGGAATTGGCGACCAAATTCTCTTCTTTCCCACTCTTGATGACCTGAAGCGGCATTACCCCAACGCCCACATAGATGTCGTTGTGGAACCCCAATCGAAGGCAGCTTACCGAGTGAGCAAGTCAGTTAACGAGGTACGGATGTTTGATTTTAAAGACCGTAACAGTATGGCTGACTGGGCAAATTTGGTAGGAGTAATTCGCGAACGCGAGTACGATGTTGCAATTGCTTTAGGGCAAAGCTGGTTAGTGGGTCTTTTACTCTGGTTGACTGGAATTCCCACGCGCATTGGTTATCAAGGAAAAGGAGCTGCTTTTCTTACCAACCCAGTTCCTTTGAAAACAGAGCAGTATGCTGCTACTATGTATCACGACCTGTTGCAAGGGTTAGGCATCAACTCTCCAAGTCCCGAGTTAACAATCAACGTGCCGTCTATAGATATTGACTGGGCAGATAAGGAGCAACAACGGTTGGGAATCAAAGAAACAGGCTACGTTTTAATTAGTGGTAGCTCGAGCAAGGTAGCCAAGCTGAAAAGTCTGGATAACGCCTACCCTGTTAAATACTGGCAGCAGATTATTCAAGACTTACAGTACAAGCAGCCAGATATGCCTATAGTGGTCATATCTGAACCCGATGATCAAGAGTTTGTCAATAGTCTCAAGCAATCTACGTCAAATATCAAGCTCAGTTCTCCAGATGATATTGGCAAATTAGCAGCGATGATTGCTGGAGCAAACTTAATGCTATGTACGGATAGTGTATTGATGCAGTTAAGTGTAGCAGTACAAACTTATACCATTGCTTTATTTGGTTCCGCACAACCAGCTAAACTATTGCCTCAAAGCAATAAATTCCTTGCCATTAAATCGCACACAGGCAAAATGACTGATATTGCACCCCAAACTGTTTTGGAGAAAATTTGGGGTGGCTAGATCGGTCGTTTTCCCAAATCGCGATCGCGTACTGAGGAGGTAGATGAGGCAGGAGTGATCTGGGTAACCAAGAATAACACTCCTGCCTCCTCACTTCTGTCTCCTATCTAAATAGATGCAATTTAAATGCTAATAAACTAGCCATAAATAAAAATTTTAGGTTAAAACAAAGATCGGTGACAAAGAACAGTAAGGCTGAGGATTTTCGGCGTTTTGGCAATGAATTGTTGCCAGTCTTGCCCGATGTCACAATCTTATAAGTGGATTTGACGCGCCATGTTTTGTGTTCTTTCACTTCTGTCTTTCCATCAGATGAGAGTGTATCTACACTCTCATCTGATGAACTATTAAAAGGAAAAATCAATGGCGATTCGTTTACATGACTTTATTAGCAGCGGAAAACGTTACATACAAGTAGAAAGTCAACCACATCATATTACAGGTATTTTTAGAAAAATTATCCAGCCATTCAAGGATATACATTTATGTAAACTTGAGGATGCAGAAAGTGCATACTTCGAGGATGAAGAAAACGAAACAATTACTTTCTATCAAGCTGCAAGCACTGATTTAGCTCCCTCCGGGATTTGGACTTATCTTACGTATAAATGTTCAAAGGGCAAAGAGCAAGTATTTAATGACTCATCTATTAATACCAGCGTCAAGCCTTTAAAAACACTATTAGCAGGTCAAAAACTGATTCAAGTAACTATAGATATTAATGAGTATCTCAGATATAAATTTTATCAAGATGAATATTTAGAAATTCGACTTCCTTTAGATTGGAATACTCTCGAAGGAAGAGAAATAACTCACCTTCTTTTAGAAGAAATAAATGCCTTCAAAGCCTCATCTATTTTCTCAGAAGATGTAGGCAAAGAATATATGAAAACCGTTATAGATAAATTTATTCAAATTGCACGGAAGATTCTAAAAATTGGTGGTACAAGGAAAGACTTTGAATTAGCCCAATATGAAGTCCTCAATAAAATTAATATTAATGATATGGTAAACTTAATTATTGAATACAACGATTACCGTCTCTGGCAGGCTGCGTTACCAAGCAAATCTAAAGCAGTTGGACATGCTTTCAATAGCGCATTAAGCCTAATATGCCAGATGAAATAATGTTAGTGGTTAGTTGCTGTTTGTTGACCATTAACCACTAACAAAAATAGACCAACTTTTTTCAAAACATCTCAAACAGAGCATCATCTAATTCATAACCTAGTAGTTGCGCCATTGACTGGAGGCGAGACTTACCGGAAATATTCTGCTGTTGTAACCAATCAGTTAAAACAAATAACTTGTTCATTAAAAATATTTCTAGAGCTTCAGGATTATACAGAATGCCTTCTTTACTACTAAATTGATGCGGTACAAGCATGGCGGCATAGCGCACTAATTCCCCGGCTTTGTAATCAAGTAAAAAAGGTAACCAGGGATAGCGAGCATCTAAGCGAATAAACCAAAGCCGCACCTCCGGAATTTCAGAGAGTTCCCGTGGATCATCTGGTTCTTGAGAATAGTCAATTTCAAAGCGCAGCTCCTGTTCATAGGATAAGACTGCTCCTTCTAGCAGAAGTTTTTCAATAACTCTTACTGCTGTTGAGAGATCCAAGGTGTTGATACTGTCAGTGTTGAGTGAGATAGTGATTGTCATCGAGTTAGAAAATAGCCAAGGGCAACTCATAGTACTCCTTTCTGGCTCCAAAATAACTGAATCTTTAGGTTGAGTTGAGCATCGCAGACTGCTTCAGCTATGCTGCTAAGCTCCCACGAGGAAAGCGCCTGGGATTAAAAATTGGAAACCTTGTGGAAGAGTGCTTGTGCATCTCGACACAAATTTTTAATTAATCTAAAAACGCTTCTATCATGGTGTCTCTACACCCACAACTCAAATTTGTATTGATACCTTTTTCTTTCTGCGCTTAAGCCTTTGCCTTTCTTGGTAACGCTTAGGCTGATTAAGAAGCAATCGCACAAAGTTAAGATACGCCTACTTACTAGTGGACGTTTACAGCTATTTTAAGCTAAAGTTGTAATGAGTTTACTTTATAAAAACAAAGCAACCGTCAAGCAACACAAGAATCTATCCTGCCTGCGGTTTTATAGCAAACAAAGGTCAAAGCTCAGATAAAGGATAAGGTGTCGCATTCATAACCGTTAAATATACAAAATATCAAACATTCTCTTCAGAGAAAATTAGCTCAATTAAAAAATTACAATATGCAACAGCAAGCAGTATTTGCAAAACCAATTCGTTCCCTTGAAGATGCTTTAGAGCAGTGTCAAGTGTTGGGTATGCGTGTGAGTCGTCAGCGTCGCTTTATTCTAGAACTCCTTTGGCAAGCAAACGAGCATCTTTCGGCTCGAGAGATTTATGATCGCCTAAATCAGCAAGGTAAAGCGATCGGTCATACTTCTGTCTATCAAAATTTAGAAGCATTATCCAGTCAAAGCATTATAGAGTGTATCGAACACTGTGATGGGCGTTTATACGGTAATATCAGTGATTCCCACAGTCATGTTAATTGTCTGGACACAAACCAAATTCTAGATGTTCATCTAAAATTGCCAGAAGAAATCATCCGCCAAGTTGAAGAACAAACTGGAGTGCGGATTACCGACTACACGATTAACTTCTATGGATATCGTAACTCGCAAGACTAAGAATTGGAGAGAAGGGAGAAGGAAACAAGAAAAATATTTTTATTTTTTTGTAAAGACACTCTAAACAATGCTGTTCAAAACTAGCCTTAAGTGAACAGTATCAGTTTGAGATGGGATTTTATTTTTTAATCATCAGAAATCTTTAAGTACATTTACTTAACCATCTTCAGTGAATAAGATAGTTCACCAACCCCTAGCTTCCACCTAGGGGATTGCTAAGAATAAGATTGGCACATTATTTGGGTGAATTTTTGTAAAAGAGCTACATTCTGGCGAGGTTGCAACAGATAAACTCTTCGTCTTGAAGCCACCGAAAGGCATGAATGTAGTCAGTTTGTTATTTTCCTCTAGTCTGTCCTTTTCCGTATACTCGTTTTATATGACACTGGTACTTACTATTATTATTGCAACATTTCTCATTCTCTAACAACCGCAATGTTGCCCATTGAGCCGAGATCCCTGGTGCGACCGAGCTTGGTCAAGATGCTAATGAAGACACTTCCCGAACACGTTCTGACAAACTGCCAGCAATTTGGGCAACCGAGGTTCGCTCAATAGTGTCAACCCAGATTTTTTCCCAATTAAACAGCCACCGGGTAAGAACACGTCCTAAATCGACTAGTTCGGCAGAAGAGTCAACATCAATATCCACAAATTGCGGTACAATCCACTCGATATAATATCGACTCTCGCGCATCAGGCTAACAATTTTATCTGAGTCTGTGTCAGTTAAAACTAGCGAGCGAATTTGGTCTAGGTGCGTTGCCAAGTCGTTTAACCGAGTAGGAATATCCTGAAGTTGAAAGCGTTCTTGATTTAGCGTTACCGTGTTCATATTTCTCCCCCCAAAAACTCCATGATAATTTGGGCAACCCGTTCTCTTATGGTAGCGTCGAGTATTTCCATTGACCTGTTTTGGCGCGGACGAAGGTTGACCATAGAGTCAAAGGTCATTCTAGTAGTGTATTTGACTTCTGACAGCCTAAAAAATATAGTACCTGTATTTTTGCAAGGACTATGAGCGATGTATTTTTAAAATTATTGTTAGTTGACCAAGACCCAATCTTTCGGCTAGGACTACACGTAGCTCTGGAACAAGTGCCTAATTTACAAGTCGTATCGGAAGCAGAAACATACACTGCTGCTCTGCAAACTTTAGCAGAAATGGCGCAAAAAGACTCCAATCAAGTCAATTTGGTGATTTTGGAACTAGGCAATAATTTTACTGCCGACGAGCATCTCGGTTTAAAAATGTGTCGGCACTTAAAAACCGAGTATCCGAACCTGCCGATACTGCTTCTTAGTTCTGTCAGAGAACAAAGGTTACTTTTAGCAGCAAGGGCTACTGGGGTAGAGGGTTACTGCCCTAAAGGCACGCCTATCTCCGAATTAGTCGCCGTCATGCGGTTCGTGAGTGTGGGTATTTCTTGTTGGTTTGGAGATAGTGAAATTAAGGAGATAACTCCTCACTCCTCCCAATCACCTTTTGCTATTATACGGAATAGTCTCCGTATGTCTGAAAGTAGTTACATCGATGCTACATTGGCAGAAGTAACAGCACAGTTAAAAATCCCTGGACTGCTTTTACTAGATCGGGCCATTTTGGCAGGACGCAGACGAGAACTATTGACGGCTCGTTGGCTTATTAATCGGTTGTTGAGTTCACCATACCAAAGGAAACGAGTTATAGAGACGCAAAATTTGAGATCGTCAAAATCTTATTTAGAAGAATCAGCGATCGCGTCTTTACAATTACCACTTTCTACAAATTCCAAATCTGACTCCTCCTCCACGCCCAATTCTCCCTCTCTACTTAACCCTAAATTCTTGCAAGCAGCATTATTTAGCTCTTGCGTCAATAAATTACAATTGAATTTGCAAAATGTAACAAATATTCCCTTAGAAATTGATATTTTGCGCTTAGACAAAAAAAGAGAGTTACTTTATATTATATTACAAAAAATAGTTAATATCTTAGATGAAATCCGTACTTCTCAAGTTGATTATAAGAGATTATACGAGTTAAAAAACACTTTACTATTAGATGTACTTCAAGCAGTTAACATAGATTTTTTTGGCAAGTTTTCTAGGGTACAAGTGGGCGAACGTCAATTAGAGGTTGTTACTTTGTTACTACAAGAGACAGAAGTAGTGCAAAGAGATATTTTGAATAAAATCCCTTTAGTTAATGAGTTACTTTCTTATCTACTTTTTAAAACAGATTTGCTGGTTGATAACAAGTTATATCAGGTAGGTAGCATTGAAGCGCAAGAGCAAGCGTTAATTATCTTAGAAAATTTGTTAATTCAAGTAGCAAATGCTGTGATACAGCCATTATTGAACAGGTTGGCGGACGTAGAAACAATTAAGCAAAATTTTTATGACCAAAAGTTAATTTCCACACGAGAAATTGAGCGGTTCCGGAATAACTTATCTTGGAGATATAGAATCAAAAATTTAATACTTGAACCAAAAGCCATTTTTGAAAGTTGCTATCAACTCTTTGTATTTGCACCTCGCGGTATTGCCACAGTTTCGATTTATGCTCCGCGTAGTCAGGAGTTAGCACAACTATCTGGTATCCCGCTAATTATTACTCTAGCACTAGAATTCCGTGATGCGATCGCTCCCCGTATACAGTCTCTATTATCTTTATTTGGCAATGGTCTTGTCTTCATTCTTACACAAGTAATTGGGCGAAGTCTAGGTTTAATTGGTCGTGGTATTATTCAAGGCATTGGTAGTTTTTCGTTATCTGATAGTAAAAATAAAAAGTTATGAGTTATAGCAATATAAGCGCATTCTTTGTGAAAATTGCGCCTACTCAGATTCCCGACAACTTTTACGAAGTTGGGAATCTGAATTCTCTCGCAGTTTGCTCGATAATTTCTGAAAAACTGGGAGAGACAAACGATAGAGTCGCAAGATGATGAACTTTAATTTTTTGAGCGATCGCCAATGCCATAATATTAATTAACTCCCTAGCTTCTGCACCCAGAATCGTTGCTCCTAAAATTTCTCCATTGCGGAGGACAATTAATTTACAGATACCTGTGGTTTCATCCCTAAGCTGGGCAGCTGCCAATGTTTTAAAAAACTGCCGCAAAACAATAACTTCATTATGACTGTATCGGCGTTTTGATTGCACTTCTGTCAAACCCACTTGAGCTAGTGTAGGCTGAGTCAATACTGCCCAAGGAACGTATTGATAATTAACTTTGAACCTGGGAATAAACAAAGCATTTTGTAAGGCGATTTTTGCCTCATAATAAGCAATGTTCGGACAGTCATAGCCACCAATGACATCACCACAAGCATAAATACGGTGGTTGCTTGTCTGTAGTTTATCGTTCACAAGTATACGATGCTGATTCCATTTAACGCCGACTGCTGCCAAGTTGAGAGATTCAATATTTGGCTGCTGCGCGATCGCCACTACAATTTCATCAGTTTCAATTGCTTTGTCTCCCACCTGAAGCCACTTCTTATCGTGAATCCGTCTTACCTGGGTGACTCGTGTTTGGGTAAGTACGCGCACACCTTCTGCTTCCAATTGACTACAAAGCAGCTGAGCCATCTCTGGATCAACATGAGACAAAATTAGTGGGCGATCTACTATCAGTGTCACCTTACTACCCAACCGCACTAATGTTTGTGCCAGTTCAATGCTTTGAGGCACTCCACCAATAATGACCCAGCTTTTAGGTGGTTGAGGACTGCACAAAGACTGCCAAATATTAGATAAGGTAATAAAACCAGTTTTTCGCAATCCTTCAATCTCTGGGTTTGCTTGAACGGAAGTAGCAAGCAGATAAGAGCGTGCGCTTAGTATGCGGTCATTAACAGCAAATGCCAAAGGTGACGATTGAAATTGACCGCTACTAAAAATAATATCGACTCCTTTGGCTGCCAGGATTACTGGTGAATACTGCTCTTGGAGATTAGACACAACACCAGTAGTCCATAACTTCGCCTGTTGCCATTCGATAGATACTGGGCATTTTTCTGTCGGAGGTTGACTCTCATCAGAACTGCCCTTCTGCATAACTCTCGTGCTGTCTGTTGAGGTATCAGCACTATTAGCATGAAGACCAAATTGAGCAGCATTACTCAGCGACTTAGAGAGTTCACCAATTTCCCTAAGAGCATGGTGGTGAATCAACCCATAGCTAACTATGGGTTCTATCAAAGCGACTTTGGCTTTTAGTTGAGTGGCACTCAAGGCTGCATAGCGTCCAGCAACACTGCCACCAATAATCACAACATCGTAATCAGGTATCACGGGAATAAAGAGTCGGGGACAGTAGACAGGAGACAGGAAACGGGAGACAGGAGACAGGAGACGGGAGACGGGAGTTATTATTCTACCCGGACCGGCTCCAAGGGATCTCTCCCCTACTCCCCCTCTCCCTCACTCTTAGCTATAGCTGCTAACAAGCGTTGGTTATCAGATGAGGTGCGAACAGCCACCCGAAAATAGCGATCGCCTAGCTCAGCAAAACTGAGGCAATCGCGAATGAGAATCTGGTGATGCTGGAGTAATTTTTGCTGTAACTGCAAAACAGACTGCTGCGATTCAACTAGTAAAAAGTTAGCAGCACTATGTAAAGGTTGTAATCCTGGTAGAGAAGCTAAACCCTGAAAGAGTTGGTTGCGTGCTGCTGGTAACCATGTCCAGGTTAAAAGCTGAAACTTATTATCCAGGAGTGCGGCAACTGCTGCTGCTGCTGCTAGGGTGTTTACGGGCCAGGGATCGCGCCACGATTGCCACAATCGCAGACGCTCGGGGTGAGCGATCGCATATCCGAGTCGCAGTCCGGGGAGACTGTAAAATTTGGTCAGCGATCGCAAAATCACTAAGTTTGGATATTGCTGCACCACATGAATCAGGCTTTGTTCCTGATCTGGATGCAGAAAATCCATAAACGCCTCATCTACCACCACTAAAGCAAATTTCTCCAAGCATGGCAGAATCGCTTCCCTTGAAAATAAAATTCCCGTCGGGTTGTGAGGGTTGTTCAGCAGTAGTCCGCACTCAGTCATGAGTCCTGAGAATGAAGTCCTGAGTATACTTGTTAAGTTTGGGTTCGGGACTCGAGGCTCTGGACTAATTAGCGGAAAACTCAGTACTTTGGCGTTGTATGCCGCCAACGCCCGGTAGTAGTCGCCAAAGGCTGGAGTTATTAAAGCTGTCGCAGCTAACTTTGCTAATTCCCTACCTGCCAAAGTTAGCAACTCTGCCGAGCCGTTACCCGGCAGAATCCACTCTTGTGGCAGTTGATGGAAGTGACTCAGAGCAAGTCTCAGTTCACGATAATCAGGGTCTGGATAGTGCTGGAGATTATCCAATTGGGACTCAATTGCCGATATAACGCTGTTTGGTGGTCCCAATGGGCTGATGCTGGCAGAAAAATCCAGAATAGCACTAGGGGGACAGCCAGCTAGTTCTGCTGCCCAAGCTAAATTTCCCCCGTGTGCTGGTTGCCGCATGACTAAAATGATTCCTGAAGACAGAACCTACGCTTTTGGGGGTGCAACCTTTTCTCTAAACAGCTTTCCTGCAGAGAAGGCGGGAACCTTCGTCGCTGGGATTTCCATTTTTTCATTTGTTTTTGGGTTACGACCTTCACGAGCTTTACGTTCCCGTGATTCAAACGAGCCGAATCCTACGAGCGTTACCTTATCTCCAGAGGAGACAGCTTCGACAATGATTTCCAAAGCGGCAGTCAAGACTGCATCAGCTTGTTTTTTAGTAACACTAGCTTTGTCAGCTACGGCATCAACTAATTCACCTTTATTCATGTCAATTCCTTGAGGTTTACTTGAGATTGTGTAAAGAGCCGCTACCGGAGCATCTTTACGTAAATCCCACAGAAAGGAGATTTACAAAAGCCATGCTTTTTGAGTACTTTTGCTTAAAACGCCTGTAACTCTCATAGGCTCGACTTTTCAATGAATCATTCTAAGGTGTCCTAGCCTGATGTGGATAGATGAAACCATTAATTTATATAGATTTCGGCATTTTTTTTTGCTAAAGGGTCATTGTTTCACAAAAAACCCCCCTTTGAATAGGAAAAAATACTCAAAAAATAGCTTTTACCAAAAAAGGGTGGTTAGTCCTTTATAAGTTTAATTACTTAATTTAGAACAGAGAAGTCAGAAGTCAAAACGAAGGAAGAAGCATTTACTTTGTCGAAAAAATTGGGTCAAATAAAATACAGTGCTGGCAGAAACACCACTGATTTATTGTCAAGGTTTCAGGATGCCAGTCTTTTTCTAAGCTGTACCTCTAGCTGTTCATCAGTACTGATCACTACTCGCCCTGGCTTGGCTCTCATGATGCTGAGGAAATGCTGAAATGCTTCTTCATACTGGGGGTGAGCTTTGAGGTATTCCCGCAATTCTTTTTCTGATAGTACGAACGCATGGAGAGGAAAAAGGCTTTGAGTTGGTCTATGGTCGGTTCTATGATTTCTAGGACCAGCCCTTTCAAGGTGAGCATATGTACTATCACGATTTTTGCAGCATTTCAGCCATCTTCTGGAATTGAATAAAAAATCTATGTATTAAACTCCTGATTTTTGGACTGTAAATTAAGCGATAGCGATCGCCAAAATCCCAAATTCGGGTTAAAAAC
The DNA here is from genome assembly GCA_937873135.1 of uncultured Scytonema sp. GTDB lineage: Bacteria > Cyanobacteriota > Cyanobacteriia > Cyanobacteriales > Nostocaceae > Rhizonema. The sequence continues at coordinate 14,180 of CALMVQ010000230.1, read as the reverse complement.
ATGATTTTTATATAGTACCAACGTTCACCTTGAAAGGGCTGGTCCTACCTCCTTTTAAACGGTGAAAACCGCGTTCGAGAAGCTATTGATCTCGGTAATAGCGTAAGTCCTGTTTATTGACAAAGTAGTACTTATTTTTTAGGAATCTGCAAGCCGCGACGCTCTAATATTTGCCGCACTTCAGGACTGGGGCTGTAATTATAACCAAAGGAGGAGCGCTCCGAGTCATCCATAATTTGAGGCGTTAACAACACAATTACCTCTTGACGTGTATTCTGTTTGTTTGTTCTCCTGAATAGTGAACCAATTAGGGGAATATCACCTAAAATGGGAATTTTGGATACTGTTGTCCGGTCTGAGTCTTGAATAATACCGCTGAGAATGAGCGTTTGACCGTCTCTTAGGCGAATTGTGCCAGATTGAAGCGAACGTTCAGATATCAAAAATATTGTTTGGTTACCACTTGATCCCAGATTAATATTTTGTGAAGATTGGGGTGCTCTGACATTAGGAGCAACGGATAGAGCGACAAAACCATTGTCGTCAATCCGATCAACTTTGACAGTTAAGGTTAAACCTACATTCGTTTTCTCAGCTGTAACGATTTGCGTGGTATCACCAGTACCACGAGTTATTTCATTTCTAATGTTTCCCACCACTTCCTGGGTCAAGTTGACAAGAGCCTGCTGACCTTCTTGCACAATCAAAGTTGGGTCAGTCAGAATTTTAGCATTACCAGTTTGCACCTGAGCTTGCAAGCTAGCCAGTAAACGTCTGGGGAATTGGTATAAAGAAGGGAGAGCAGCTGTGGCTGTACCTAAAGCACCTTGTGATACTGTCGGGACACCATTTGCATCAAACGTAACAATATTGTTTGTGGCTGGAGTGATATTCGAATAACCTGGTGCTAAAGGGTTTCCCGTAGGTGAAACAGGTGTATAAAATATACCTGATTGACCGCTTGTGTTAGTGCTAGTACCGTTGCGGTTGATTATTGTTGTACCGGGTTGAGTTCCTGGAATAGTGACTGAGCTATTTGGGTTGAAGAAGGGAGCAGCCGAACTATACGGGTTAGTAATCGTTGGTGTACCAGTTATATTATTTGCTGCTTCAGTGCTATTCGCAGGTCGAGAGCCACCAAAATTCAAAGATGCAGCACCGCCATCGTTTGTAAAATAATTGTTACCGATTCCAAACGAGAAACTGGCGTTGGTGTCATGAGTGTTTGAGAGATTAACATCAATAATTTTGACATTAACTGCCACTTGTCGGCGGCGGATATCTAGTTGAGATAGTTGAGCGATCGCCATCTCAATTAGCCTCGATGTCCCAATTAAGGTTATAGAATTAGTCCGTTCGTCACCTAATGCCTGTAATCCTCTTAGTAAAGGCTTAGTATATTTTGAATCCTCAAGGCTGAGACGTTCAATTTTAGTTTCCGTTGTCGTTTGAGTTTGAGTAATAGGGGCGGCAACGCTACCGACAGGTACAGCACTGACACTCGTAACTTGTCGCTCACGGCTGACAGCACTTTCTGCTCCCAAGCCAACTAAAAAGTTGAGTGCTACTTGCACCGTGACTTGATTGAGTCGCAAGTTACGCATCGCCACATCGCGAGTGGCATTGGGTAGATTAGCCCCAACGAAAAGCGTGCGTCCACTACGGTTAGCTTCTAAACCACTTAAACGCAAGACGTAGTTAAAAACATCTTGTACTGGCTCGTTTTCAATATCTAAGGAGATTGTCGGTCCATCACCTCCAGTCGTGGTAGCTCCGGGCTGCCCCCCTGGTTGCGCTGCTATTCCACCCATATAAGCTAGGTTGAGACCTGCCGCACGAGCCAGCAGTGACAAAACCTCTCGTACTGGAGCATCTCGCAATACCAAACGGGGAACTCGTTCTTGAGTTCCCAAATCAATTACGCTAGGAGAGGCATCTAAATTGGAGATGGCAATATCTCCTACTGGTGGAGCGACGGCTCTAGGTAGGAAAGGTGGTGCCGGAGTTGCAGGTTGTCCTGGTTCAGCGACAGGTGCTGTTTTCCCATCAATAGTAACTTGTGGGTTGGGAATGAGAACGTCTGGTTTTTGACCTAACTGAGTTGGCTTAGGAGCTTGCGGTGTAGGAACATTCTCAGCCACCTGCTGTGTTGGTGCTACTTCTGATGGTTGTGCAGTGGATATCTTGCCCCTCTCATTTGGGGTAAAACCGAGGGTGATTCCGTCTTCCTTTCGCACTAACGGTTGAGTATTCGGGGGATTATTTTTTCCAGTCACCACCACCCGGATGCTGTTGGCATCAAGTTGATTGACGGCGACTGAGGCAATACCCGGAGCAGGATTGTCTTGGCGGAAACTATTGCCTTTCGGTAAACGTAGTTGAGTATTAATAATATCTGCGACTAAAGCTTTGCCCCGAGTTGTTGTAAAGATTTGAGGACGTGAGCCAGAGGAAGTTCTTAAAACAAGATTAATTCCACTCTCAACTTGTTGTAGCTGTACTCCAGTAATCTTGGTGGACTCTGCCCACACTGGTTGAACTGCTAAAAATGCAAAAGTGGCGACACCTAATACTAAATTACTACCGTGAAGCTGTTTCACAGTTTATTCCTCACATTAGAAAACTATTTGGATAACTTTTAAGTAAGTAGGTCGGTACAAATAAATGTAATTGGTGAGGGTCGTTTTTTGTCATCGATCATTAGTAGGGACAGGTTTTATTCGTTCACTCGTAGGTAGACGTGATGATCGAGTTAAACTCGCTCTTACTGCACGAAGGACAAATGACGAATGATGGTCAACATCGTTATATTTAATTATGCCTACTTACTTGAGTGTCCTCTTAAAAATGAGGCTAATTTAGACAAACAATCTAAGACAAATTCCAGTTTTTAACCTCCCCTTTTTTATACAACTAGCATTATAGGTAGTGATAAAAGAGGTTATTAAATGCGGATTTGATATAGGTTATTGACCTAATTAACCACAAATTTTAAAAGTTACTTTTATATAGTTCCCAGAAATTTTGCCTAAGTAACAGTTTTAGTTTCAAAATTTGAAAAATTAGCAATGAGGCTTAGAGACTATAGAAAAGATGAGTTCCAGAACGAATGTTTGGTTAGAAAAAGTTTTAACCGCTCCTGTCTAACCCGGTTTAATATAATCTCACATGTACCCAGATGTTATATATATTAAACCTGCAACACATTCCCTATTATTTCTTCGGAGGAGGCGCTTTTGCTGCTGCTACTTCTTGTGGAGAAAGTGGTATTAATGCTTGTAACTGGAAAGAAGAGGTTATTGCTTCTGGTCCAACTCTGATTACTTGTTTGCCTGGTTGGCTTACAGCGTCTGGGACCAAAGTAGATTGATAATCTTTAATAATTAACAAAGGCTGTAAACGCTCTATATTACGGAGAATCGATTGGGTTTGTTCGTAGGTTCCAACAATCTCGACATTAAAATTGCGGCTTTTCAGCTTGCCGTTAACCTGTGTTCCTAAACTTCCATCTGTAATTGGTTCAGCTTTATTTGAAACTGGGTCAAATTTCTGAAGTTGTGCTCTTACAGCATTCTTCTGTAGTTTTGCGTTGCTCGAATCAACCAAGCGGTTCATATCTAGTAGCAATGTATCTAACGTGTTCTCATTTGCAAACAAACTTAACACTTGAGTTTGTTGCTTTTTGGAAAGCTCTAGTTCTTGTTTGACCTTGTTAATCTGTTTGATGCTGGCTTTCTTTTGGTCAATTTGACCTTGCAAATCGGTTTGTTTGATTTGCTGCTGCTGATAGTTATCCCAAGCAGGCATGATTAGGTTGAGAACCATATAAGCAGCTCCCAGTAAGCCTACTACTCCAATCACAATCCCAACGATTCTTGGTGTTATTGTTGTACCAAAAATCACAGGATAGGCAAAAGACGCCTGTTCTCCATCTAACTCGGCAAAATTTACATCTTCACTCAGCGTCATTTTTGAATGACTCCTGTTTGTTGCAGACTACGAATTCGAGTGACTAGTCCCACTGTACCTTTCTGCTCTAATTCCCGGATTAATTCAGAAGCTGGAACATCACTTAAACTAGATTGTATAGTATATTTAACTATTTTTGGTGCTTTAATTATTACACGCGTATTTGATTGAGCAGCACCAGGAGGTATAGGTGCGTCTGTTAACTGGGCTGTAGTAATTTTTGTCTCTGTGGCTTTCAAGAAGCGAGACTGTTGCAGAGTGAGCAAGAAATCATTGACATCATAAAAAGTGCGAGCTAATCCACTAATTTCAACTCCCCCAGCTGGATTGGGAGGAGGTTGTCCCTGAGAAGGAGCGACTGGTGCTATTTGTTTGACATTCTCAATTTGCACTGTCGTTGGTATGCGATCGCGCAAATCTTGTAACATTGCTGACCAAGGTCGAATTTGGTCAAATACAGTGACTAAAGCTTGTGTTTCTCCCTTAACTTTGCTCGTCTGTTCTCTAATTTTGTTAATGTCTCCTATTTGCTGATCTAACTGCTGTTTCTGCTGATCGAGTTGGGCGATGTTCTGCGCCAACTCAGCATTTTTCGCGACGAGAAGCCACAAACTCAATCCTGCTACAACTGGAAAAAAAACTCCCAAGCCTAGTCCCAAATACACAGGTGTTAGATCTCCAGTGGAAAAAGATGGCTTTCGCGTAGTTTGAGAATTTAGCTGATCAGGTCTGCGGTCTTTGAGAAAGTTGACATCTAGGCTGTACATTTGTTGACTGTTGGTTGTCAGTTGTTAGTTGTTCTATCATGTCCGGTAAATTAACCTTAATTCCGTCTGAACCCCACACCACTCCTCGCTGTGCTTTTTCTCGCCTCCCCGCCGGCGGGGAAGGGTTGGGAATGGGGTTCTTTATGTTTCTGGGTGATTTTGACGGACATCATATGAGTTAATAGTCAAGAATATTCTCCTCTTCCTCACGCCTCTCGCATTCCTAAACCAAGTACTATCCCCAATCCAGGGCGTTCGACTAGAGGGTATTTTTCTTCATCAACTTGTAACGACAGCGCCGTAACAGGATCTATTTGGATAGCTGGCAAATTCAATCGTTGTGTAAAAAACTCATTGATCTGACCCAAACCGCCTCCAGGTCCTGCTAATAAAATCTGTGCTATCTCCAAATCGAGAGCCTGATTGAGGTAAAAATCGATAGAACGACGTAGTTCATCTGTCAGTTCTCCCAAAACTCTCATCATTGATGCCATTCCAGGATTAGCCTCAGTCATGCCAGTTTTATCACCTTCTGTGAGATCTGAAGGAATAGTCATGCCTTGTAACAATTGCGTGTCTCGTGATGCGGGTAAGTTCATTGCCCGTGCTAATGCCGTTTGCATTTGATACGTCCCGATCGGAACTGTGCGCGAAAATTGCGGCACTCCGTTAAGGATAATGGCAATTTCCGTGCTATCGAATTCGATATCCACTAGCACACCTGCTTCTTGCGGTCCATATTGCCGGAGTTGCTCGCGAATTGTCCGAATCAAAGCAAAACTGTTAATCTCTAAAACATCGATTTGTAATCCAGCTAACTCAAAGGTACTTATATATGTATCCGTAACCTCCTTACGGGTAGCAACGAGCAGCACTTGGACCTTTTCGATGCCATCCTCATCGACAAAGTACCCAAGTTTCTGATAATCCACATCAGCTTCTTCTCGAGCGTAGGGTAAGTACAAACCTGCTTCATGGTTCAGCACCATGTCCCTCAGTTCTTTGTCATCTAACTCTGCTGGCACAGGTATCAGACGTACTATCGAATCTCGCCCTGGCACAGCAGTGGCAACGCGATTCGCTTTGATTTTACTTTCACTCAGGGCTTGTTGAATTAATTGCGCCATTGCACCGGGGTCAGCAATTTGACCTTCAACAAAAATGCCTTCTGGAACTGGCACTGATGTTAATGAGTCTAATTTCAAACCTTGACGCTGCTTGCGTAACTTAACGACATTCACGCGTTGTGGTGCAATTTCAATGCCAACCCCTTGATTAGATTTACCAAACAAATTCTTGAAGCTTTTAACCACAGTTTTGCCCGCAGGACTGCTAAAGTGAAAAATTAAACGATTGGCTATTAGACATTAACAATTAAACACAATGCTTCAAATTCAAAAGTTTAAAAGATTAACTATTTGGGTACTACTCGGCTTACTGACAAGCTGGATTGTCAGTTGTAGTACTCATGTTGACACGAACACAAAACAGACATCTTCAGGAGGAACCGCAGTTGAGTTTTGGACAATGCAACTCCAACCTGAATTTAACGACTACTTCCATAGCCTGATAACGACCTTCGAGACACAAAACCCAAGTGTAAAAATTCACTGGGTTGATGTACCTTGGTCCGCTATGGAGAATAAAATTTTAACAGCTGTCTCCGCAAAAACGCCACCTGATGTTGTGAATCTGAATCCGGATTTTGCTTCCCAACTTGCAGGACGAAATGCCTGGTTGAATTTAGATGCAAAAGTCCCAAACGAAGTACGTTCCTCCTATTTGCCGAATATTTGGAAAGCCAGCACGCTAAATGGCAAGAGTTTTGGAATTCCCTGGTACCTCACCACGCGGCTAACCATTTATAACACTGATTTATTAAAACAGGCAGGTATAAGTAAACCACCTAGTACTTATACTGAATTAGCGCAGGTGGCTCAACAAATTAAGGACAAGACAGGTAAATACGCTTTTTTTGTCACCTTTGTGCCGCAGGATTCTGGTGAGGTTATAGAATCTTTCGTGCAGATGGGAGTGACTTTAGTAGATTCGAATGGAAAGGCAGCTTTTAACTCACCTCAAGGCAAAGCAGCGTTTCAATATTGGGTAGACCTTTATAAAAAAGGGTTTATTCCTAAAGAAGTATTGACACAGGGACATCGTCATGCAATAGATTTGTATGAGTCTGGAGAAACGGCACTACTTTCCTCTGGTGGTGAGTTTCTGACAACGATCGCCAAAAATGCACCAGCAATCGCTCAAGCAACGGCCATCGCACCCCAACTGACTGGTGAAACTGGTAAAAAAAATGTCGCTGTCATGAATATAGTGATTCCACGCGACACCAAACAACCCGATGCCTCCCTCAAATTTGCTTTATTTGTAACCAACGCTCAAAACCAGCTCGCCTTTGCTAAAGCGGCAAATGTTCTACCATCTACACTAAAATCTCTATCAGACAGCTACTTCAAAGATTTATCAGCAAATGCTACAACTCTAGATAAAGCTCGTGTCATGAGTGCTAAAGAACTGCAACAGGCAGAGATTTTAACCCCGACACTCAAGGATTTTAACATCCTGCAAAAAGGAATTTATGAAAATCTACAAGCTGCAATGCTGGGCGAAAAGACAGTTGATAAAGCTGTAGAAGATGCGGCACAAGAGTGGAATAGTAGTAGAAGTTAGTTAATGGCTAATTGCTAATCGGGGATGGTTAATAGCTGTAAAAAATTCCCGACTAAATACAGCGAACCACACAAAACAACTAAACGATTTGTGGAAGTAAAAGCGGCATTTAACCCTGATACTAAATCTACGTAAGTGCCGCAAAAGCTCAATTCTGGGCAGATATGTTGAGCTAGTGTTGCTAATTCTCCAAGATTTGCTGAACTGTGATTGGGAATCGGAACTAAATACAATTGATCATTGGATCGCAGTAAAGCTTTGAAGATGTCCGCATGGTCTTTAGTGGAAAGCAATCCCATAACCCAAGTTACACCAATTTCAGATTTTAAATTTGGGATTGGTTTCGCACTTCCCATCCCATCAAGGCTATCAACATAATCGCGCAGTACTTGGGCAGCACCTGAGTTATGTGCGCCATCTAGCAATAATTTATGCTTGTTCCAGGTAACCCATTGTATCCGCCCCAGCCACTTAGTTTTTGCCATACCGTTGACAATATCTGCCTCGGAGATTTGCCAACCCTGTTTTTGCAAGATTTCTACTGTAGCGATCGCCAATGCTGAATTAGTCAACTGAAACTGTCCTTGTAACGGTAAAGGATATTTAATTGACTTTAAATTTTCACACTGGGGATTGTTAGTTGCTGGTTGTTTTTCCTCTACTCCTCTCACTTCTTGATATTCTGCCCATCCTGGAGCTATTTGACGCGCTCTTTGAGGAATAAGACATGGGGATTTTAACTCCAGAACACGCGATCGCACGACTTCTTCCGCATCTGGTGGCAGTGATCCCAAGACAACCGGACATCCAGGTTTGAGGATACCAGCTTTTTCTGCTGCAATGTGGGCGACAGTAGGACCAAGGACCTGCGTATGTTCAAGGCTAATATTAGTAAGAATGGTTACTAAAGGATTTTCACAGACGTTCGTAGCATCCAAGCGTCCTCCTAGCCCAACTTCGATAACAGCTATATCAGCTTTAACTTCAGCAAAGTATAACCAAGCGGCAGCAGTCAAGACTTCAAATTGAGTTGGCGAGTCTTCCTCAGGACGAATTTTTGCTTGAACTTTCAGCAACATTTGGCAAAAGTCATCAGCAGAAATGGGCTGTTCATTGAGGCAAATACGTTCTGTCCAATCAACTAAATGGGGAGAGGTGTAGCGTCCTGTGCGATAACCTGCTTGAGTAAGAACTGAGGAAAGGTAGGCACACACAGAACCTTTGCCATTTGTGCCAGCGACATGAATGATCGGGACTTGATGATGAGGGTTGCCCAGATTTGCCAACAATTTTTCCATTCGTTTTAGTCCTAGATGGACGCCAAAACGTTGAAAGGGTTTGAGGATAGAGTCGATGTTCACAGAAGAGGGAGTGGAAAAAACAACTAATAACCAACAAATAAAACCGACTGTTTCTTTTTTCAAAAACAGCCGGGTTAAGTTTTATAAAGCTGCGTTTGCTTTAAGCTTCTCTGTTTAAAAAGCTTTGCAATTGTCTTAAAGCAGCAGCACCTATGTTAAACGCCGCCCAACTAGCTGCAATCACGATTGGTGCTAAAACGATTGCCACACGAAAATCAATATCCATATCTAGAACCTCTTTGTGAAGTAGATTAAAGTTTTATCAACTGTGCTCATATTATTTTTAACTAAAGAGGCGGATAATTCTCCTAATCTTATCGATATGTAAAGAATGTTTACAGCTTGAGACAGGAACGCTCCTCGGCTCAATGGGGAACCCCCCGAAGTTCTGATCGGCGGAAGCCGTGGCCCAGACTTCTCTGCTCACCTCACGACACTGGCTCCTCAGGACTCAGGACTCAGGACTCAGGACTCAGGACTTATTTTCCCCATTGCCTTTGCCTGCATGAACCAAGGCTAATTTTTGGTAGCTTTCGGCGTGTTCTATGAGTTCTGCTGCTTTGGCGGTGGAAATTTGGCGTACTACTTTAGCGGGAACGCCCATGACGAGAGACAAGGGGGGTACGTCTTTAGTGACTACAGCGCCAGCACCAATAATGCTACTAGCACCCACGCGCACTCCGTCTAAAACGACGGCACCAATTCCAATTAAACTACCACGTTCAATGTAGGCAGAATGTACTACGGCACGATGTCCTACGGTGACATAATCTTCTAATATAGTAGGTTGACCAGGGTCGCAGTGTATGACCACTCCATCTTGAATATTCGTGCATTTGCCAATTTCAATCCGTTCTACATCTCCTCTAACGACTGCTCCATACCAAATACTAGCTCCTGTAGCTACGTTTACAGAGCCGATGACGATAGCATTAGCTGCAACAAAGGCAGCTTGAGAAATATCAGGAGAAGACCAGTCGGAAGCAGTAGACACGATAGAATAAGAATATGGTATGTACTTAAGAACAGAGAGAAGGTTGTAAAACCAGCATATCACCAAATAGTGCTCAGCAATAAGTGGTGAGTGAAAGAGTGAAACTAAGCATAAAAGCTTGCTGTAGCGATATGGGAAGCACTCATTCGCACTAGAGTTTTTTAAAGAGGTTTTCGCTTCCTAAAAAACGGAACAGCATGCTTCCAACGGAATCAGCACTGCCACTACAACAGTAAGTACTTAAAAAGATGGAGTAGCAGTGTAGAAAAAACTAAGGTTGCGAGTGAAGATAAAAGTATGTTTATGTGCACTTCATGATGAATCTAGGCTTGCAGTATCCAATATTTGGTCCAGAAATTCAGTGTCCCCATTGTCGTCAGACAGTTGCGGCGTTGACACTCACAGACACCTATCTATGCCCCCGTCATGGTGCTTTTGAAGCTAATCCTAATACAGGAGAATTAATTCACCTGCAATCTGGTCGCCACTGGCGAAGATGGAATGGCGAATGGTATCGGCAACATACTCACCCTGACGGCATTCGGTTTGAAATTCACGAAGCACTCGATAAGCTTTACACTCAAGGCTATCGAGCAACAAGAGTGATTATAGCTCGACGCTATCAGGAATTAATGAGTGGCTATTTGGAACGTAGTACACCTTGGCGTTCTGAGCAGCCAGAGGCTACATCTGCGAGACTGTATGGTTTGCAAGTGGATTTTAGCCCAGAGCCCTCAGAAGAACCTTGCTGGGAAGTGATTAATTTTGATTTGGAAAAAGAGCTTGGTGTGCCTGTACGCTACCCTTATTTCCGACTTTTTGAATAATTGTCATTTGTCATTTGTCATTTGTCATTGTTAATTTGACAAAAGACAAAGGACAAAGGACAAAGACTATGCACCACGCTTCTATCCGTACTGCGAATATCCATAGGGCGATCGCCTTTTACGAACAGTTAGGATTTACAGTCTGTGAACGCTTCACTACAGGCTATACTCTGGCTTGTTGGATGGAAGGCCTAAACGGCAGAATTGAACTCATCCAAATTCCTGAACCAAAACCAGCTCCGGATTCATTCGGAGATGAACACTATGTAGGGTATTATCATCTGTCATTTGATTTAACAGATCTAACTTCAGATTTGCCCAGCTACTTAACAAGTTTAAAAGAACGTTTTCTATTAGCTTCTCAGAATAATCCAGAGCAATTACAAACTCTAAAAATACTTTTAGAACCTACTCAGCAGCAAATAGGCACTCGTATTTACGAAGTAGCTTTTATTGCAGATACTGATGGCTTGCCATTAGAATTCATCAGGTTTCTTGCAGCATTTCACTAGTCAATTCTTAAATTACTTTTTTTAGAAAATAATCGCTCTCTTCGTCTGTATTGTTTCCAAAGTCACAGAAATTAGAGAGAGATTATTCTATATTGATACAAAAAATTTGTTATTTAAATAACACGCGAAAAAAATTGAATATATGTCAGTATTTTCCACCTTGTATCGACGTCGTACCTCTATTTTAATATTGATTGTTTGGCTAATTACGGTATATTTATTTGGTAATAAATCGGCTTACAGTCAACTTTCTGCTCTATCTGATTGGGCAAGTATTCATAAAATAGAGGTAATAAAAAAAACTTCACATTCAGTTACAGATAATGTCCGAAAGATAGTGTTGGAAAATGGTCTTACCGTCCTGACAAAGGAAGTCCATACTGCCCCGGTCGTGACTGTGCAGGCGTGGTATAAGGTTGGATCGCGTAACGAAGAACCTGGAGTCAATGGTATTGCGCACCAGTTGGAACACATGATGTTTAGAGGTACTAAAGACCGACCAATTCAATTTGGAAGATTGTTGAGTGCTTTAGGCAGTGACTCAAACGCTTTCACTAATTATGACCAAACGGCATACTACAATACTGTGGAACGTGACAAGCTGAAAGCACTTTTGGTGTTGGAAGCAGACAGAATGCAAAATGCTTTGATTGATGCTAAGAAACTATCACAAGAGAAGCGTATAGTCATTTCTGAGTTACAGGGTTACGAAAATAGCCCTGATTACCGTCTCAACCGGGCTGTGATGCGAGCAGTATTTCCCAACCATCCTTACGGGTTGCCGATTGGAGGCACGAAAGCCGATGTAGAGAAGTTTCAAGTCGAGGAGGTGCAGAAGTACTATCACAACTTCTACAATCCCAATAATGCTGTTGTGGTAATTGTCGGAGATTTCTCAACCGAACCGACTCTGAAAACAGTTAAGGAAATATTTGAAAAAATCCCGAAGAGAGTCACTCAGGGCGGGTTTAATCCACAAAACATCTTAGATCCAGCTAAGAGCTTGACAAAATCGCCCCGACAGAAGTCAGCACTGGAGAATAGAAAGACTTTTCCGGACTCTCTGACTTCCCCCCTCTCCCACTCCCCGATTGTGTTACGAGAACCCGGAGCCGGAGCGTTATTGCAAGCGGTGTATCCGTTACCGGATGTTAATAACCCGGATGTGCCAGCTTTGGATGTTATGGATAGCATCTTGACAGAAGGACGAAACTCTCGCCTCAAGCGGGCATTGGTAGAATCTGGTTTAGCTAGTGATGTTACGGGTTCTGTTGTTAACCTACTAGAGTTAGGTTGGTATCAAATATCAGTAGTTGCATTTAAGACTCAAGATTTGAGGACAATTGACTCGGCTCTTAGTCACGCTCTGGCTGATTTTAGCCAAAAAGAAGTCACACAAGAAGAAGTGAGCCGAGCTAAGAAGCAGCTAGAAGCTACAGTCACCTTGGGTAACCGTGATATCAACAATCTAGCAATGCAATTGGGCAACGATGAAACAACTGCTGGTGATTATCGCTATACCACAAATTATCTAGCAGCCCTTCGTCAAGTAACGGCAGCTGATGTGCAACGTGTGGCAAACAAATATCTTAAACATGAGGCACGCACAGTTGGCTTTTTTGAACCAACTCAGATCCAAAAGAATGGGGGTAGTAAGGCAAATTATACACGCATCACGGAAAACTTCTCGAACGGCGCACCTGTGTCTTCCTCAGATGTAGCAAAGTACTTACCACCGGTGAATTTAGCAGATAGCACGCCAACGACGCACGTCTCACCACAGCACTTTAGATTACGCAATGGTTTACAGGTGTTACTATTACCCAGTAAAAATACTCCTACAGTCACGTTGAGTGGCTATGTCAAAGCTGGTACAGAATTTGACCCTGAGGGTAAAGCTGGATTAGCAGCACTTGTTTCACAAAACTTGGTGAATGGAACGAAAACTAAAGATGTCTTTACTATTGCCAAAGCTTTGGAAGATCGGGGGGCAAGTCTAAACTTTGAACCTTACCGCGAAGGTGTACAGATCCAAGGGAGTGGTTTAGCAGTAGACTTGCCTGTTTTAGTTCAGACTTTGGCAGACGTTGTTAAAAATTCGACATTTCCTGAAAAAGAGTTAGAACTAAGTCGTGAAAAAGCTTTAACTACTCTCGAGCAAGATTTGGACAATCCTTCAGAGGTAGCTAAAAGAACATTTGTCCAATCAGTTTATCCAAAACAGCATCCCTTACATCAGTTTGCCACAAAGAAAAGTTTGCAGTTTCTGAGTCGTCAAGATGTTATAGCTTTCAAAGCAAAACATTATCGTCCAGATACTACGGTGTTAGCCTTAGTAGGAGATTTTGTCCCTGCTGAAGTCCGATTGCTGATTAAAGCTAAGTTTGGTGATTGGAAAGCGAGTGGTTCACCTCCAACCTTGAAATATCCACGAGTATTGATGCCAAATGGAGTTGTGCGTGTCAACCCAATCCTTCCAGGTAAAGCCGAAGCCATTACTTATATGGGGAACACAGGTATTAACCGCAAAGACCCCCGGTTTTACGCAGCTATAGTGTTGAATCAGATTTTAGGTGGTGATACCTTGTCAAGTAGATTGGGTGCGGAAGTGCGCGATCGCCAAGGTTTAACCTACGGAATATATAGCGACTTCAACGCAGGTAGAAATTTTGGGACATTTTCGATTGAGATACAAACCAGTCCAGAAGATACCACACAGGCGATCGCCAGCACCCAACACCTGCTTCAGCAAATCCATCAAAAAGGCGTGACTCCATTAGAAGTGGAAACAGCCATACATAATATTCTCAGTAATTATACGGTTTCATTGGCTAATGTAGATGAATTAGCACATAGAGTTCTGATGAATGAAGTGTATGGGCTGGATCAAGAAGAACTACGTTTATTTACTGAAAAAATCCAAGCAATTACCCTTGCTCAAGTCAATCAAGCAGCTCGTGAGTTACTCCATCCAGATAAGATTGTTGTGGTGACTGCCGGACCATCTATATTCAGTAGATCACAAACTTTTTTCCAAAGGGCGATCGCTTACAAATTTTGTAGTC
>CALMVQ010000229.1 GCA_937873135.1 uncultured Scytonema sp. | reverse complement strand
ATATTTCGTAATTATGGAGAAAAATATATAATTAATTTTGCGTAACTACTTAGAGTGCAACTTGCACCCTCTACCATTTTATTGATTGCCTCCCACATATCAATATGGGCAAAGTAGGAAAGTATAGGACTTAATGGACTTCCAGTCGGCAGATGATTTTTGAAAGTCGAGATTTTTGTTAGGATGCCAGCAACATCTGAAGAACATTTCATTTGTTTGTGGAAGAACCAATAAACACGCCTCGATGGTGTAGAAGGGAAATATTTTTTGATATCAAGACTCCTGACTACAGCCGCATTTACATGAGCTTTAGCATTACTGATATAGCCACGTCCCTTTGCTGGAGCATATATGTAATCCGGAATCTTGATTCGCTTCAAAAGCTCTTCAATCCGCTTCTGAACTCGCTTTAAGGGGAGCTTTGGCTCTTCCACCAGACGAGACTTTTTTTTCTTTGGATCAAATCTGTCTCGCTCTATGTACAAATCTTCTGAAAGGGTAAGTATTTCGAGTTTGTTTTGACTTATCTGCAATAGCTTTGCAAGTCTTTCTTTAGATTTCAAGCAGTAAAAGGGTGACTGGTCTAATTGATACTCTTTATATCTACTCCTCAGCATAAGAATGACCAGACCTTTCAGCAATGAAATTGAGGATTGCCAGAATCTTAGAGGATACAAATGTCCTCAGCTTTTCTGTTTTCACATCTTTGCTCAAGCTTTCCGAGAAAAACATAATCGAGGATACAGGTATATCAAAAAACTCTGAATAACGATTGAGCAAGTCAAGTGTTGGAGTCTTTTTACCCGACTCGATTTCCGAAAGATACGACTTGGATATTTTTAGTTTTTCCGCTAACTCTTTTTGCGATAAGTCATGGAAAACCCTCATCAACCTTAGAGCTTCATTCAGCATATCTCACCTCTTTTAGCTAGAAGGTTTTTTAAAAGGTTGTATAGAAGGGTTAGCAGTCTAGTTCTGCAAAAAATCGATCAGCCATTTCAACATTCTGAAAATAACCGGACCAATTTGAAATAGCAGACGGAGCGTTTCAGGTTTGCAGAGCCATTTTAGCCACTGCTTATACTTACGCTTTTTCAACTGCTTCTGCCGTTTGTCAGGGTTTTGGTTGTTCATAAGAACTCCTTAACGTAGGTTTGCTTGCACTCAATCACAAGAGTGTGAATGAGGGTTGCCTCAAACAAACCAGGAGACGGCAGTTTAAACTCTTCCTATACCGAACGCAGCAAGTTGCCTGGGCTGCGCTAGTGTGCTTGGTGATGTGTAGTGAGACTTTCAGTGGTAGTTGTCTCAGACTTGACTTGCATTGATCCTTGCACTGATTGTGCGATCGCTCTCAGTATTTCTGAGGTATCTTCACTGATACCCACACTGCAAACACGATAGAAGTTGGTTTCCCTTCTTCCTCAGACCACAAAGTGATCCAGTGAATGGCAAATATCTCCTTTCAACCCGACTGAATCCAATATAACATAGCTTTGCGAAAAAAAGTTCGCTGTAAGCTACTTTTTTTCGTAAATTGAGCTAGTAGATAATTGCAACAAAGCTGGTTATCGCAATGTTTTAACTGCTTGGCATCTCCTGTTAGCTTCTCTAGCCTTAGCCCCAGAAAGGGTATTAAGGTGGAGTATTAGGATCAAGCGGGTTATTTTCGTGCCACTTTGAGAGCGCTCACCAACCAATAGGTTGAAAACGGCACCATTCGGGCAATAGGCAGCAAAAAAACCTTTCAAAAAGCAATTTAAGGGGTTTCAAATCACTTTGCGATACAATACGTCAAAATCATTTTGTCCCAGGACTTGCCCCTAGAATCACCAAAGCTTCAAACGGACTATTAAGTCTTAAGAGTCCTAATTGCCTCACTTACCCGTGGCTTTGCGACTCGCTACGAAAGATTAATAGTTTGAGACCCCTCTATTAATAGTTACGCCTTGGATAGCACTGTCTCATAGCGATAAAGAAATGCCGTGTGTATTATCCTCCTGGTTGATAACCAGCATCACTTTACGGTCGAGCTTCTTCAGAAAAGCTAGTAATTTTCCTTCACTAAAACGGCTAAAACGTCCATTGACAAGATGCGATACTTCGGTTTGCTTGATACCAAGTAATTCTCCTATCTCACGCTGTTTCAGCTTACGGTCTTTCAGGATTTTCAGCACTTCAACTCCGATTTGCGCACGCGCAAAAAGTTCGTCGGCGTCTTTCAAGCCAATATCAGCAAAGACATTGCCGGAGCCTTCATAGCATTTGATTTCTTCCTTCATTATACGCCCTCCCTGTGGTGTGCTTCTTTCAATCTGCTCGCAATCAGGTCTATGTCCTGCTGTGGTGTCTTGATGCCGGACTTTGATTTTTTCTGAAAAACATGCAGCACATAGACCTTGTCCGCAATTTTTGTCGTGTAAACCGTTCTGTATGTTTCTCCGTCGAAGCGGGTAACTATCTCAATGACTCCGGCAAATCCTTTCAGGCGCTTCGCATCCTGCGGCGTGAGTCCGCTCTGCACCAGAAATAACCCGTGCCCTATGTCGTCCTGCACTTCGTCAGGGAAACTCCGCAGCGTTTTGAGCGTGTCCCCTAACCAGCATACGGGCTTAAGGTCGGTTTTTTCCTTCATTCACGTTCTCATCTTATAGGAAATATCCAATAATCGCAACTTATATCCGATGTGTTACAAAGGCAAGCTTTTTGGCAGAGGTTAGAAAAGTAAATTAAAAACGAGGGTGAAGTTGCCACAAATTAAGGGAAGTGATCGCCATTGAAAGTATTAATTCCTTGCCTGCCAGTTATCGGGTGACCTTAAAAAATATATCCCAAATTCAACATACTCGTCATCGTAGTGAGCAGTGCGTTGCGGAGCCAGTGCTGTTCAAGGCAGCGTCTCCGCTCTTGAGAAGACAGAGAGCCAGTGCATTCCTATATTGCGTTGGGGTTGGGCTTTTACCTAGAAAAATCTGCCAGCCTCCGGAAAAATCGCCCCATGAAAAGTTGTTCTTTTTGTATACCAGTTGACAATTGGGGCGATTTTTCCGCTTCAACGTTGGCTCTAAACCCCTTACTTGTAATGAGGCTGGCAGATTTTTCAGTCTTTTGGTGAGACGGTTCCCCCCGTTGTAGCAACTGCGATCTTCGTTAGCGACGCTCGCGTAGCGTCTCGCACCAGAAGAAGCGTCACCGATCTTCGTTAGCGACGTTCGTAGCGTCGGCACGAGCGTCACCCGGAGGGCATTTGTAATTTTATGGTTAATGTTATAGCTGCTTTAATTGCTTATAAGTAGGTTGGCTCATATAAACCTAACTATGTAACGAAATGTAAAAAGCTCAAAACCCTTGTGATTGATTCACTTCGCTTTGCTCGATTCACGATGACATAGTTATAAATTTTCCCACCCATCTACTTACATATCAAGATAAAAAACCTTCATTAAATTTAACAACAGCTATATTTAAATTCAATTCAAGAAGCACATTTCTTCCCTTCTGAACCGTTGGCACTCACTATTATCGCGTCGTGGTATAGGGACAGCAATTATTCGCTACGTTCAAGAACATCCAATTGTAAGAGAACAAGATGCTCTTGTAATATCCACAGTTCCGGGTGGAAGACAGGCTAAACTTTATGAACAACTTGGATTCGTACCTATTGGTGGTGTGAGCAAAAGCGTCTAACGGAAAAGCTCTGACCTAAAACTTCGAGAGTAACCGTTCAGGGGGGGGATAGAATTGCGCTCGCCAAAAATAGCAACCAGAATTAGGTAATGTGAAGGAAGTAGAGACTATCAAGAAGTGCTATCAAGTCCGTCTAATTGCCAATAATAAAAACTTCTCCGCATCCTGTGTGTCCCCGCGTCAGTCTTAAGTATGGGTATTCAACCGGACATGATATGCGATCATTAACAAAGGGTACCCTCTTCTGCTTAACCCGAACTCAGGTTATTTAGTTGTCATAAACTCTCCGTATTATGTCCAGATTAATTTGATGGGTACGTAGTTGCGATGAGCGCGCTGAAGCGCAACTACGTACGAACTAAATTAACCCCTCAATTTAAGCTTGACAATCTACTAGTAGAAAATAGAAAATCTTCATTGCATATTTGATAAATTTTGTCAATCAATCAGTCCTGCCTTGGAAAAAAGGGGGCAGATACTTCTTTGCCATTACTGACATTACCTGTTAAAAGCGTGAAAGAACCTAACGGTTGCTTGATAATTATCTTTCCTAATACTGAGTGCGGAAATAAATCTTCCATCCCAAGCCGCCAAAAGCCTTTTACTTCAAGCTTTTTAATTTGAAAATCCCAGTGAGCGATACTTGCAACTGACTTTAGGTAGAAAATTGTAGTTTTTTTATCAAAATTTGTTGAGAAGTATTTGCACTTAAGTTATTCTTAGTGAAAGAGACCAAACTCCTAAGAATAACAACAATTAGGGGTAAAATCTGGTCACTACTGCGAGGTTGTTGCACTTTGAGGGAAATTGTTTTGGAACCACTACTTTCACAAACGCAATCAAAGCACGTTGTTCAGGTTAATTGGGCAGATCGATGGCAGGTTTATCAACGTTTGCAGGAGTTGGGGATTCAGTGTTGGTGTGAGACTAACCAGCCATTAACCGTTGAAATTATGACGACTTTGGCGGCTATTCAACTTTGGAGTGTGATGCAGCAATTTTCAGCCTCGCGTCAAGACTTGATTCGGAATCTTGAATTCTCCTGGCATTGTGCTTAGTACACCATTTCATATATCCGTGACGCATTGAGCAACCCACAAAGTAAAGCTTTGTGGAACTCAATAACGCTACAAACTTGTGAAATACTGTACTTAGTGACTTGTCTTTGATAAAATAAAAAATAAAATAATGAGTAAATCCTACAGTACTGAGATATCAGAATTTTGTCTTGAAGGACGGTTTCTCAATTTCGTCATTGAAGACAGCTATAAGCTCAAAGGCTTAATGCTATCGACCTCTGAAGGTGAACGTTATATTAAACTCGCTAAACATTTACGAGCAACTTTTGATTGGCAGTTACCACCAGGTACTTGGCTGCAGGTAGCGGGTGAAAAAAAGTCTGATCGCAAAACGGGTGAAGTCAAACTGAAAGCCGAGCGAGTCATGGCGGCAAGAATTGAGGAGAAGCTCCGGGAAAGAGAAAGTGTGGGAGAGAATTCTTTGCACAATTCTCCCGATCTCCCAAATGAACCGAAGCGAAGAAGAGGGAAAACCGCTATTTTGGTCTGTCAAAAGTCAGATTGTATGAAACGTGGTGGTAAAGAAGTTTGTCACGCACTCCAGAAAGCCTTGGGCGATCGCGATTTAGATTCGCAGATCACAATCCAAGCCACTGGTTGTATGAAAAATTGTAAAGCCGGACCAAATTTAGTCATGCCAGATAAAACCCGATACAGCCGTATTCAAGCCGAACAAGTTCCTACACTTATTGAGAAACATTTTGCCTCTCACAGCACTGAGTTATAAATGTTGCTTAATTTTCTAACAAAGTCCAGAAATAGCCATCTGGTGCAACGAAAGAGAAACTTCGTTCACCGAATTCGTTGGGAACAACAATTGTATACTTTTGTACAGGACTCGCTTTGATGCGATCGCAGTACAAATCTAATCCACGCACTCGGTAAGTGTACAAACACATTCCTAAGCAGCCGGGTTGTGCGGTTTCAAACCGCGAATCCAGTTTGAGAGTACTGGGAAAACGAATGATATAAAGTCTGCCACTTCGTGCTGCTAACAAGTCCGTCTTAGAAGATCGTGGATCATCAAAAGCGGTGACAAAAAACTTTTCACTCTTCTGGAGGTCGAAAATCTCTCGACTTGCGAGTGAAGATTCATAGCTTGTTTCTACATTATCACGCACCCGCAGCAAACCTAAAACTTCTTCATAAAACGAGAGTGTTTTCAAGCTATCATCCTGAATGACAATTCCCATATGGGTGAATTGGCTTGTTTTGAGCGGAGAAGTTTTGTGGACGTTTCCGTAATGTGGTAGTGTATAGCCAAACCTTTGAAATAAAACCTGTCGCGTCAAAGGTTGCAGCATAAGTACTTCTCGTACCCCAATTGCGGAATCGATGAAAGGACGGCTTTTCCTATCTTTATTGTCAATGACTTCCCAGTGAGCATTGGTGAACTTGATTGCCCCATGAGCTGCTTTTGCCTCCTCCACATGATTTAAGATATTGAGGACATCATTCGTTAAAGTTGTTGCCCAACGATTTCCCTTCACTTTCATTGAGCCCATTCCCAACCCTTCGTTGGTGGGATTTTGCCAAACCATAAGGCGAATCAAACCATGATCTGCATTTTGGTGGTAAAGGCGAATGGCGTGTAAAGATGAATCTACTCCATATAATTGCTTGGCTGCTGCTGCTGATAATTCACCAACTTGACCAATGCAGTAGCCAAACTGCTCCCAGTATTGAATCGCTGCAATTGGCTCTGGAACGCCAATACACACTTCGTAAATGCCTTCAATTGCAGTTGGTTGGCTCTGAGTCATAGAACATTTAAAGATAAGCGGATGCGCGGATGATCAGAAAATTTACGCAGCAATTTGATTATTAGGTGTTGATTTTGATAGCTTTTGACAACAGGATGCTGAGTTCGTTGGGACGCTCCCACGGTCTGGGTAAATGTGTTGCGCTCCTCCCTGGCAGCCCACAACTGTACGTAAGCTAACAATACTAATCGTATCCAATTCTCCGACATGTGTTCGACATCCGGAGTTTGAAACTCCTTAAAAAGTAAAAAGTAAAAAGTAAAAAGTAAAAAGTAAAAAGAGAATCCCCATAATTAAAATTAGGGGATCTTACGCTCACCTTTTTTGCTCGCACTATGTGTCCCCTTAAAAAATATTTTTTGGTTTTCCATCGATTTGGGGGCTTGAAACCGTTTTTTATTTTTCTTTATGAGTGCC
>CALMVQ010000228.1 GCA_937873135.1 uncultured Scytonema sp. | reverse complement strand
GGGGTGGGGTTCTTGTATTATGGTTGTGCTACCGGACATGATATTACTCCTGGATTAGCAGTAAACATCTGAATTCCTGGTACTGTCACATAATCACCATCATCGGTAATAATCTTGGTTAATGACTCCTGTTTCATCGATTACGAACAGAGAGATTGTTCCAGAATCATTTCATCTACGGCTTTGCGATACTGCTCATCTGAGTAGTAATACTTTGCATTTTCAATTACATTGTCATAAGTCTGTTGACCAACAGGGCTTAGGTTAGATACAACCAGAAGCCGATCCAAGTCTTTAGCTTTGATGTCACGAAGCAATTGACCGATAGCAAAGTTGAAAAACACAGACAATAATCTTCTTACGCCAGTCAAGTCTAGGTCTACTGACTCCCCTGCTTGGAGTTTGGGATAAATCAAATTATAGATTTCCTCCCCAGCCTGTCGGCTCATGCAGTTTTCGCCAATTAGCTCGTAAACCTTGTATTTCATGGCTTCACGCCCTTCCATAAGAACGTTAGTACTAAAATAATAACTCATTTTATATAAAGTTATGGTAATTTATATCGCATTTAATTGTGATGTTTATTAAAGTTCCCTCAAAGAAAGTGATTATTAAAACTATTGACAACTAACAACTAATGAATAACGTTTCTTCATGCCAACTTACTCAGTTTCGTCAGGAAGCAATGTCGTTTCTTCCACAGGGGGAGCTTCGGTGATGACACCTGCTTGAATCAAATGTGGTTTGATAATCAAACTAACGCCAATTGCCCAAGCGACTGAAACCATCCAGCCTGCCAGAATATCACTGGGAAAGTGAACTCCCAAATACAGTCGTGTCCAGCCAATTACCAAGACAAACAAGCTTCCCACAATCAAAATCAACCAGCACCAAACGCTTCCCCAAGTCAAAATGACTAACGCTGCTACCAGTGTCATACTTGTCATTGCATGACCACTGGGAAAAGAGAAATCCAACTCGGGAGAAGGTGACTCCCACAAGTGGGGACGTATTCGATGCATGAACTCCTTTGTTGTACGGTTAATGATGATGCTTCCCAACGCTGTTGTCAGTAAATATGTCACCGTTCGCCAACGTCTTAGGGCTAAAAATACCAACCCGATGACAGAGACAACGGGTATCACAGTCCGAGAAGAACCAAGCTTCGTGAGTCTTGCGGCAAACACATCTAGTTGTACCTGTGATGATTGATGAATCGCTACCAAAATAGATTCATCCCACGGAAAACCACCTTCATTCACCCATACCTTCACAGCCAACAACCCAAAAATTTGCAGAGGTAAATAAACCCCAATGGATAACAACAGCAGAGAACGCCAATGAGCAACGAGTAGTTGTCGGAAAAAGTTGACAAAGGACTGTCCAAGCTTGCCAAAGTCAGATTTCATCATTCTCAATCACTATAAATACAAATACGGCAATACAATCGGAATTATGTATTTATCATAGAGATAGCGTACAACACTTTAGACTGTATCATCATGGACCACTCATTACTACCACTTTTCAGCTTCTTCGTTGGCGTCATTGTAGGTTTAACGGGAATTGGTGGAGCATCCCTGATTACGCCAATGTTAATTTTTCTCTTCCAAGTCCCGCCGGCGATCGCTGTGAGTTCTGATGTTGTAGCTGCCACATCCATGAAGTTTGTTGGTGGTTTCAAGCACTGGCAACAGAAAACCATTGACATAGAGATCGTTCAATGGCTGGTATTAGGCAGTGTTCCCGGATCGCTCTTTGGGGTAGGAATTCTACACTTTTTGAAGCAAACTGGGGACGATAACCTCAATGACATCCTGCTCCATTTAGTTGGATTGATGATTTTTTTTGTCACATTGTTGGCATTAATACAGTTACTTCTGTTGACTTTTTTGCCAAAACTTGAGTTAATAGACCTCCCAAAGCTAGACTTACAAACTACCTCTGGTCGAGTTTTGACAACGATAGTAGGAGCCGTTTTAGGCTGTTTGGTAGGTTTAACCAGCGTGGCGTCCGGTTCTATGTTTGCACTAGTTCTGATTGGCTTTTTTCCCCTAGATGCTCGTAAATTAGTTGGTACAGATATTTCACAAGCAGCGATTCTATTATTCTTCACGTCTTTGGGACATCTTACCTTGGGAACAGTTGACTGGAGTCTAGTATTACCTATATGGTTAGGTTCTATACCAGGGATCATGGTAGGTGCGCAGCTTTGTCAAATAGCTCCTCAACGCCCACTTAGGTTTGTCATTTATACACTTTTGCTGATGGTAAGTTGCAAATTAATTTATTAACATCAGCATTTAGCGATGAAAAGAATTCAGATGCCAAATCTAAGTATGCTATCTTGAAAGTGCTAAATAATACAAAACTTACGTTATATTTAGTAATAACCCGAACGTACCTCTTTCATACATAATGAACAGACCCAGAGCAATCAACACAAAAGGGACAATAGCATTACTGTAGCGACTCAACGTACCGGAGATTGAGGGTTGACGAGCAAATAAGTAGGCGATCGCACACCAAACCCCTACCAGCACAAAAAATATACTGAGAATGATGCCTAAACTGATAAGATTGTTTCCAGCAAACAATGGTATGTAAATGCTGATATTATCACCACCGTTGGCAAACGTTACCCCTGCCACTTTGTAAGTTTGGGGATTGAAAACACTAAACAGAAAAGACTGTATGGGATGAAGCTGTGAAGATGGCTGAAAAATGTTGGTAACTGTTTGAAGTTCCGTCGTTTCTTGTTCCCGATGAAGAAGTTGTTTCAAACCAATCGCAATAGGTAGTAGCCCCAGTAATCCAATCCATTCTCTTCGGACTACCAAGCCACCAAAAAACCCAGGTAAGCTAAAAATGACAATGGCTGTAAAACCCAGATACTGGCCAATCACAATATGCCACCAACGGAAATTCTCATTCACCTGAGAAAAAAATAACAGCAGGATGATTATGTCATCGATATTAGTTGCCGCAAAGGCGGTTACTCCTGTAGCAACAGCCGTCCCAAGCTCACTTATAGTTATATTTAGATGCATAAATCGTAGTTAAGACAGTAGGGGCGGGTTTAATTATAGATAACATCTGGGTAGATCCGATATTCTTTAAAAAGTAAAAAGTAAAAAGTAAAAAGTAAAAAGAGAATCCCCATAATTAAAATTAGGGGATCTTACGTTCACCTTTTTTTCTCGCACTATGTGTCCCCTTAAAAAAATATTTTTTGTTTTTCCATCGATTTGGGGGCTTGAAACCGATTTTTCTTTTTCTTTATGAGTGCCTTTTTACTTTTAACTTTTGCCTTGTTCTGTCAAACCCACCCTTACAGGATTAGGGGCTGTAATGACTAGAAAAAATTAATAATCAAACAAACATCAGGGAACAGCAATGAATTGGTTCTTCACTGCAATTAGCACGGGGGCAGTTGCCTTTAGTGCCACTAATATTGATGATATCGTCATCCTATTGCTGTTTTTTTCTCAAGTAAATACGACTTTCACTCACTCGCAGATTGTTGCGGGTCAATATTTAGGTTTCACTGCACTAGTTCTTGTCAGTCTTTCCGGTTTATTTGGAGGTTTAATCTTACCACAAAATTGGATTGGATTACTTGGTTTAATCCCAATGGCAATAGGTATTAGCCGTTTAGTTAATTGGCAAGACGAATCAGTGGCGGAGGTTTCAGAGGAAATAGAGCATGAGGACTCCATTTTTGGTAATTTTCTTTCTCCTCAGATTTACAGTGTAGCTGCTGTGACGTTTGCTAATGGTAGCGACAACATTAGCGTTTACTTACCATTATTTGCTAGCAGCGACATAGCAAGTGTTTTGGTAATAATAACCGTTTTCTTTCTCCTAATTGGAGTTTGGTGTTACGCAGTCTACAAATTGACTCACCAAAGAGAAATTGCTTTTGTCATCACTCGCTACGGCAATTATCTTGTACCTTTCATTTTGATCGGATTAGGCGCTTTTATGGTGTTGAAAAGTGGAGCTTTAAGTTTCATCAAGCTAGTTGCAAGTTGTTTGTGTTTAATCGTGCTCGTGAAAAACAATGAAGGCAGTGATGAAATTCAGGAAGGTTAAGCGGTTTTTGATTGTTTGAGTTACGCAGGTAGGGGATGAGCGGTACCCACCCTAACAATTAGATTTCCAAAGGCAGGCGTAGGCGGGGCGTTCGTTCCAACTATCCATGATGCCTTTATCAACATTTTTGCACTCTGTCAACTTACCATTGATAGATAGCACATTAAAATACTTTGTATTACTCTTATACACGTTTGGAACTAAGTAGTGCTGAAAACAGCCTTACCAGTAGCCAGTCGATGAGGGGTATCCATTATAATTTAAAAAGTAAAAAGTAAAAAGTAAAAAGAGAATCCCCATAATTAAAATTAGGG
>CALMVQ010000227.1 GCA_937873135.1 uncultured Scytonema sp. | reverse complement strand
GAACTTGTTCACTATAGCTGGAATTATCAGAGCGGTTGGACAATGGTTTATCCACTGTCAAGGGAGTAGGAGCGCTAAAACCTTGAAGTTTTTGTCGCCAAAATTCTCTGGCTTTATCTTGATCTTGTTGCTGTAACCAAGCAATATAATTGCGATAGCTGAGTGTCGGTGGTAACGCTAAAGGAGAACCATCATTTATTGCTTGATAAAACTCAAATAAGTCTTGAAAAACCAACGGGAACGACCAACCATCAAGCAATAAATGATGAACACTCCAAACAAACTGATAAGTATTCTCATCTATGTGAAGCAGATATAGTCGCATCAATGGCGCTGGTGACAATTGCAAACCCTGTTGTCGCTCAGAATCCAGAAACGTTTCTAATTGCGCTGACTGCTCAAGTTTTGATAACTCTCGCCAGTCTAATGTATCGACACTCACCGGAACCTGTCGATAGACAATTTGCACAGGCTGGCTCAAGGACTCCCAAACAAAAGCCGTGCGGAAGATGGAATGCCTTGCAACTACCTGCTGCCAAGCTTGCTCGAAGGCTTCGACATTGAAGGAACCAGTGAAAGTGCAAGTGATTTGCTCAAAATACACGCCTGTTGAAGGAGCAGACAAACTTTCAAACAGCATCCCCTCTTGCATCGGCGATAGGGGATAAATCTCCTCAATATTTTGCCAGTGGCTTTGCCGTTCTGGTTTTAATGCGAGTCTTGCCAAGACTCCATCAAGCTCTAACTGGTTAAGTTTGATTAAGGGGAAATCGGTTGGTGTATAACCTCCATGTTCTTTGGATAAACAATGAGCAATGAGCGATCGCAACGTTTCCACAAATTCAAAAGCAAGATTCTCAATAGTTTTGTGTTGATGGATATGACTGCTGTATATCCAATCTATTTGTAGCTGTTCGTTGGCAATAATGGCACTAATATCCAGTAGATGAGAGCGCTCACCTTGTAAACTCTGGTTTTGTCCACTTTTCTCACTCGCCAATTGCATTACAGACGATGTATTCAGAACTTGAGTAAATTGACCCAGATAATTGAAGCTAATTTGTGCAGTGGGAATTGTCTGTAGCTGGGCACTAATTTGTGGATCTTCATTCAAATAGCGCAATAAGCCGTAGCCAATGCCTTTATTGGGAATGGCACGTAATTGTTCTTTGACTGATTTTAAAACCTCAGCAATATTTTCTTCGTCTATCGCTTCCAATGTTAAAACGACTGGGAAAAGCGTTGTAAACCAACCGACTGTGCGTGATAAATCAACACCATCAATAATATCTTCCCGCCCATGACCTTCTAGGTTGAACAACATAGATTCAGAATTATTCCATCTGCTCACAACCAACACTAAGGCAGTTAACAAGACATCATTAATCTGTGTGTTATAAGCTTTCGGCACATCTTGCAGGAGGGAATAAGTTTCATCGACAGTTAATGACACTGATACTGTACTCCTGGAGGCAATTGTGTTTACTCCAGTTGCATAGTCGATGGGGATGGGAGAAACTTCGGAATTTGAAGCACTCAACCAATAAGCCAGTTCTGATTTTAAGCGATTTGATTGGGCATATTCGAGTAGATGAAATGCCCAATCTTTAAAAGAGGTGGTTTTGCTCTGGAGTTGAATTGCTTTGCCTTGAGTGAGTTGCTCGTAGCCGCTCTGCAAATCTTCTAACAGTATCCGCCAGGATACACCGTCTATAACCAAGTGGTGAATGATGATCAGTAATCGTGCTTGATGGTTCCCCAACCTGAACAATGCCACTTGTGCCAAATTTTCTGATAAATTCAAACTTGCTTGTAAGGAATTGGCTGTAGTTTCAATCTCCGTGTGAAGTTCACGCTCTCTTACTGTCGATAAGTCGAAACAGAGAATTTTATTTGTCTGAGTGGGATGCGCGTGAATTTGCTGCCAAGTACCATCAGTTTGCGTAAATCTTAAGCGGAGAGCATCGTGATGTGAAAGTAGATGTTGCCAGATTTGCTCTAAGAATTCCAGCTTGATATCAGATGGGACTGTAAGTAGAAATGATTGATTAAAGTGGTATGGTTCGCGTAATTTTTCCTCAAAAAACCATTGTTGAATTGGTGTTAAGGGTAATGTCCCGGTGACTAATTCTTGTGCGATTGATAGTGCTTTTGTTGTGCCTGCGACTGTGGCTAATTCCGCTATTGTTTGATTAGCAAATAGTTGTTTGATGGTCAGTTCGATTCCGACAAGCTTTGCTCTAGCGATGATTTGAATGCTGAGGATCGAATCTCCTCCTAAACTAAAGAAGTTATCATGTATGCCGACACGCTCGACTCTGAGAACTTGCGACCAAATTTGGACCAATTTTTCTTCCACAGGAGTGCGGGGCGCACTACTCCCTTCTATTTTTGTGCGTAATTCTGGTACTAGTAAGGCACGGCGATCTACTTTGCCGTTGGGAGTTAACGGTAGGGATTCCAAGATCACCATTGCAGTGGGTATCATGTAGTCTGGTAGCTTGGACTTGAAGAATTGACTCAGTTCGCTGAGAGTGGGTGTCACATTTGTGTGCGGTACAATGTAGGCGACTAGGCGTTTAGTTCCGGGAATGTCTTCACGGGCGATGACTACAGATAATTGCACATGTTCATGTTGGCTCAATACTGCCTCGATTTCTCCCAATTCGATGCGGAAGCCTCGGATTTTTACCTGATTATCGATGCGCCCCAGGTATTCGATGTTGCCAGAGGGTAAATAACGTGCTAAGTCCCCTGTTTTATATAATTTTGACGAGTTACAGGTGATGAGTGAATTGTTAAAGGGGTTGGGGATAAATTTTTCCACTGTTAAATCGGGGCGGTTGAGGTACCCTCTTGCCACGCCTGCACCGCCAATGTGCAATTCTCCTGGCACACCAATCGGTACAGGTTGTAGTTTCGAGTCTAAAATGTAGACTTGTGTATTGGCAATTGGTCGCCCAATGGGAATCGAACCGGAATGATGTTGGTCAATCGGTACTTGATAAATACAACAACCCACTACTGTCTCTGTTGGTCCATATTCATTGACCAGCATTGTTTCAGGAGCAAATTCTTGCCAGAATGCAATATTTTCTGCTAATAGGTTATCTCCACCGATAATGAATGCTCTGGTTCGATTTGCTGCTTCTCTTGATGATATTTGCTGATTGAGCAACTCTAGGTGAGCAGGTGTAATCTTAACTAAGCTTAAATTGGAATGATGAGGTAGAGAATTACTCAGAGTCTCAACGCTTTGGTCATGTTTGAGAATTTCTACTTGATTACCTACCAACAAAGGTGAGAAGAGACTGGTAATTGTTAGGTCAAATCCTAGAGGAGAATGAACGATTGTTCCTGTTCCATGTTTAACCCCATAAGCCTGACTACACCAGCTGAGGTAGTTAACCAGTCCTTGGTGGGTGATTAACGTGCCTTTGGGTTTGCCAGTAGAACCAGAAGTATAGATCACATAAGCTAGATGAAGAGCATTTATTTCAATGACTGGGTTATCTATCTGCTGTTGAGTGTTTGCTTCCCAATCGGTATCTAGGCAAATGATTTTAATGCCTTCTGTGGGTAAGTTTTGTGCTAAATGTTGCTGAGTCAGGAGTATGGGTGTTTGAGTATCTGCTAGGATAAAACTTTTACGTTCTACAGGATAATCAGGATCAATTGGCACATACGCTCCTCCCGCCTTAAGAATGCCCAATAATCCCACAAGCATTTCTACCGAACGCTCCACGCAAATCCCCACCAATACATCACCGGACACTCCTAATGAGAGCAAGTAATGCGCCAATTGGTTTGCACGACTATTCAACTCACTATAAGTCAGTTGTTGCTTCTCAAACACCACCGCTACAGACTGGGGTGTAAGCTCTACCTGCTCTTCAAACAACTGATGAATACATTTATCTAGGGGATAGTCTGCTTGAGTATTATTCCACTCCACCAACAATTGATCACGCTCGGCTTGACTCAACAGTGGTAATTTAGAAATTTGCGCTTCAGGATTTACTACAATTGCTTTGAGTAAAGTTTCAAAATGTTGGGCTATTCGAGTAATTGTAGCCGCATCAAATAATTCACTATTATAGCACCAAAGGCTCTCTAGACCGCCTGAAGTTTCCCAACAGTTCACTTCTAAGTCAAACCTGGCTCTGACATCAAGCGGTAATGGCATATTCTCAATAGTTAAACCAAGCAAATTGTCAGATGACTGTGGAGCATTCTGGAGGGCAAACACCACCTGTACCAAGGGATTACGACTTAAATCTCGGACTGGCTGTAACTTTTCAACCAACATCTCAAAGGGCAAGTCTTGGTGGGCATAGGCTGACAACGTGGTTTGTCGCACTTGTGCCTGTAAGTCTCGAAAGCTAGGGTTTCCAGAGAGATCGCCCCTTAATACTAAGGTATTAGCAAAAAACCCCATTAGCTGCTCGAACTCTAGGTTGTTGCGGTTGGCGATCGGGGAGCCAACAACAAGATCTAATTGACCACTATAACGAGAAATTAAGACCAAAAAAGCTGCCAGTAGGGTCATAAACAGGGTTGCGTCTGACTCTTGACTTAGCTGCTTAAGACGTTGCGTGAGATCGCGATCCAGTTGAAAACGCTCAACTCCTCCTCTAAAGGTCTGAACTGGGGAACGTTGTCGATCAGCAGGTAGTTCTAGTACAGAAGGGACACCCGCTAACTGTTGCTGCCAGTAGTTAAGTTGCCGATCAAGGACAACGCCTGTCAGCCACTTGCGTTGCCAAACTGCAAAGTCAGCGTACTGGATGGGTAATTCAGGTAGTGGGTTGGGCAATCCTTGAGTGAAAGCTTCATATAGTTGAGATAACTCACCGAAGAAGATATTCAGAGACCAGCCATCGTAGATAATATGATGCATCTTCAACAGCAGTACATACTCTTGGTCACTTAGCTGGAGTAGGGTAAATTGTACTAATGGTCCAACAGCAAGATCGAAGGGGTGAGATGCTTCCGCGATCACCATTTGTCGAATTTGAGCAGTTTGCTCCTGAGTAGACAACCTCTGCAAGTTATGGATTGGCAAAGTTAAAGCAGTGGGAGGAGCAATTAGCTGGATAGGGTTTCCCTCTACTGTGGGAAAAGTGGTTCTTAAGACCTCGTGACGGCGAATAAGTTCACTAAGACTCTCCTTCAGTGCAATTATATTGAGCGAACCGTATAACCGCAGAGCTTCCAGCATATTGTAAGCAGTACTATCAGGTGATATTTGCTGTACAAACCACAGTCGTTGTTGGGCAAAAGACAGTGGTAGCTTACCGTCCCGTGGCACAGGTTGAATGGAAAAGTTATTAGAGGCTTGAACCTGCTTTGCCTCTTGTAATAATAAAATAATTTCTGTTTTACGTCTGGCTATTTCTTGGCTCAGTGTTGGAGTTAACACCCCTTCAGGAGCTTGACAGCGCAAGCGATCGCCATCAGTCTCTAGATTAATACTCAAATTTCTTAGTTGACAAACGAATTCAAAAGTGCTGTTAGTCATTACTTAAAACTCCACGATTTCGGCATTAATTTGATCTACTGGTAAATCTGTTGTTGCCCAATCCATGACTTCCATGTATGATGCTATCCCAGCTACTGTGGGAAACTCGAACATCTTCTGTACAGATAGGTCAAGTGCAAAAGCTGAGTTGATGCGTGAAATAACTTGAGTTGCTAACAGAGAATGTCCCCCAATTTCAAAAAAATTATCCTTAACGCCAATGGGTTCTAGTCCCAAGACTTCAATCCAGATTTTAGTGAGTTGAGCTTCGATAGGGGTTCGAGGTGAAACAAAGCCAGTTGAGAGAGTTCTGGAAGCTGTATCAGGTGTTGGAAGGGAGCGACGATCAACTTTCCCATTGGGTGTCAAGGGCAGGGAATTGAGGAGGACAAAAGCTTGAGGAACCATGTAATTGGGTAGCTTTTGTTGGATAAATTCCCGGACTTGGGGCACGAGCTTCTGGACTAGCTTGCCGTGTAGGGGATTGTTAGTGTAGTTACTCCAGGGTTTGGCTGTAACTGCCTCAGTATTCCAAAAAGCGATGGCGTACCGTGGGTTAGATGTTGGCGTTGAACTATTGCGGCAGAACACTACATCATAGGAACCATCGTGACTACTCCCCCACCAACTCAAGTCAACGGTGTAACCTAAATTCTGCCCCAGTTGCCAAAACTGCTCTGGATTTATTCCAGCTGTGGGCTGTTTTGCTAGCAGTTCTCGCATTTGCCCGACTGTTTCAACACTTGGGGGATGTTCCAACCATTGCCAAAGCTGTAGAGCTTGCTGCACGCGTTGATTAGGTACAGCCCTAATGCCCAAAAGTTGTGGCTGCTCAGAAAGCAGCTGATTGTAAATTCGTGTGCAGGAAAGCTGGTCTAATTGCCAGTTTAACCAAGGAACTACCGTTGTTTGGACAGCAGTACCCAGATGCAGGGTAACATCATAGCGAAATTGGGTTAACTCATTTTGAGATTCACCGCGTTTGGGCTGAATCTCCACCCAAGTTATCTGGGGAAAATTTTGTTTCAGGGTGATGAAAAACCTGGGGTCGATAACCAGTTCTTCTTCTGCAGCGATACTCTGGTGTACTTGCTGCTGCCATTGCTCAATACGAATAGACTCAGCAGCTTGGGACAACTGCACAGCAGCATAGTATGGCTCCAGTAACGGCAAGCTGCGGACATCCCCCACGAAGATTTTTCCTTGAGTACCAATTGTTGCCATTGCCCCTTCCAGAACCTCCAATAGATACTCAACGCTAGGGAAATACTGAACTATTGAGTTCAAAATCACAGTGTCGAATTCGCCTTGGGGGATACCTGCAAAGTTATCTGCCATTTGATGCAGTAGCCGCACATGTTTTAGACTTTCAACTGTGGCGCATACCTGCTCAACGTGCTTGATGGCCGCGATGGAATAATCTGTTCCGCAATACTGTTGGCAGCCTTTGGCAATACGAGATAGCAATAACCCTGTTCCACAACCAATTTCTAAAACTCGCTGCGGTAATAAAGTCATAATGCGGCTTACGGTACTCTCAACCCACTCCCGCATTTCTCGCTCTGGGATGGGTTGCCTGGTGTAACTACTGTTCCAACCAGCAATATTGAACGTGAGGTCATCTGTGGATGCTTGAGTTTGACCATATGTTTGTTCATAGAGGGTTTGCCAGTCACTAAAGTATTCGCTCTGCCATTGAGCAAACTGTTGAGGTAAAACTTGACTTTTAGAACCGGGGACTAAGTAAGCGACCAGACTTTGATCCCCAGAATTAACACTTCTAGTGACGACGACACTCTCCTGTACCAAGGGGTGTTGGTTCAAAACAGTTTCAATTTCACCCAGTTCTATCCGAAAACCGCGAATTTTAACTTGATTGTCGATGCGTCCTAAATATTCAATGTTCCCGTCAGGTAAATAGCGTGCTAAGTCCCCTGTTTTATAGAGACGTTCTTCCCCTGTGCCCACGCTCCTCGCCTCAATTCGGGAAACCCGCCCACGGCGCTGGCTCTCCAGATCCTCTGCTTCCTTGCTTCCAGAGAAGGGGTTAGGGATAAATTTCTGTTGTGTTAATTCTCTGGCGTTGAGGTAGCCTCTTGCCAATCCCGCACCACCAATGTGCAATTCTCCTGGCACACCCACAGGCACTGGTTGCATATCCGAGTCTAAAATGTAGACAAGTGTGTTGGCAATCGGTCTTCCAATGGGAATAGTTGTTGCGTCTTTGGGGACATCCTGCACCAAGTACCAAGAAGTAAATGTTGTATTCTCTGTTGGTCCATAAACATGCAGCAGTTGTTGTGGTCCACCATTTTTCAGAACCTCTTGCACCCATTGAGGATCCACCGCCTCTCCTCCAAACAAAAGATATCGCAGTGAATTGAACGCAGAGGGCACTGCTTGGGCAATTTGATTGAACAAGGCAGTTGTCAAGAATAACGCGCTGATCCCTTGCTCTCGAATCTTGGCTGCGAAATTTTCCGGCGACAGAGCCAACTCTTTACTCACCCCGAAGAGCCGCGCCCCATTCAGTAGCGCTCCCCAAATCTCGAAAGTGGCAGCATCGAAGGCGTAATTTGAGGCTTGTGCAATGACATCAAGGGGTTCTATGTGAATGTAATTTGTGTTGATCACTAAACGGTTGACCCCTCGATGAGTCACACTCACTCCTTTGGGTTTCCCAGTTGAACCTGAAGTGTAGATTACATAAGCTAGACAATCAAATCTCACTTCCAGGGTAGGGTTTTCCTCGCTCTGGAGAGCGATCTCTGCCGAATTCTGATTGTAGCAGATGACACGTGCTTGATGTTTAGGGAGAGCATCGGCTAATTTGTCTGTGGTCAACAGCACTGATATCTGAGCGTCTTCGATGATCAACGCTAAACGCTCAGTTGGATACTCTGGATCAAGTGGCACATAAGCACCACCTGCCTTGAGAATACCCAATAGTCCCACAACCATGTCCACAGAGCGCTTCACACATATCCCTACCAGCACATCTGCGCTCACTCCCAAAGATTGCAAGTAATGTGCCAACTGGTTGGCACGACAGTTCAATTCTCCGTAGGTAAGTTGTTGATTCTCAAACACTACTGCCACTGCATCTGGAGTCCGGTGAACCTGTTCCTCAAACAACTGATGAATACATTGATTTTTGGGATAATCTGCTTGAGTGTTATTCCATTCCACTAATATTTGATGGTTCTCATGCTGTGTGAGCAAGGGGAGTAATGCTACTGGCTGCTGTGGATTTGCTACAATTGCCGCTAACAAAGTCTGGAAATGTTGCATCATGCGGACAATAGTAGCCCCATCAAATAAATCCTTGTTGTAACAGCAAACGCCCTCAAGACCTTCTGGTAGATCCCACAAGTGAATTTCTAGATCAAACCGTACTGAGTCAAGCCCTAAAGGCATCTCCTCAACCCTTAAACCAGGAAGTTCCCAAGGGGAGGTTGGAGCATTCTGCAAGGCAAACATTACCTGTACTAATGGGTTGCGATCCAGATTCCGTTCCAATTCCAAGTGTTCGACTAACATCTCGAAGGGCAAATCTTGATGGTCATAGGCGTTTTGAGTCACCTGTTGCACCTGCGTCAGTAATGCCTCAAATAACTGTTCTGGAGAGAGATAGAATCTGAGTGCTAAAGTATTGACAAAAAAGCCAATTAATGGCTCTATCTCTGTGCGGTTCCGATTCGCTATGGGTGAGCCTACCACAAGATCCTTTTGTCCACTGTAGCGAGACATTAACACAACAAAACCCGCCAGCAGCGTCATAAATAGCGTTGTTCCATACTTTTGGCTGAGCTTTTTCAGTTGCTGTGTGAGCAAGCCATCTAGTTGAAGTTGCTGTGTCCCTCCCCGGAAAGTCTGTATAGCTGGGCGAGAGCGATCTGTGGGTAATGCTAATAGAGGTGGTGTTCCTGCTAACTGTTGCATCCAGTAGTTTAACTGTCGCTCTAGTATTTGATCAGTCAGCCACTGGCGTTGCCAAATGGTAAAGTCAGCATACTGTACATGTAACTCTGGTAATTCAACAGAACTATCCGTTGTAATAGCTCGATAATAGGCTGACAGATCCCGGATAAAAATCCCCATAGACCAGCCATCAGCAGCAATATGGTGAATTGCTACCAGTAGTATGTACTCTTGTGGAGAAACTTGCCACATCTTGACTCGCAGCACAGAATCATGAACAAGATCAAATGGTTTAGCGGCTTCTTGTGTCGCTAATTCTTTCACCTGTTTCCAAGGATCTGGCACCTGCTGTAAATCTACCACTGCTAACGGTCTGGTGATATTTGGTACTATTACCTGGACTGGCAAGTTATTTTTGCTCTCAAAGCGAGTCCGCAGAACTTCATGGCGTTGCACCATCGACTGAAATGCTTGTTCCAAGGCTTTGATATTGAGATCACCCACTAGACGTACAGTGAAACTCATTGTGTAGGCACCACTTTCTCCTTCGATCTGATGCATAAACCACAGGCGTTCTTGCGCCCATGACAGGGGGATATCTTGTCTAGAGGAAACAGGTACTATCGCC
Organism: uncultured Scytonema sp.; assembly: GCA_937873135.1. Classification (GTDB taxonomy): domain Bacteria; phylum Cyanobacteriota; class Cyanobacteriia; order Cyanobacteriales; family Nostocaceae; genus Rhizonema. The sequence continues at coordinate 9,796 of CALMVQ010000227.1, read as the reverse complement.
GGAACTGTCAAACCTGAACCAGTTTGCAATTGAGCTAAGATCACCTCACTTAACTCGGCGATTGTCGGTGATTCAAATAGACAACGCAATGGTAACGAAGTTCCAAAGGCTTCCTGCAAGCGAGACATTACCTGGGTTGCTAACAGGGAATGTCCCCCAATTTCAAAGAAATTATCATTAATGCCTACAAGCTCTACTTTCAGTACTTGTGCCCAAATTTGTGCCAATCTTGCTTCAACTGAGGTGCGAGGTGCTACTAAACTGACTTCTCTTGTGCGTGATTCTGGTGTGGGTAACGCGCGAAGGTCTATTTTGCCGTTGACGGTTAGTGGTAGGGACTCCAAGATGATTATTGCACTTGGTACCATATGGTTTGGTAGCTTTTCTTTAAGGAAGCTACGTAGAATGCTCAATGTAGGTATCACCTGTGGCTGCGGTACGATGTAGGCGACTAGGCGCTGATCCCCTGGAGTATCTTCGCGGACGATGACACAAGATGCTTGCACATCCTCATGTTGTCTTAGCACTGCCTCGATTTCGCCCAACTCGATGCGGAAGCCCCGGATTTTCACTTGATTGTCTATGCGTCCCAGGTATTCAATATTGCCATCTGGCAAATAACGTGCTAGGTCCCCTGTTTTATACAATTTTGATGAGTGCGGAAAGTGGGCGGTGTCGGTTTCCGTGTCAAAGGGGTTGGGGATGAATTTTTCAGCTGTCAATTCTATGCGGTTGAGATAACCTCTTGCCAGTCCCGCACCACCAATGTGTAACTCTCCTGGCACACCAATCGGTACAGGCTGCAAGTATTGGTCGAGTATGTAGATCTGGGTATTGGCGATCGGGCGACCAATCGGGACCGATTGCCCATACATCTTTTGATGGCAATTCCAGGTCGTTGCATCTATACAAGCTTCCGTTGGTCCGTAGAGATTGTAGAAATTGACATTTAGCTTACTTAACAAACCTTCAAGCAGAGTCATCGGTAAAACTTCACCTCCACAAAAGACTTGTTTGAGGGAGTGACAGGTTTCGATTCCTCCTTGTTCTAAAAGCATTTGCAGTAAAGATGGGACAAGTTGAACAGTCGTTACCTGCTGTTGGGCAATTAATCTTAACAGATAAGCACTGTCAGTATGACCTCCTGGTTCCGCTATTAACAATTGTCCACCTGTTAACAATGGAGCGTAGAATTCCCAAACTGAGGCATCAAAGCCAAAGGGAGTTTTTTGCAGGACTTTATCTTTTTCGGTCAGGGGGAATGTTGCTTGCATCCAGAACATATGGTTGCAGAGGTTACTGTGAGAGAGCATTACCCCCTTAGGTTGACCTGTAGAACCAGAAGTATAAATCACATAAGCTAAGTTATCTGAACCCACCTTAGTGATAGGACTCTTCTGACTAGACTCACAAATCAAGTACCAATCGGTATCTAAGTGAACGACACGCACCTGATGTTGAGGAAGAGACTCAACTAGATGCTCTTGGGTGAGCAATACTGAAACTTGAGCATCTGACAGCATGAAACTTAAACGCTCAGTCGGATATTCAGGATCAAGTGGCACGTAAGCCCCATCTGCCTTAAGAATTGCCAAAAGTCCTATTACCATGAACAGTGAGCGCTCTACACATATCCCCACCAGCACATCCGCTCCGACGCCTAATGAGCACAAGTAATGGGCTAATTGGTTAGCACGACAATTCAACTCTGTGTAGGTAAGTTGTTGATTGTCAAACACCACTGCCACAGCATCAGGTGTACGCACTACCTGCTCCTCAAATAAATGATGGATACATTTATCGAATGCGTAGTCTACTTTTGTATCATTCCATTCCACTAATAATTGCTGTGATTCAGATCCTGTTAACATTGGCAATTGGTCAATTCGCTGTTGGGGATTAGCAACTATTGAAGAGAGCATTGTCACAAAATGCTCTAGCATCCGGCCAATGGTTCCATCCTCAAATCGACTCGTATCGTAGCTCACTTTTAGCAACAATTGCTCACCAGGGATAGCTGTAACCGTCAGAGGATAATTCGTTTGTTCAATTCCTCGAAAATTCGAGAGCGTCAGACTACCATTGTCTTCGACAGCAGCAGTATCCACCGGATAATTCTCAAAGACAACAATGCTCTCAAACAAAGACGTATCCCTTGGAACATCACTCACACCCTGAATTTCTACCAATGGGAAGAAGGAGAATTGCTCAGAGTCTAACTGTTGCGCCTGTAAATCCTTCAATAAATCCAGCAATTTCGTCTCCTGTGAGATTTGGACTCGCATTGGCATAGTGTTGATCAATAATCCCACTATTGACTCTACACCCACAAGAGCAGGTGGACGACCAGACACAGTCACACCAAAAACCACATCTGTAAGAGAGCTGTAACGACACAGCAACAATGCCCAGGTTGCTTGTACTAGATTATTGATTGTCAATTGATGCTGTCGTGCAAAAGACACGGTGGCGGCTGTAGCGGGTACCGTTAACTGAATTCGCTGTTCACCATAGCTGATGTTGCCATTTTTCCGTCGTGGCAATAGTTTATCCACTGTCATGGGTGTGGGTGCACTAAAACCTTGGAGTTTTTGTCGCCAAAATTCTTCAGCTTGAACTAAATCTTGTTGCTCAAGCCAAGCAATGTAGTTGCGGTAGCTGACAACTGGTTGTAATGGTAAACGTTTCTCCTGAGACTCAGTTTGATAAAAGTTTAACAGTTCTTTGAAAACTAAAGCTGACGACCAACCATCAAGCAGTAAATGATGAAAACTCCAAACAAACTCATAAGTATCCTCGCTCAATTGGATCAGATATAGGCGCATCAATGGCGCTTGCTCCAATTGCAAACCCTGCTGCCGCTCCAAGTCAATAAAAGCTTTTAACTGCTGTTGCTGCTGATTTACAGATAACTCTCGCCAGTCTATAGTGAGGAGTGTCACGTTCACCTGCCAATACACGACTTGAAGCGGCTGGCTCAAAAACTCCCAAATGACAGCCGTTCGGAAGATAGAATGGCGAGCTACCACCTGCTGCCAAGCTGCATTAAAGGCTGGCACATCCACATTTCCCTTCATGGTGCAAATCAAGAGTTCAAAGTAGACGCCCCTATTTGGAGCATACAAAGTTTCAAACAGCATCCCCTGTTGCATAGGAGATAACGGATAAATATCCTCAATATTTTGCCTGTTAGTTTTGCCTAGATCTGGTTTTAATGTGAGTCTTGCAAACACTTGATCTAGTTCTAGTTGGTCAAATTTTACTAATGGGAAATCTGTGGGGGTACAACCTCCATTCTCAGGAGATAAACAATGAATAATGAGTTCTCGCAAAGTTTCGACAAATTCAAGGGCAATATTCTCAATAGTGCTTTGTTGATGGACATTGCTGCTGTATGTCCAATCTATCTGCAGCCGTTCGTTTGTAATGATGGCGTTAATATCAAGCAGATGAGAGCGTTGACCTTGCAAACTGTGGCTATTTCCGCTTGACTCAGTCGCCAACTGGAACACAGAAGATGTGTTCAGAACTTGAGTAAATTGACCTAGATAATTGAAGCTAATCTCTGCAAGTGGAAGTGTCTGTAGTTGAGCAACGATTTCTGGCTCTGAACTAAGGTAGCGCAATATACCGTAGCTAATTCCTTTGTGCGGAATGAGACGTAATTTTTCCTTGACAGATTTTAAAGCAGTGCCGAGATGCTGTTTGTCTGTGGTTGACAATTCCACATGTACAGGGAAAATCGTTGTAAACCAACCAACTGTGCGTGATAAATCGACACCATCAATAATATCTTCTCGCCCATGACCTTCTAAGTTGAATAGCACAGAGTCAGAGTGAGTCCATTTGCTCACTACCAGCACTAAAGCAGTCAGCAAGACATCATTAATCTGTGTTTTGTAAGCTTTCGGGACATCAAGTAACAGTGAGAGGGTTTCTGCTTCATTTAACGACACTGAGACCGTATTGGCTGTAGCAACAGTATTCGCTCTGACTATATAGTCTACTGGAATAGGAGCAACTGCGGCGTGAGATGCACTCAACCAATAAGCCAGTTCTGATTTCAGGACATCTGATTGGGCATATTCTGCCAGGGCAAACGCCCAGTCTTTGAAAGAGGTGGTTTTGCTCTGTAGTTGAATCGCGTTGCCTGTCTCAAGTTGCGAGTAAGCTGTGAGCAAATCTTCTAATAATATCCGCCAGGACACACCGTCTACCACCAAGTGGTGAATCACTATCAGTAATCGCGCCTGATAATCCCCCAGCCTGAACAATGCCACTTGCACCAGATTTTCGGATAAATTCAAACTCGCTTGTAAGGAATTGGCTGTAGTTTCAATCTCTGTGTGAAGTTCACTCAAGGCAACTGTCGATAGGTCGAAACAGGGAATCTCTATTGTCTGAGTGGGATGCGCGTGAATCTGCTGCCAAGTACCATCAGTTTGCGTAAATCTTAAGCGGAGAGCATCGTGATGTGAAAGTAGATGTTGCCAGACTTGCTGTAAGATCTCTGGTTTGAAGTTGGATGGTAGCGTGAGTAGAAATGATTGATTAAAGTGGTACGGTTGTGCTAAATTCTGCTCAAAAAACCAATGTTGAATTGGTGTTAAGGGTAAGGTACCACTGACTAATCCTTGTTCAATGGCGAGTGCTTTTGTTGTGCCTGCGACTGTAGCTAATTCCGCGATTGTTTGATTAGCGAATAGTTGCTTGAGCGACAATTCGATTCCGGCAAGCTTTGCTTTGGCGATGATTTGAATGCTGAGGATCGAATCACCTCCCAAACTAAAGAAGTTATCATGTATGCCGACAAGCGGAACTAAGAGAACTTGTTCCCAAATCACTGCCAATTTTGCTTCCACAGGAGTGCGGGGTGCACTACTCGCTTCTATTTGAGTACGAGAATCTGGTACTGGTAGGGCGCTCTTGTCGATTTTGCCGTTGGCAGTTAGCGGTAGAGACTCCAGGATGACGATTGCACCGGGTACCATGTAGTCTGGTAGCTTGGTTTTCAGGTATTGACGGAGTTGGCTAATTGTCGGTCTGACTTGTGGGTGCGGTACGATGTAGGCAACTAGGCGTTTTTTTCCGGGAATATCTTCACGAGTAATGACCACAACTGATTGCACATGTTCATGCTGACTCAGTACTGCCTCGATTTCTCCTAGCTCAATGCGGAATCCCCGGATTTTCACTTGAAAGTCGATGCGTCCTAGGTATTCGATATTCCCTGAAGGCAAATAACGTGCTAAGTCTCCAGTTTTATAGAGACGTTCTTCCCCTCTGCCCACGCTCCTCGCCTCAAGTCGGGAAACCCGCCCAAGGCGCTGACTCCCCTGCTCAAGAGCTCCCTTGCTTCTAGAGAAGGGGTTGGGGATAAATTTTTCCACTGTTAAGTCCGGGCGGTTGAGGTAACCTCTTGCTAATCCCATACCACTAATATGCAATTCTCCAGGCACACCAATCGGTACTGGTTGCAGATTCGAGTCTAAGATGTAGACTTGTGTGTTGGCAATTGGGCGACCAATACTCGGTGTTCTGTGTTCGTGCTGTTGAGCAACGACGACTCCAGAAGTGGTGACAACAGTATTTTCTGTCGGACCATAATTATTCACGACTGGGAAGGGGAGTGATACTGATGGATAAGACGCAAGCTGATCCCCGCCAATCAGCATGTAACGCAAAGCCACATCCACAGTCCATGACAAAGACAATAATTCCTGTGCCACTGGTGTGGGCACAAAAGCGATGCTGATCTGGTGTGAAATCAACCACTCGCGCAGATCTACTGGCGAGGTGAGGATTTCTGATTTGACTAAGTGGATACTTGCCCCTGCGGTGAGGTAAGGCCAGATTTCCCATACCGCCGCGTCAAATCCTGTTCCTGCCATCTGGGTGGCTTTGTCAGTGTCAGTGATTTGAAAAGTCCGCTGATGCCATGCGACTAAATTTAACAATCCTTCATAGGCAATCAGCACTCCCTTGGGTGTTCCTGTCGAACCACTTGTGTAAATTACATATGCCAAATCAGTGACTTGTACACCTGTGGTGAGATTATCCTGAGTGAACTGAGAAATTAGCTGCCAATCACTATCTAAACAAACTTGTTGTGCCGTATGCTGTGGTAATTTCTCTACTAGATGCTGTTGCGTGAGCAGTATTCTTACTTGAGCATCTTGGATCATGTTGCTCAGACGCTCAGTTGGATACTCAGGATCTAGTGGTACGTATGCCCCACCCGCTTTGAGAATCCCCAATAGTCCCACCATCATCTCTAGAGAGCGCTCCACACATATCCCCACCAGTACATTGGCTTTGACACCTGTTGAGCGCAAGTAATGTGCCAATTGGTTGGCACGACTATTCAATTGCTGGTATGTCAGTTGTTGCTCTTCCGCCACAACTGCTACTGCATCTGGGGTTCGCGCTACCTGCTCCTCAAATAAGTTAGGGATACATAAATCATAAGTATCATCTATCCGTGTATCATTCCACTCCACTAATAACTGTTGTTTTTCCGATGCTGTCAACAACGGCAATTGCGAAATCTTCTTCAGGGGATTGTCCACAATTGCTGACAACAGGGTGCGAAAATGACTCGCCATTCGCTCAATCGTGCTGCTATCAAACAAGTCAGTGTTGTACTCCCACCCACACACTAATCCAGTCTGAGTATTCTCGATTGATAAAGTGAGATCAAACCTTGCCGTGGCGGTTTCTAATGGCAATAAACTCACACTTAACCCACTCAATTCAACATCAGACATGGGCGCATTCTGGAGGGCAAACATCACCTGGAACAATGGTGTATGACTGAGATCCCGTTGTGGTTGTAATGCTTCTACCAGCATTTCCAATGGTAAGTCTTGATGTGCATAGGCTGACAACGCCATCGACCGAGTGCGCGGGAGTAATTCGCTAAAGCTAGGATTACCGGAGAGATCTGTGCGCATCACTAATGTGTTGACGAAAAAGCCAATTAACCCCTCGATTTCCCGGTGATGGCGGTTGGCGATGGGTGAGCCGACCAAAATGTCTGTTTGTCCTGTGTAGCGATACAGTAACGTGTTAAAGCCCGCCAACAGGGTCATGAACAGCGTCACTCCTTGCTCAGTACTAAGTTTTGTCAGTTTTTGCGTCAGTTCCACTGACAGTGCCAATTCATGATATGCTCCAGGGAAGGTTTGTACAGCTCCTCTGGGTCGGTCTGTGGGTAATGGCAAGACTGTAGGTGCACCTGCCAGTTGTTGCTGCCAATAACCCAATTGCCTTTGCAGCACAACGCCTGCTAACCATTTTCTTTGCCACAGAGCAAAGTCTGCGTACTGTATCGGTAGTGGTTCTAACGGTGAGGGTTTACTGATGGAATAAACATTGTACAATGCTGCCAGTTCCGTAATAAACACACCCATTGACCAGCCATCACTGACTACATGGTGCATACACACATTCAACAGGTGTTCTGTGTGTGTATGCACTACTAATGTCGCTCTGAGTAGAGCGTCACATGATAGGTCAAATGGTTGTATCGCCAAAAGTTGCCCTAACTCAACTGACGCTCTTTCTCTTTCTCTCCAGGGTAAATGCTGCAAGTCCACTACTGAGATTGGACAATTTGTGAGCGTCGTGTGAATCAGCTGAGTTGCTTTTCCATCTACTGTGATGAAATTGGTGCGTAAAGCTTCGTGGCGTTGAATAATTTCATTTAAGCTTTGTTGTAGCGCCGCCACATTCAGATTTCCCACCAGACGCAAACTCATGGGGATGTTGTATGAAGCACTTAGCGGCTGCAACTGATCTAAAAACCATAATCTCTGTTGTGCAAATGACAGTGGTAGTTCTGCATTCACTGTCCTTGGTAATATGTCGGTGTCAGTTAGTTCTATGTTTTCCAACTGTAGTTGCTGTATCGAGTGCGCCAACTCGGCTACTGTTGCTGCGGTAAATAGGCGACCTAAGGGTACTTCTACTTTGAATATGTTGCGAATGCGGGAAACCAGTTGCGTTGCTAATAGCGAATGTCCCCCTAAGCTGAAGAAGTTATCATGGATACCTACATGCTCTACTTTCAGGACTTGTCCCCACAGAAGTGCCAGCATTTCTTCTGTTGGCGTGCGTGGTGCAGCATATTTGTCGGATAATTCACGACTTGGCTGTGCTGCTCTTAGGGCACGACGGTCTACTTTGCCGTTGAGAGTGAGCGGTAGGGACTCCAAGATAACTATTGCACTTGGAAGCATGTATTGTGGTAGCTTGGCTTTCAGGAATTGACGGACTTGGCTGACTGTAAGTGTCTGCTCGAGTTGCGGTACGATGTAGGCAACTAGGCGCTGATCCCCTGGTGTATCAACGCATGCGATGACACAAGATGTTTGCACACCCTCTATTTGACTCAGGACTGCCTCGATTTCGCCCAATTCTATGCGGAAGCCCCGAATTTTGACTTGATTGTCGATCCGCCCCAGGTATTCGATATTGCCCGATGGCCAATAACGTGCCTTGTCCCCTGTTTTATATAATTTTGACGAGTGCGGAAAGTGGGCGGTGTTGGTTTCCGGAGCCAGTCCCGTGCGGGGGTTCCCCCCGTTGAGGGAACTGGCGTTCCCGACCAACGTTTCCAGAGGACAATTGACGAGTGAATGGAAGAAGGGGTTGTCGATGAATTTTTCCACTGTTAAGTCGGGACGATTGAGGTAGCCTCGCGCTAAACCTGCACCGCCAATGTGCAGCTCTCCTGGCACTCCCACAGGTACTGGTTGAAGGTATTGGTCGAGGATATAGATTTGCGTGTTCGCTATCGGTCGCCCAATTGTCGGTGAAGAGCTTGCCCCTTTTTCGATCAAGCTATATGTAGAGTAAGTTGTGTCTTCTGATGGACCATACAAATTGAAGACACGTTCGGCTTTACTGTGCTGATAGATTTGCTGTACCAATTGATTTTGCAAAGCTTCTCCGGCTAAATTAACCGTGCAGACAAGCGGTGGTAAATCTTGTTCTCGAATTAACTCAGCTAAAGCACTTGGAACTGTATTAATCAGAGTGACTTGGCTTCTGGCAATCATGCTAGATAAATGCAAGGCATTTTGAGCTATGATCACTTTTCCGCCCACGCTCAGAGTCACAAATAATTCAAACACCGAGAGGTCAAAACAGATAGAGGTTGAAGCTAAGACACCTGCAAGCTCTTTATGTGTAAAAACCGATTGCGCCCAACTCACTAAAGCCACTGGACTCTGATGCTCTATGGCTACTGCCTTTGGTCTACCTGTTGAGCCGGAGGTATAAAGTACGTAAGCGAGGTTTGATGGTTTTACTTTGTCAGCATGGGAAATCTCTTTGGTTTGCACAAACTCATGATGTTCAGTATCCAAATACACAAGGTGAGAACTGTGTTCAGGTAGTTTCTCAACTAGATGCTGTTGAGTAAGCAAAACTGAAACTTGAGCATCTGACAGCATGAAACTTAAACGCTCAGTCGGATATTCAGGATCAAGTGGCACATAAGCCCCACCTGCCTTGAGAATTCCCAACAGTCCTACTATCATGGACAAGGAACGCTCCACACATATCCCTACTAGGACATCTGCTTTCACTCCCAATGACCGCAAGTAATCCGCCAACTGATTAGCACGACTATTCAACTCACCATAAGTTAGTTGTTGATTATCAAACACCACTGCCACAGCATCGGGTGTACGCACTACCTGATCCTCAAATAAATGATGGATACACTTATCACAGGCGTAGTCTACTTTTGTATCATTCCATTCCACTAATAACTGCTGTTGCTCAGATT
>CALMVQ010000226.1 GCA_937873135.1 uncultured Scytonema sp. | reverse complement strand
TCCCTATTCTTTATTTTAAATTTTTTTATTCCCTCTTGTAGTCTATTTAAATTAAGTTGAAATTTCCCTTACTCCCTATTAGGTATTGAAACTCTGGTCGTGTTAACGAAAACCTCGCGGGTGTATCTCCAAATGTTGAAATTTCCCTTACTCCCTATTAGGGATTGAAACTTGAGGCAACGGGAAGGAGAGAAAAGCGCAGCTAATGTTGAAATTTCCCTTACTCCCTATTAGGGATTGAAACAGCTTCCAGAGTTGAAGACGCTAACGCCTAGTGTTGAAATTTCCCTTACTCCCTATTAGGGATTGAAACCTTTAACTATTAAACCATTTTAGGAACTATATATCGTTGAAATTTCCCTTACTCCCTATTAGGGATTGAAACCAATCAAGAACGTAAAATTTTTGAGGAACATAGGTAATCTTGGTTTCTCGCAAAGCCGAGAGTGGGCTTGGTAGTTTTGCTCACTATAAAAAGCGCGACTGGGAAAATCTTTGAGTACCAGAACCGAAATTCTGGAGTAACCAGAAGCCCACACCATACTGCGAGCGCAGTTGGTGTGGTACTTCACAGTGAATTAGGAATTGAACCAAATCCTCCTCCCCCAGGAGTTTCTATCACAAAAACATCCCCTGGTTCCATCTCAACTGTTGCAGTACTATCTAAATTCTCCTGAATTCCATTTTGACGTTGTATCCAGTTTCGTCCCACAAGTCCAGATCCGCCACCATCTAATCCAAGCGGAGGAATAAGTCGATGCCCGGAGAGAATATTGGCTGTCATTGGTTCGAGAAATTTGATGCGACGGATAACTCCATTGCCGCCTGAGTGTTTTCCTTTGCCTCCGCTATCGGGACGAAGACAAAAACTTTCTACCTGTACAGGATAACGGGATTCTAAGACTTCAGGATCTGTCAAACGGGAATTAGTCATGTGTGTTTGCACCGCATCAGTCCCATCAAAATCTATCCCTGCCCCAGATCCACCGCAGATAGTTTCATAATATTGATATTGCTGATTACCAAAAGTAAAATTATTCATTGTTCCTTGAGAACCAGCCATGATACCCAAAGCACCATACAAAGCATCAACAATGGCTTGAGAAGTCTCTACATTACCCGCTACGACTGCTGCTGGGTAGGTTGGGTTCAGCATACAGTCTTCAGGAATAATGATTTCTAGAGGTTTCAGACATCCAGCGTTGAGAGGAATACTATCATTAACCAGAGTTCGGAAGACATATAAAACAGCAGCGTGAGTCACGGCTTTGGGGGCATTGAAGTTACTATTGAGTTGCGCGGATGTTCCAGTAAAATCAATGGTAGCACTGCGATTTTCTTCGTGAATTGTCACTTCAACTTGAATTTGCGCTCCGTTATCCAGATTATAGATAAATGAGCCATTGGTGAGAAGGGCGATCGCTTTCCTCACTGACTCCTCGGCATTGTCTTGCACAAATTTCATGTAAGCTTGGACAGTATCGAGTCCGTATTGATCAACCATTTTCTGAAGCTCAAGAACTCCCTTTTCATTGGCGGCAATTTGTGCTTTAAAATCAGCAATATTTTGATCTGGGTTACGGGCAGGATAGCGATGATTTAAAAGTAACTCTCGTACTTGAGTTTCCCGAAAATCTCCCTGTTCAACCAAGAGAAAATTATCAAACAAAATTCCTTCCTCTTCGACTGTAGTACTGTCCGGAGGCATAGAACCGGGACTAATACCACCGATATCAGCTTGGTGTCCCCGAGAAGCAACAAAAAAGAGGGGAGTGGGGGATGCGGTATTTTCTCCACTTTCAAGAAACACCGGGGTAATTGCAGTGACGTCAGGAAGATGTGTTCCTCCGTTATAAGGATTGTTGGACAGGTAAACATTTCCCGGTTTTAGGGTGTCGCCCTTGTCATTAATTAGACTCCGGACACTTTCACTCATCGATCCTAAATGCACGGGAATGTGAGGGGCATTAGCAACTAATAGTCCAGAAGAATCAAAAATAGCACAGGAAAAATCCAGGCGTTCTTTGATATTCACCGATGCTGCTGTATTTTGGAGAACAATCCCCATTTGTTCAGCGTTAAATTGATAAAGGTTTTTGAAGATTTCCAAGCGAACGGGATCGGGTTGAGATGTTGTGTGCATTTCTGACTCCTTGTAGTTTCGATGGTTTATGTTGAAATGATTGACGTAAAGTACAAAACAGATTTGAAGAATGTAGATTGGGCAGAGATGAAAACTACACTGCAACAAGACAAATTTGATAATGGGCGTAGTCCTGAACAACTCAAAACATCTTTTAAGAATAGTTTTGCAACGTGCATTGCTTATATCGATAACCGAATCATTGGTACGGCCCGTGTTTTATCCGATGGTGTTTGTAATGCTTACATTGTCGATATCTGGACACTCAGTTCTTTTCGGCATAAAGGAATAGCGAGAACAATGGTACAAACTTTACTAAGTCGATTGAAGGGACAGCACGTTTATTTATTCACAGATGATGCAGTTGATTTTTATAAGAAGCTAGTACATATCGGCGGAAATAAACCACCCATCTGAAACAGATAAAAAGCTTACAGAATAAGTGTTCTTTCTTTTTACTTTTTACTTTTTACTTTTGCCTTGTTGTACTAGGTTTTATTGAACAACCCGTTGGTTTAAGTCAAGTAGTTGGTGCCTGGTTAATCAATGAATAGTCAGTAGATCGAAAAGTTCTGCGATTTTATCATTCATGTAAGATTCATGGTTCGTCTTGGAAATCACTTTGGGACGAGTTTAGGGGTACTGTGTAAGAATTTCTTCACTGTGATCCCCTTCTTACTCGTATAAAACTTCTTCCAAGGCGAATTATGGAACTCAGGTAGATCTAACATCAAAGCTTTTACTACAGCAATTGTCTGAGTTCCTCAACTGTATCTACAGTCTTGATCGCCTGCTGAATTGCTTTTAATCTTTGTAGCTCGGTAATTTGAGTAATGATTGGCATCAATTCTAAACCTGGATTGCCAAATTTAATCTCCAATACCAATTCAATACCCGAAAATAATTCCTCTCGCCTTCCACGCGCTTCTCCACGCGCTTCTCCTTCACGTAAAATTTCTTGATACCAAGGTGATTCGTGTAACACAGTCATATCCCACCTCATGATTTCCTTAACTAAGGCACTCTCTAGTACAAACGTAGCAAAAAAAGCTAAGACTGTTTCTAGTTCGTTTAATTGTTTATCAGCACGCAATATTTGCAATGCTTCTCGAATGATTGGCTCATTTTCACCACCTTTTAGAATGGGTACAAATGGAAGCAATGACGGTAACGGTTGTTGAAAGGCAACATTCACATCAACCTCCCACAGGTTAATTACGCGATAATCTTGGATTGCGCGTAACCCAGCAACATTTGATTCATATCTTGGCAGTATTTTTTCATTATCTGTTTTCAGAATATTGATGAGTACAGGGTATGTTGGTAAATTGTACTTTTCTTCTGCTAGTCCCGCATATGCACGCATTCGGCGTGGCATTTTGGATGTGTAGCGTAATTGTAATTCGTTGAGAACTAGAAATTGTCCTTCTTGGTGACTCTCAACGCGGATTAAAACATCACTTTCAAGGGCTTATCCATTGAAACTCGGAGTTGAGAATTTCGCCGACTGTGATGTCGGAAATCTGCGTCACCCATCTCACCCAGTTATTGGGTGCAAGGCTAATTAAACGTTTGGTACTGACATCTACGGGTTTTGGCATTAGGGTTTAACACAGGGAGTGGGAAGTCGTTGTTCATGTTGGGTTTCACAACCATCCTCTAAGAAAGCCTTTGTAAAATCAAATGATTGCGTTCAGTTAACCTTGCTTCCCAGTTAGGTTCAACAACAATCGTACTAATTTTTTCGACAACGATCGCAGGTCCAATAAGACTATCTTCTGGTTGTAAATTTTCCCGCCGATAAACGGGAGTATTATGCCATTGATTGCCAGTAAACATTCGTACTGTCTCAACAGATATGGGGGCTTCATCTAGAGTCCGGGTACGAATCACTAAAGGTTCTTCGGGAGTCTCCATTTTTTGAATAACTTCCACTGAAACAGATTCAACAATTAATATTTTCTCTAATTGAATGAAACCATAGCGAGATTTATGTTCAGCTTCAAATTCTTCTCGCATGATGGCCACGTCTAGTGTAAAATCGACAGTCAAGGTAGAGTTAGTCCCCTGATATTTTAAATTAACTTTTCTCACAACTTCCTCTTCACGGAAATCAATCCCACGTGCTATATCGGTCACCCGAACCTCGGAAAGGAGAGGGTTGTTTCCTTGTATTTCAATTCTTGCTTGGGTTTCTAAAGACTCAATCAACTGTATTAATTGTGAGATTGATGCTTCTGTTAAAGGCACCTCTACTCCCCCAACTCTTGTTGCCCGGACATCTGCTAATCCCATTCCATAGGCAGAGAGAACTCCAGCAAAAGGATGCAAAAATATCTTTTTCATTCCTAAAGTGTCGGCAATCAAACATGCAACTTGTCCACCTGCCCCACCAAAACAACAAAGCACATATTTCGTCACATCATAACCCCGTTGCAAACTGATCTTTTTAATCGCATTTGCCATATTCTCGACAGCGATCGCCATAAATCCAGCAGCAACTTGTTCGGGGGTACGAGAGTTGCCTGTAGTGGCTTCAATATCTTGGGCTAATTGTGTAAATTTAGATCTGACAATATCTTGATCGAGAGGTAAGTTACCATCGTGTCCAAACACAGAGGGAAAATATTGGGGATGAATCTTGCCTAACATAACATTAGCATCAGTCACCGCCAACGGTCCACCACGTCGGTAACAAGCAGGGCCGGGATTTGAAGAGGCAGATTCAGGACCAACACGATAACTAGAACCATCAAAAAAGAGAATTGAACCGCCACCTGCAGCAATAGTATTAATGGATAATACAGGAACTCGCATTCGCGCCCCAGCAATCTCTGAATCGAGTTGTCTTTCATACTCTCCTTTAAAGTGGGCAACATCTGTACTTGTCCCTCCCATATCAAAGGTAATGACTAACTCAAAACCCGCCCTCTTACTGGTTTGGACTGCACCAACTATACCCCCAGCCGGACCACTTAAAATACTATCTTTTCCTTGAAATTGTTGGGCTGCGACTAAACCTCCGTCAGATTTCATAAACATTAATCTGACGTCAGGTAACTGACTGGCAACTTGGTTGACATAACGACGCAGAATCGGAGTTAAATAAGCATCGACGACTGTTGTATCTCCTCGGCTAACTAACTTCATTAAAGGACTGACTTGATGGGATACAGATATCTGCGTAAATCCAATTGTTAAAGCAAGTTGAGCAACTTGTTGTTCGTGCTCTGGAGAACGATAGCTATGCATCAAAACAATCGCACAACTACGAATTCCCTTATTGTAAACTGCTTGTAAGTCTCGAGTGACTTGTTCAATATTTATTGGGGTTAATTCTTGACCGTGAGTATCATAGCGTTCATCTATTTCAACCACCTGTTCGTAAAGCATAGTTGGTAAAACGATATGACGGGCAAAGATGTCAGGACGGTTTTGATAGCCAATTCGCAGCGCATCTTTAAACCCTTTGGTAATGATCAGCAGAACCCTATCGCCCTTCCTTTCTAACAGTGCATTGGTTGCGACTGTTGTCCCCATTTTGACCACTTCTATTGCTTCAGTTGGAATAGGTTCATTGCTCTTAAGACCTATAATATCCCGAATGCCTTGAATCGCTGCATCTTGATACTGTTCGGGATTTTCTGAAAGTAATTTATAGACGATAATCCATTGCTCTTGAGGCAGGGGAACAATTAAAAAACGTTCCGCATGTCTGGAGAGTCTGTCGGCGATCGCCTGATTATTAGTCACAGCAACAATATCTGTGAATGTGCCACCTCTGTCAGCAAATACTTTCAACATGGCTCTATTTCCTTTGCGGGTCTAGAGATAAGATAACAATGGGATTGAGCGTATTTCTACTTCATCTGTGGAAGATTTTGACGACAGGTGTGGATAATTAACAAAATAACCTTTCAGGGAGTAGAGAGGCGAGCGCTCTTGAATTGACGTATTATCCTGATGAAAGAGAATTACCCTGCCTGCATACAGCTTTTTGTTACATCATATTTTCCATTGCCATTTTTGTTGTTTTTCATCCCATTTTACGGCTACTATTTCTGCTGGAGGATTGAGGCGATCGCCACTTCTATCAAATTGAATAAGTCCCGTAACTCCCTTTACGTGCTTTTTCTTTTCTTTGAAATATTGATTCATGTGTGAAAGTAAAGATTGACTATCTTGGCTATGATACTCTTCGATAATTTTCAAAATTATTAGCATTGAATCAAAAGCTGTTGCACTACGCCATGTTAAGTTTTCTGTTCCCCATAACTGAGTGCCTATTTGACAAAAACTCTGTGCTATGGAATTATAACTCTCACACCCGTTTTCTTGACTTTGCCAATGCCAAGGAATACACGCTATAATTTGATGCTTATTTTGATTGATGGAATTACACTGGTTTTGCTCATGAATCCAATGTAAAACATTATTATGATAAAAAGTAGCTGAGCCAGCTATTAGACAGTTGTTGAGATGTAATCGGCTAATCAGTCCAGTATTATCGAGGGAATTCGGTTCAATTCCTCCATCGGGAATGATGATGATAATATCAACGTCATCTTGTCTAATATCTTTTACGTATTGTTCTAAGTGATAATAATTTTCACTTATATAATTACATTCCTTTAGAAAAACAAACTTTTCTTTATATTGCTCTAGATATTTCTTAATACTATTTCTATAAGAAGTACTGTAAGTACTATTTTGATTATAGATAATAGCTACTTTCTTGGGAATTTGACTAGAAAATTTTTTATTCAAATAATGAGCCATTTTTTGAGCATTAATGCTGTCTGGCGTAGTTAATCTAAAAAAAGATAAGCTTTCACCTATAGATAAATCAGAAAGTTCATTAGATGTACTACTAGAATTTACTAAAGTTAACCCTTTGCGGGAGTAGAATTGCAATGCATTTTTGGTCATTTCGCTTGAGTAATGACCGATGATAGCAATCAGGTTTAATTGGGGTGCTATGTCGGCTAACTTTTCTGCTGTTTGGTTATAGGATGCGTATAAGTTATTAGGGTCATTGACAATGAGAATTTGCCAGACTATTTGACTACATACCAGATTTAAGGAAATCTTAGGTCTAATATCATCTAAATTTATCTCTGTACCTAAAGAAATTTTTTCAAAGCTAGGCAGATTAACTTGTAATTGTATTTGGGCAATTCCTCGCAAAATTTCTGCGGCAACGTGACCTTGGTTATGATAAAATGGAACAACTATAGCTAAAGTATAAATTTTAACATTTTTTTCAGCGAAAAGAGATTTTTTATATTCAATTAAGCAGTTATTAATATAAATTAAGACTTCTGGATTACCAATTCCATAAATCTTTCGTTCTAGATTCCAAGCCATTAAAAAACATTGAACAGCTTGATAGTAAAGCCCTTGTTGATAAAAATGTGTACCTTCTAGCTGATATTTTACTATTTGTTTGTTAGGTGGAGAAAGAAAAGTTTGTCTACCAAAACTTCCAAGAAAGTTATCACTATTTAATTGAGGAGCAGCATTCAATTTATAACCTTCACATGGGTTAAGTAAAAAATTTATAATTTTCACCCAATTGCCAGCTATCTCTTCTTGATCCACGCGCATTAGCTCTGCTATTCTCGGATAAATATTATTAGTCAGTCTGTCTCTAATTTGTTGGTCACGCAACTTGACTACATTAGCTATTTTTAGTCGAGAAAATCCCAGTAAAGAGTAACAAATAATTAGTCGATCTAGTTCACTGAGTTTCTTTTTATTTGCCAGAGTATCTAAATTCTGTAACAAAAGTTCAATATTGATAGCTAGCGTTTCTATAACCTGCCGACAAATTTGACACATATTCAGATCTCCGAGTCTTTTTTTCGCTCATGATAGTCTGATTTTCAGGTCTGGTTATCTTATTGTTCTACAGATGTCGTCACCTAAAGCCCATAAGAGTTTGATCTAGTACAGAGCGGCGGAAATAACCCACCCATCTGAAATAGGTAAAAAGCTTATAAAATAAGTGTTCTTTCTTTTGACTTTTGACTTTTGACTTTTGCCTTGTTGTACTAGTGACGACGCTCGTTGGCTTTCTTTGTAAACTGTGAACACGCAGAATTTCCTTTGGAAATCGTGGCAGTCCCGCATGTTTATTCTGAGAATTCTTCCTGGGCGGCTTATCTCACTTGTGCGCCAAGCGATCACCAAGTTGTACACCATTACAATTGCTGGATACACGCTCAAAAACTAGCTTCCCCATTGTGCTATATAAAAAGGCAGGTATGCTAAAGATTTTAAGTAGTCTTTTCTACTTAAAAAAGCAAAATTAACTTTAGTCTGGCCCCTAACGGGTCCAAGACCCCACCAAATCAAAGATTTGATGGTGCTTATAGGTGAGGGCTTGGACCCGCCACTGATTATCTCTCCCTCTGCTTTTTAACCTCAGCATAGCTGCCTTTGTTTTTCATTCCTTAGCCCTTACCGACTAGCTGCAATATCCTCCTTACGCCGTACAGTCGCCCTCCGTTTCTTTTTAAGTGCTGTAACCTGAGAGGGTTTTTTTCCTTTTTGCGTCTTTGGCGGACGACAGCGATCGCAGTACAGAGGCTGCGAGGGATAACAGATGCGCTCAGCAGGTTGATTGCAGTTCTTGCAGATGAATCGGTATATTCGTTGCCGAATGAGGCGGGTGTGAGCCTTTACATGAACTTCTTGAGTTTCCATCCCAAACAGACAAGTCTCCTACATATGAATATCTATTTTCCAGGTTATCTAAATAGGCACAATGATCGCTAGGTCTTCAGGATAAATAACTTAGCACATATATTCCGCAACCAAACTAATGCCCTCGGTTATTACTGATTATATTCTAAAGTAAAAGTAATCTAAAACACTAATAATAATGACAGTACAGTTCAGTGAGGGCGGCTATCGTCTTTCCGGTTTTGCGGCAATACAGTTGCGCTACCTTTTTCATTTGCTGCCGTCATATCCCGAATCCAGGCTAGCTGTGTTGAAAGGAATTTTCGGAGTTGTACTAAAGAGAAATCCGTAAAATTTGATAATTGATAGCGGACTCAGATAAAAATTGAACGGGATTTATAAATGGATGATGACTAACTTAGAACGAGTGCATTCGTAGGAAACAAAACTCGCAACTTCTCTTCGTTGGACTTTCCAAGACAAATTTTTCATTTTTCATTCTGCCATGCTGTACTAGTTGAATGAGATGACGTGATGCATAGAAAGAATCCAACAATGGTGAGGACAAGAAATTGGCAAAGAGAAAGCAAGCTGCTGTCAATTGAGCGCGAGCAAGTGTCATGTTTTCAAACAGCAATTTGAAGCTCTCACTAACTAAGCTGTTGTTTTCACTAGAATGCGTCCTCGATTAAAGCACCATTATTTATGAGGTTCTCTACCTACTACCTATTTCTTTTCTTAGATCGATTATACCAATTTTATCTAGTCAATATGTAATTATGTTGGTAAGCTACTATCATTAACCACTTTTACTCTCATAAAAATTCTCGTCCCCAATCCATGAAAAGAAGAAGAATTCTTAGTTTGATTGCCACAGCTGTTACAAGCCTACTTTTGATAGTGGGCTTCCGGTTAGTCAATCCTTCTCCGGTCGTAGCCCAGTCAAGTTCTAGCATGCTGATATCTGCTGCCGCTAGCTTAAAAGACGCGATGACAGAAGTCAAGCCTCTTTATGAACAAAAACAATCTGGTGTTACTATTAATTACAACTTTGGTGCTTCTGGTGCGTTGCAGCAGCAAATTGAGCAAGGTGCGCCAGTGGATGTATTTATTTCTGCTGGTAAGAAGCAAATGGATGCATTAGAGCAAAAAGGGTTGCTGGTTCCAGGTACCCGTACTAATCTGGCGAATAACCGTTTGGTGTTGATTATACCTAATAACAGTACAGTTGGTATCAATAGTTTCAACACCTTGACAGATTCTAAGGTTAAGCGGATTGCCGTCGGCGAACCCAGAAGTGTCCCGGCAGGGCAATATGCCGATCAAGTCTTGAAGCAATTGAATATTTATGATCAAGTTAAGTCTAAATTGGTGTTTGCCAACAACGTGCGACAAGTCTTGGCTGCGGTAGAAAGCGGCAACGCCGATGCCGGTTTGGTGTATGCTTCTGATGCCAAAATATCCAACAAGGTAAAAGTCGCAGTCGTTGCTGACGAAAAATCCCACTCCCCAATTGTTTACCCAATGGCTGTGCTTAAAAGAAGTAAAAATATTGATGCGGCCAAGGCTTTTGTTCAGTTTTTATCTAGTGAGCAAACTCAGAGTATACTCCAAAAGTATGGTTTTCTTGTGAAATCGCCAGTAGGCAGCCGTTAAGCTGTCGGCGTTACTCATGAGCGGTGCTTAAATATTACCCATTTAGGCAGCAAAGCAGCCTGTGAGAAGAAATTACATCGGAAGTACAAGGTAAATGTTCTTAAAGGGAAAAATACTGGTGTCCATGTAGGAAGAGTTATTACTCGAAAAACTGGACAGTTTGATATCAATACCGGAACAAAGACTCTGCAAATAATTAATCATAAATATTGTACAGTTTTACAACGTCACGACGGTTATTTGTACTCGTTGTCCAGTATTGTCGATTGAATCCGTAATTAGAGGCGATTTGATCGCATCATCGTGATTGCGATCGCGCCTATATTCAGAACTTCCGCAAAAATTTCCCTAATCGCGTAATTTATTAAACCTCTCCTGAGCCTAGAGCATCGAGAATTCGGAGAGTGTGCGTAAGTCCTCATATTAAACGAAACATGCGCTCGCCCTCTATAAATAAACTGTTAATAACATCTTAAAAAGGGTTGATTAAATGTAAGTCTGTGGACTTAATTTACATACTATGCCATCGCATAAGACCTTCAGAGTTTATTTTGTAGAATTAATTTTGTCTTGTTATACCAATTTCAAAAATGTTTGTAACACATAAATTAATCATCGGGGTAAAATTCCTTTGGAAGCCGCTACATGGGTAGAAGTCGCATTCTTTTTTCAACTTGGTATTACTTAGTTCTCCCGTCTCCTGATTTTTTAGCCGCTAACTCTTAAAATTAACTTAACTTAGAGTTAATCTTTAATTGTTTTTATTAGTTTTATACTGTGCAAGTGATAACACGTAATTGAGTTGACCAAAGCTCTACAAATGTTGCTTCTTAGTCTTACTCTCTTTTGTAGACAGTAAGATTTAAGACAATGTAACATTTATATATTACGGAAAATTAAAATGAGTTGACACTAAAAAGTATTAGTGTAACTACAGGGAAGCTGTACCTCCTGAACCAGGCAAAGTTGCGAACTACCAATTGACTGCCTCTACCAAAATTCCACTATTCTTCGGTGATTGACGATCGCCTTCTAGCCGTAAATAATATGGCTGCTACCTGGGCGTCTGTTGTCATTTTCACAGAAATAACTTCAGCAACTTCGTGATAAAAATCTCCTAATAAGGGCGATCACAATCTCTTACCTCTGTTGAGAAATTGCGATCACTCCTGCTTATACACACAAGGATTACAGATGGCGTCGAACCCAGGTTTATTAATTTCGGAAATATTTACTAACCCGTCTGGAAACGATTCACCTTTCGAGTATGTCGAGTTACTAGCAACTCAAAGCATTGATTTTTCGGCAACTCCTTACAGCGTCGTTTTTGCTGACAATGGCACTGCTAATGCCAATGGCTGGATCGCAGGTAATAATATTACTTATGGCTTTGACATCACAAGCGGTGTCGTGAATGCGGGTGATGTTGTTTATGTTGGTGGTTCCTCACTTGCACCGACTGGCAGAAAACTACGTACGATCAATACGGGAACGACAAATGGCGATCGCTTTGGTAACGCCAACTCAGGAGGCGTACTGGGTAATGGCGGTGGCAACGCTGATGCTGTTGGAGTGTTTAATGTCGATATCAGCAATCTCACAAATTCTACTGTTCCTACGGACGCTATTTTTTTTGGTTCTGCTGAGGGTGGTGCAGTCGTTACTAACGGTACCGCAGGCTACCAGTTGCCTGTGAACGATCGCTATTCTGGCGGAAAGCTTCAGTCTAACAGCTTCTTAGCACCAGATCCTGGTTCTAACCAGGTCATAGTAGCTAATGGTACATTTAATACAACGACAAATAGCTTCACTACAGCACGTAGTTGGAACATCAGTCCGGCAACTAATAACTCCTCTGCCATTACCCTCACCAGTGGTGGTGGTAGTGGTGCAGCACCAACGATTCAGGAAGCAACTGCCTCACCTTTTGTGAATCTTCCGGCAACAAGTGCTGGGGCGGTAAGCGGTGTGATCGCAGATCCTACAGATCCAGCAAGAACGTTAGGACTTGATTTCACGATTGCAGACGCTGATACTCCACTGAATAACTTAACAGTGACAGCCGTTAGCAATAATCAAAACGTTGTCACTAATGCTAACCTGACTCTTAGTGGCACCGGAGGAAGTCGCAATCTAAAGATTAATCCCACTGGTGTAGGCTTTGCCGATCTAACAGTTACTGTCAGCGATGGGAGTAACACCAATTCTTATTTAGTCAATTACGCAGCTTCGGCAGCATCGGTTACCCCCAACACCACCCACTTCCACACGGGAACGAGTGATGCATCGACAGCGATCGCTATTGATTCCAACTACATGCTGGTGGGCGATGATGAAAACCAAGTGCTTCGACTGTATGATCGCAATCAATCTGGTTTAGCAGTCAATGGCTTCGACTTCACCTCATCTCTGGGACTCACAGATACTAGTAATGGAGGTGCAATCAGAGAAGTAGACATCGAAGCCGCAACCCGTCTGAATAACACGATCTACTGGACAGGCTCCAATAGTAACTCTTCAACAGGTGACAGTAGACCTAACCGCGATCGCCTATTTGCAACGCAGATATCAGGCACAGGTGCAAACACTACCCTCACCTACCAAGGACGTTACGACTATCTAGAACAAGACGTGACGGCATGGGATCGTAACAACGGTCATGGTTTGGGTGCCAATTACCTGGGACTGACTGCCAGTGCTACACCTGGAGTTATACCTGAAAGCACGAACGGTTACAACATTGAAGGTTTGACAATCGCACCTAATAACACCACTGCTTACGTCGCTTTCCGTGCCCCCCTTGAACCTGCAAGTAACCGTAGCGACGCGCTGATTGTTCCAGTCACAAACTTTACATCGCTATTATCTTCCACTGGCGGCAGCACACAGGGAGCTGCAACCTTTGGCGCTCCCATTCTACTTGACTTGGGTGGTCGTGGGATTCGCGAAATTCAACGCAATGCGAGTAACCAGTACGTCATTATTGCTGGTTCTACGGGTTCTGACACAGGAACGGCTCCCAATGATTTCCGCCTCTTTACTTGGACAGGTAACCCAACAGATGCTCCCGAACTGCATAACGCTAATTTAACAGCACTAAATACTGGCGGTAGCTTTGAGTCTATTGTTGGAGTTCCCGATAATCTCACAAGCACCAGCCAACTTCAGTTGTTGGTAGATAACGGTGATACTGATTTCTACAACAACGGAACAGCAGCTAAAGATTTAGCACAGAACAATTTCAAAAAGTTTCGCAGCGATACTGTTACCTTAGGCGACACTGTTGGTCAGGTCTTCAACGGTACCTCCGGTCGTGATACCATCGTTGGGACAGAAGGAAACGATACCATTATTGGTGGCGCAGGTGCAGATACACTCACTGGCGGCGCAGGTTATGACCAATTTGTCTATACCAATATTCGCGATACTGGTGATACAATTACTGACTTCAAAGTTGGTACAGATAAGATTGTCTTGACTCAACTGCTTGACAGTTTAGTTCCTGGAGGATACAACGGTACCAACGCCATAGCTGATAACTATGTAAAAGTTGTCCAAGGCAGTAGTGCCAACAACTTCAGCGTACAAATTGATGCAGATGGTCCTACAGGCGGAGATATCTTTAGACCTTTTATTACAGTTAATTTGACGTCCACAAGTACGAGTACTTTGAACGATTCAAGAAACTTTGTGTTCTAACGAGTTAACTATTCACTCTTTCTACAACAAGTGAGGTTTTTTCATGCCGCCAATTAATTTAAGCAGTGTTTACGCTCAGAATTTTGATTCGTTAGCCAATTCAGGTAGTAATAATACATGGACGAATGACTCCACTATTCCTGGTTGGTACTCTAACAGACCAACTTACACAGCAGGTACTGGGTCAAGCAATACAGGGTCACTTTATAGTTTTGGTAATGCTGGCAGCATAGAACGAGCATTGGGATCGGTGGCATCTGGTAGCACAGATACGATTTACTATGGAGTTCGCCTTCTCAATAACACCAGTAACACAATTAACGCACTCAACATTAACTATACGGGTGAGGAGTGGAGAAATGGTGGCAATACCACTCCACAAAGACTAGATTTTCAATATCAAATTGGCGCAACCAATATCGCTTCAGTTAACTGGACTGACTTCGATGCGCTAGACTTTACCAGTCCAATTGCCACATCAACTGCGGGTGCTTTAGATGGTAACGCTGCTGCTGATCGTACTGCTTTATCTTCTACTTTAAGTGGATTGACCCTTGCCCCCAATCAAGAAATCTGGCTACGCTGGCAAGACTTAAACGATGCTGGTAATGACCACGGTTTGGGAATTGATGACTTCTCTGTCTCTGCAACGAATGCTCCTCCCGCTCCTCCTCCTCCCACATCTTCTACTCGCATCCATGACATTCAAGGTGCAGCCCATATCTCACCTTTGAACGGTCAAACGGTCAGTAACGTTCCCGGTATCGTCACAACTGTACGTTCCAACGGCTTTTACTACCAAGATCCCAACCCAGATACAAATGATGCCACATCAGAAGGGATCTTTGTCTTCACCAACTCTGCGCCAACAGTCGCTGTCGGAAACTCTGTGTTAGTTAATGGTACAGTGAGTGAGTTCCGCCCTGGTGGTTCTGGTGGCACAAACAACCTTACCACCACGGAGATTACCAACCCAACGATTACCACAGTATCCACTGGTAATCCTTTGCCTGCTCCTATTGTTCTAGGCAATGGCGGCAGAGCAATTCCAAACACAGTGATTGAAAATGATGCTACTGGCAATGTGGAAACGAGTGGGACTTTCGATCCTGCCCAAGATGGCATCGACTTCTACGAAAGCTTGGAAGGGATGCTAGTACAGATTAACAATCCTGTAGCAGTTAGCCCTACCAATAGTTTTGGGGAAATCTGGTTACTGGCAGATAATGGTGTGAATGCCACAGGACGGACTGCGCGTGGCGGTAGTCTGATCAGTCAAAATGATTTTAATCCAGAACGGATTCAGATTGATGACACCCTGGTCAACTTGCCTAGTGTTAACGTTGGTGCTCAACTCAGCACAGTTACAGGTGTTGTAGACTACAGCTTCAACAACTTTGAGGTATTGCCAACTACTGCACCAACTGTCATTTCCAACAACCTCACAAGAGAAGTCACTGGTTTAACTTCTACAGATCCCAACAAACTTACAGTTGCTACCTTCAACGTTGAAAACCTCGATCCTGGTGATGGTGCAGCTAAGTTTAACGGTCTGGCTAGTGCGATTGTCAATAACCTGAAGACTCCAGACATCATTAGTGTAGAAGAAATTCAGGACAACAACGGACCAACGAATGACAGTGTGGTAGATGCTAGCACAACCTACCAGACTTTAATTAATGCGATCACAGCTGCTGGAGGTCCCACCTACCAATATCGTCAAATTGATCCAGTAGACGATACCAATGGTGGTGAACCTGGTGGTAATATTCGTGTAGGTTTCCTGTTCAATACCAACCGCGTCTCATTTATAGATCGTCCTGGTGGGACTTCCACCTCCAGCGATACAGTCAGCAACATCAATGGTGTTCCTGTTCTGTCTGATAGTCCCGGTTTAATTGACCCCACCAACTCCGCCTTCAACAGCAGTCGCAAGCCTTTAGTTGGAGAATTTGCCTTCAACGGTCAAAGTGTCTATGTTATTGGTAACCACTTCAACTCTAAAGGCGGCGATCAACCCCTGTTTGGACCAAATCAACCCCCAACCCTATCTAGTGAAACACAGCGCAACCAGCAAGCGACAATAGTCAGAAACTTTGTCCAGAACATTTTGGCAGTTGATCCCAACGCCAATGTGGTAGTAGCGGGTGACTTGAACGACTACCAGTTCTCCAACCCACTCAACATTCTTAAAAGTGCCGGACTCACAGATCTAGTTGAAAACCTACCAGAAAACGAACGTTACACCTACAACTTTGAAGGCAACGCCCAAGTGTTGGATCACGTTCTGGCTAGTAGCAATTTGAACAATAATTCAGAGTTCGATGTTGTTCACATTAACTCAGAGTTTGCCGATCAGGTGAGTGACCATGACCCAAGTGTAGCTCGCTTTAATTTGTCAGCTATCAGAGACACATCAACAACAGGTCGTGGTACGTTGACTGGTGGGCCTGGAAATGATGTCCTAATCGGTGGTCCGGGTGCAGACTCACTCACGGGTGGTGCTGGTAATGATAGATTTGTATACACAAGTATACGCGACCAAGGAGATACAATTAATGATTTTGAGGTAGGCAAAGACAAGATTGTTCTCACCCAACTACTAAGTAGTTTGATACCTGGAGGCTACAGCAGTACCGACGCTATTGCCGATAAGTATGTGCAAGTTGTACAAGGCAGCAATTCCACGAACTTCAATGTTCAAATTGATGCCGATGGACCCACAGGAGGAGACATTTTCCGACCGTTTATCACAGTTAATCTTCTAGGTACGGGTAATCTCAACAACGCCAGTAACTTTGTGTTTTAAGAGCTAGTACAAGGAGTCGTGAGTAGGGGCGGGTTTAATTGGCGATAACTCGTGAATCAACGCAATGTCTTGTTAAACCCGCCCGTACAGGAGTTAGAAGTCAGGAGAGAAAATACATATATAAACCAGGTTTTACCCTGTTTCTAACTATCTATAGGACTTACGCAAACTCTATTAATTCTTGGCGTACAAGAGCGTCTTGGCGGTTCAATAAATTAAGCTTTTTGGCAATTTTTGCGTAAGTCCTGTATCTAGTTATTTCTGTCGCGCTGTACTAGTAATTGTGCAATTCTTTTAAAGTTGCAATTCCCATTTTTCAGCTGGCATCTACCAAAAAAAGTTCTTCAACTTAATTAACGGAGTTTTTTATGTCAGCTAAAACTTTTTGGAAAGCTGTAACTCACAGTTTATTCATTTTAGGTAGTTTCACCGTTGCTTCCCCATCTTTTGCTGTCAGCGTTAATTTAGGGAATTTCACTCCAAGAGGTGATGTTGGTATAACTCCAACTCAAGCTACAATCACTAATGCTTACCCACAAACCCCACAAATCAGTGATGATGGCGGTACGAACTATAATGTCTCTGGCAATCAGCCACTTTCACCGTTTCAGCTTGAAACTTCTTTAGGTCTAGGTGCGGGAACACTTGGTCTTGATGTTGCCGAAGGATCTGCCATCAGCATCTTCAGGAACTTCCAAGCTGGAGATGTTTTTAGTTTTAACTCAAACTTCCAAACCTTTGACCCTCAAGGTCTTGACCGTGCCTTCGTGTCGATTGTTAACTCAACAACCAATGCAGTCATCACTTCTCTAACGCTCGGTAACTCTACTTTCAATTATACCTTCCCAACTGCAAACAACTATACTGTCGGCATTGGCGTTGTCGATGTAGGTTCTAATGGGATTCCTGATGCGACTGGCTCATCGCGATTGACTGTCAGTAACGCAAACGTAACCCCAGTTCCTGAACCTCTCACAATCTTGGGTTCGGTAACTGCGCTAGGATTGGGTGCGAATATGCGCCGAAGATTTGGTAAGACAAAGAGTCGGTAAGTCTTGATACTGCTGTACCTACAAAGACCACGTTGTCGAAGTTTATTGCAGCGACTCGTTCTACAGCCAGGTTTCCCGCCTACAGGACGAGTCAAGACATAAGCCCAAACTCGTGAATTGTGGTTGACGCTAGCTTATACTGTTTCACTTTAAAATTGATACAAATAGGTAATACCAATTTGAAAAAAGAATGCGACAGATCACCATGTAGGGGCGAACGGCTGTTCGGCCTTGCGATTGATTCATGTGTTGCAAAGATTTTTGAAATTGGTATAAGCAGGGGAGCAGGGAGCGGGGAGCAGGGGGGAAGAATTAGAAACCCGTTATTTGTATCAGGAATTTCGTGAAATGGTATTAGATCACAATACGGTTCAGTTAACTCTCTCTGAGTAGGAATTTTCGACCGTGTAGAGACGCCATGATTGAAGCGTCTCTATATTGGTTAATAAGTAGATAAATTATCGCTCAAGAGAACCGTATTGGGTTATCTCATTTTCGGTTAATCAATTATACGAACCACATTTTTTTCACCCTAAACGACTTGGGGACTTGAGTTAACCCTAGCTTTACGTGGATGAACTGCTACCTCCGTTGCGATGCCAAAGGCCACGGCGGTATCGCCGTATCGCGCCGCCAGGATCACTTAATATTTGAAGTGCATCGCCTACGCGAATCTCAACATACTGTGGTAATACAGCTTACTTTCGTCAAGTGCCTTGCTCCGGATATATTACAACTTCAAAAAGAAACGGTATAAGGTGCATATTATAAACATAACAAACTTATAAATATCTTAAGTAAGACTGTGTAACAAATAAAACCAAAATTAATTTTTTATGAAGAACAAATTATCATCTTATAGCTTAAAACTTTCAATCCTCATAGCATTGATCATGGCTGGATTCTTTTCTATTAATGCTTATCTCCAACCGATTAAAGTTTCTGCTCAGGATGTTCCCTCAAATTATGAGCAATTGCGAGTCAAATATTCTAGAGTCAAGCTAGATACTAAATTCAAACTAAAATATGGTCAAATAGCGTTCATCAACTCTGAAAAACTTGGAATAAAATTTTTAACCGTTGCTGATTCGAGGTGTCCTGCTAATGCGCGATGTATACGAGCAGGAGATGTTACAATTGAGCTTGAGATTTTGAAGAATGGTGAGACTATTGATGACCTCATCCTCACTAGTGGAGTCACAAATCAAGATTATTTGGCAAGCGCTGATTTTGACGGTTACTCGATAAAACTATTAAGTGTTGATCCGTATCCAGGACTTGCTCCAAAGACAAAAATCTCAGATGACGTTGCAACGCTGATTGTTTCTAAAGAGGCTGAATAGGAATAGACATCAAGAGAAATGATGTTAAGGACGTTCGCCTTCAGGGCAACTGTAGGTGCGATGGCACGAAAGTGCATATCTACCGTCAACCAATGTAGAGATGCTTCAATAATGGCGTCTCTACACCGCGTATTGCACACAACATCAGCAGCGCTATAATACCACTTTTAAATTAACGTTCGTCGTTTGCGTAGCGCCTCATTTGCCAAGCGTCTCCGCTACTGAGAAGAGAAGACGTTAGCGCAGGCATCGCTTGTTCTTTTTCGCCTTCACTGATATTTTGACTATTTTGTCAATGATTAAGTCCTAAAATGTTGAGCAACTGGTTGAAAAAATAAGATCACAAACACCTCAAATCCTCCTACAGCCACTTGATGTAGTACGATGGAAGCTGTTCTGAATATAGAACAGCTTCCATCTCAGTAGTTTTGGGCTTTGTGCCTTTTCTTATAAGAAAAACAGGCGGTATACAGACTCAAGTTATGCATTTAACATACTTAGACAGCAATAGTTGGCTTGTCGAAATCGGAGGGCAACGGATACTAATTGATCCTTGGTTAGTTGGCGATTTAATTTTTGGTAATTTGAATTGGTTTTTTAAAGGTTCACGTCGTCAAGAACACCCAATACCAGATAACATCGATCTCATTCTACTGTCTCAAGGTTTGTCAGACCATACTCATCCACCAACCCTCAAGCAGCTTGACCGTAACATTCCGGTTGTTGCTTCACCTAATGCAGCATCGGTAGTACGACAGTTATCTTACGTACAGGTAACGGCACTAGCTCATGGTGAAACTTTCACTTTAAATGACAGTGTAAAAATAAAGGCTACTCCAGGCTCTTCTATTGGTCCTACTTTAGTAGAAAATGGTTATTTAGTCAAAGAGTTGGAGAGCGGAAAAACTATTTATTATGAGCCTCACGGATTTCATTCTCCACAACTTAAGCTGGATGCACCTATTGATGTGGTAATTACGCCGATTGTAAACTTAGAATTGCCGTTGCTAGGTCCAATTATTAAAGGGACGAATAGCACTTTGGAGTTGGCGAAGGAATTGCAACCTCAGATAATACTGCCCACAGCCTCAGGAGGAGATGTAGTGTTTGAAGGATTGTTAATGACACTCCTGCAGACTGTAGGAAGTGTTGAAGAATTTCGGTCATTACTGGAGAAAAATAATCTTTCGACACAGGTAATTGAAGCATTAAGTGGCGATCGCTTTGAAGTAAAGTTAGAGAGGCGAGAATCAACAATTTAACAAGAAAGGCAGAGGGCAGGAGGCAGCTATGAGTCACGGGAATTCTGTTTCCTGCTCTCTGCCCGCGACCGAAGGGAGCAAGGGTTTAAGTCCCCCACCAAAATCAAAGATTTGGTGGCGATCATTCAGTCAGGGTTTGAAGCCCAGACTGTATTGCACCCTTCTGCCCTCTGCCCTCTGACGAATGCCTTCTTCACGCTCAAGGCTGTGACAATTAATGATGCGCTATATGATTGCACAATCACTTGTAGAAATAGAAGACATGGAAGTAGATACGTCTACACAGATAGCTGTATTTAGACGTAATTCATCATCTTGTTCTCAGTCATGGAAGCAATTATTTTTGTAGGAATTCAGGGAGCAGGTAAATCTACTTTTTATCGCACTCAGTTCTTTAACACTCACATTCGTATCAACTTGGATATGCTCAAAACCCGTAATCGTGAGCAAATTATTTTTCAAAGCTGTTTAGAGGCTAAACAGTCGTTTGTTGTAGATAACACTAACCCGACAGTTGAGGAAAGAAGGCGCTACATTACTCCAGCAAAAGCAAAAAGTTTTCAGGTGATAGGTTACTACTTTGATT
The DNA here is from genome assembly GCA_937873135.1 of uncultured Scytonema sp. GTDB lineage: Bacteria > Cyanobacteriota > Cyanobacteriia > Cyanobacteriales > Nostocaceae > Rhizonema. The sequence goes on along the minus strand of CALMVQ010000226.1, from coordinate 5,600 downwards.
CTCAACTAGAAGAATGTAAGCAACGAAATAGTCAAAGAATTTCTGAACAAATCGTTCCTCTTGTAGGACTATTAGCGACTTCTAAAAAGTTAGTTTTACCGAATTGGCAAGAAGGATTTGATGCACTTTATACAGTGAAAACTGGCTTAAATTATTTATTCACTGTTGAGCAATGGCATCGGGAAATTTGATGAACTTGATAGCATGTGGGTATTTGAGACAACCCACGACCATTTTGCCCTTGTTGAGGAGCCATCAGAGGATGAAAATTGAGGGAGAAATAAGAGATGGCAGTCCGGCTGTAGTCCCAATTTTTCGAGTATGCTAGGAGCGATCGCCCGACTCCAACTCAAGGAAAAAGTTCATGAGGCTAGTACCGCAAGGCGGAAGTTAAAAGTCAAAAGTCACTCATTCAAAAGTGTTATAAATCAAGGCTTCTGGCTGTTTGAAATGGTTGCTTTATTTACGCCGTGCTGTACTAGAACACAAATCAAAGAGGAAACAGGATGGATTACAACGCCTCTAGACAAACATCTACTCGTTTAGAATATATTGAAGGATTGAAAGTTATCATGCTCTTATGCGTGGTGTTCTGTCACTTATCCGAGTATTTAGGAATAAAATATGATCACGAATGGGAATTTTTTTGGGCTACACTTGGAGCAATAGGAGTTTCTGGTTTCATTATCTTGTCGGGGTTCGGTTTAACATACAGTAGGTTAGTTAGTAGCGTGACTAATTTACAAGTCATAGCTTTTTTTTACAAGCGCTTTTTGAGATTACTTCCACTTTATTATTTATCTTTATTTACTTACTTATTAATTGTCAATTTAATTGAACCATCAAATTTCGTAACTCATATTTTTCTGGTTCATACATTCTTCAAAGATTATTCTCACAATCCAGGAAGCTTGTGGTTTATTGGGCTAATTGTACAATTCTACTTGTTTTTTCCAATAGCCTATAAAATAATGTGCCAGAAAAGAGGATTATTTTTTTTGGGCATTGTATCTGTCTTACTCTATGCTTTAGGACTAATACTCGATCACAAGGGTTTCTATGTACGTGAATCTTTTATAAGTTTTGCTATTCAATTTTTTCTAGGAATGAATATGGCTTGGCATGCTTATAACGGAGAAATTAAACGCTACTCATCGCCTATAGTCGTTATATTGGCAATTATTGAATTATGTTTATTTATTATATCTGTTAAAACATCCTTACTTTTTAAGTTGTCATATTACATATATTTCGTAGTATTAACACTGAGTAAAATTAGCTTGTTTTTTATTATTTTAAATATCTTAATAATTAGTAAAAATAGTTTTCAGCATTTTCACAAATTTGCTTCTGTTTTATCTACAATGAGTCTAGCCTCATATTCAGCATATTTATTTCATCGTCCTATTTTGACAGTACTGACTAAAGGTTCTGCCTGGAATTGGGTAATTTCTCACGGATTTTCTGACTCACAGAGATTTATCATTTTATCTATAGTTGGTATCCCATTAATTTTCCTAATTGGCTATTGGATTCAAAAAACTTATGACTCAATGCAGAAGAAATTCATTATCAAAGTAGGAAAGCTTTAATGTCCTGATGGTAGAGGTGAAGCGGGATGATAAGGGAAGAATCACTGAGTAGCGTTTGTTATTGTTAACTCAAAAGCCTTCATCTTCAAGCACCAACCAAACACATGTTACTCGACACATAGATAAGATATAATTGCAAGCGCTTAGAACAGTTAAGCATCGCACTATGTGTATGAACCCTTCCGCACCAATTGGCGTTTTTGACTCTGGGGTAGGTGGCTTGTCGGTGTTACGTGCTATTCGCGCGGAGCTACCCCACGAAAACTTATGCTACATAGCAGACTCTGGTCACGTTCCATATGGCACCAAAACGCCAGAGTATCTCCAACAGCGTGCGTTCGAGCTTACTCGTTTTCTGCTTGTGCAGGGTGCAAAAGCACTGGTGATTGCTTGCAACACTGCAACAGTTGCCGCAGTAGCAAATCTCCGCGCAACGTTTCTCGTACCCATTATTGCTGTAGAGCCTGCTGTGAAGCCAGCAGTAGCGATGACTAAAACGGGTATCGTGGGTGTACTTGCAACTGCTGCAACGTCCACAAGTGTTCAGTTTGAATCATTGCGAAAACGCTTTGGCGCAAGCGTCACGATCCTTACACAGGTCTGTCCACATCTTGTTACACAAGTCGAGGCTGGTGATCTAACAAGTCCGATGACGCGTGTATTGATTGAGCAGTATACGGCACCACTGTTGGCGGCTGGTGCAGATACGCTTGTGCTAGGCTGCACGCATTATCCCTTCCTTCGTCCACTCATTGACGATATAGTGGGACCTGGTGTAACCATCATCGATACGGGCGTGCCTGTCACGCGTCAGCTGTCGCGGGTACTTGCAGCACAGAATCTATTGAATGTAGATAAGATACCAGGTCATGAGCATTTTTGGACGAGTGGTAAGGTGCTGACAACGCAAGGCGTCATTTCTACTCTATGGGGTCACCCCGTAACCGTGCAACCCCTACCTCAAACGTTTGCTTGAGAATGTTGTATTTCTCAAATCACAATTACAATGCGAACTATTTGCTCCGAATGCCCCACAAAAAAACCCAGTAGAAGACAATCACTCCCTTAGAAAAACTTTAAGGGTTTACTGAAATTTGATTTAAGGTTGTCATCTACCTCCTAACAATGAGCGTGATTACTTGGGCAACTTGTTATCTTATCCTATCGCTTTAATGATAGTTTAAGGTTATGAGAAACTTGTCAATAAGCAATAGTACTTAAAAAACTGCCGAAAATATGGATTGAAAATACAATTTTTGGCAGGCGATCACCACTTGTGATCAACTATCAGTCGCCTATCGGTGGGACGAGAATCTTGCCTCAACAAAGAAGCATGCGGATTGCCGCGATAGAGTCTGTAATGCCTATTACGAGAGTTAAGTGATCGCAAGTCGTAAAACTGGTATCGTCAAACTCGTAATTTTCTGTAACCTTCTGAAACAGATTTTCGACATTGCTACGTCATTGATCGAGTTCAGTTAAGTGCATGGGCAATTTCAGTACCAAGGTGATGTAATGTTTTCTCCCTGACAAACTCAGCTGCTGATCTTGCTGATTCAGCCAAAATTGTATCGGTATTTGGTGTAAGCTTTAGTGCGCCCCCTAAATACCCTAATGCCTTGCAGTAATGATCACAAAGGTTAGTAGCTGCTAACCTTTTGACAATCTGGTGATCGCCACGACGAAACGCAGATAAAGCCTCAATATGTAAATCATTTTCGGGAGTTCCCAAAACATTCAGTATTGCATCAACAGCTTGATTAACTTTTTCTAGTGATAGTTCTGTTGTCGGTTGCGTTGCTTGTACCATTGTTACAAACCTTTAAAATTTTAACTTGTGGAAGATAAAGTGTGTTCCCATTTCTATCTAACAAGATTAGGCAACCAAAGCACTATGAGAACTTGTGATCGCTCTGCTCTACCCAAGCTAATATAACCTGAATATGATGTTCATGATTTTCAAGTACTACGAACGTCTAATAGGTGGACTTTTGTAAGAATGGCTGTAAGCTTTGGGTGTTTATGGTTTTGGCGATCGCCCTTGAAGTGATTAACTTTTAGTCGCCCATAAGACACTCGACTGCTATTTGGAAAGACAAAAACTCAATATTACTCTATACTCAGAAGCTTCTGAAAGCGCGAGTTTTGCATAAAATGGACAAGTTCCTTTCTTTAGCTTGACTGTTCTGTTGACAATTGTGCCGTTAAAGTTGATAACTTCTCTTGCCATTATTGCTGCCAATAACGGATATCTTGCCAAAAAGTGACCAATAATTCAGATTTACATTGACTACGAATCCACAATCATTCTTATGGGGTTGCTACTGCATTCCCTGGGGAAACCAGCTTTGATTCGGTTGAATGGCTGGTTTCGGCTTTGTTGTGACGTTTTAAAGTTTGATGTTTGTAGATGAACATAGGAATAATCGAGCCTTACAGTAACGGGTTTTTAGAAGTTGTACCAGAGAGCGATTATTGGCAGATTGCAGCTATACACATCAATGGCCAAGCTTACTGCCCTACTCCTCAGCTTTATCGATCACAGAGAGTGGCATTAGCACTAGCTACACAAATTTATGATTGGATAGCTGACAACGAACACCAAATCAGTGATGGGGTTTGCAATTGCTCTGAATTAAAACTCATTCTCTGGCAGCAACCGAAAGTATCTTAGTTAACCTTGTATTAAAGTAGCAACAGTCAATCAGCTTACAACTGCTACCGTACAATTGAGTATATCTGTTCTCCGAAATGCCAGTCACTTGTAAGGCAATATGACACTCAGTGCTGTTGGATTTACGACATACAGTGTGGCAATCGTCCATTCTAGCAGTTATCAGTTGTATTTCATACAGTCTCGCCCTCTCCTAAGTTTGGGAGAGGGTTGCCCGTTAGGGCGCTCTTGAGGGTATTATGTATGTGAGTCAAACGATAAACGCTATATAACTCCGGTGCAATGTAACCACAGAACTAGTGCAACAAGGCAAAAGTAAAAAGTCAAAAGGCACTCATAATGAAATCCTTATATATCAAGCTTTTGGTTTAAAATTTACTGGTAAGTTATTTCAGCCAGCCTGCACTAGCTCGCATTGCTTGAGATGACTTGCTTTTCACAGGTTAACGCTCTTGTTTGTGTGCGAACTTCTGTAATGTTCTGCAATAGTTAGCTTGAACAAAAATTTCTCATTTTTCTCTGACTTGTGCATAAGTTGATTAGCTTGCACCTAATAAAAGAAAGAAGGGCAGCAAACAAGTTTGACATAGATAATCTGACTTTTGTCAATGCCGAAGTTATATAAGTTAACTAAGCATCCGCCAGTTCTATTTCTACAACATACACACACATTTAATCAAGGTCACACAAAGATGTTGAAAAAATCTCTTGCGCTAGGATTGTTAGCTTTTGGATTGATGGTTGCACCCACCACAGCTAGTGCAGGTCAATCTCAAGGTAATGTTCAGAACACTGTGCAAAATGGTGCAGCTACCAATGGTAGTACAACGGCACAAAATTCCGAGAGCATTAACAACCAGGTTCAAGCTCAAGTTAACAAAGCACGTCGTGGTTTTGCCTACATTCCTGGTCGTCATCGGATCAATTGCCCAGCACAGTCTACTCCTCAGTCACAACACTCGGCTCAGCATACTGTGCAAAATGGTGCGGCGACAGATGGTTCTACCACTGCACAGTCCAGCAACACTCATAATAATCAGACCCAAGCGGCTTCTTCTCGCCGTGGCTGCTAAATTAAGCCAAATGCAGCTATGAGCCTTGAACTCATAGCTGTGCAACAACATAAACTGCTATATACACAACTAACGAGGTCAAAAAAATGTTGAATAAATCTATTGCTTTTGGATTGTTGGCTTTTGGATTGATGGTTGCACCGACTACAGCTTTTGCAGGCCAATCTCAAAATAACGTCCAAACCACCGAGCAAAATGGTGCAGCGACCAATGGTAGTACGACGGCGCAAACTTCTGAAAGCATCAATAACCAAGTTCAAA
>CALMVQ010000225.1 GCA_937873135.1 uncultured Scytonema sp. | reverse complement strand
CATCGCTGATTTCTAAGAGAAATACAGTGTGGGACTTCTGCTCGATATAGTTAAACCTTGAAATGCTTCTTAAGGTAATTATAAAAGGAATAGTATGTGTATAACAGGTATCATTTGACACTTAAAGACTAAACCTGCCTAGTACTAAGATGGAGTTTATTGTATGAAATAACGGGGGTAAAACGCCATTTTTTTCTCATGTATCATACCCTTTTGAAGCAAGTGTTTCTATACATAAAGTGTTGAAACCCTTACTATACAAGCGTGTACTCAGAACGTATTAAAACTTGATGCTTTGTAATACATAAAGTTAAAATTTATTTATAGAACATTGAAGGATATAAACTGGGAAACAAATGATGTACTTCAAGCCTTCTATTTTTTAGAACTCCCGAAAAAATGAGCGAACCGAGAGAATTAACTATGAACAAAATTGTATTTGCTTTACTTTGCTCCTCTAACTTTTTTGCTTTCATCGTACAAACTGCCAATCCAGCTTTGGCTAATAAGGTTTCCGCCGAAGATTTAGCTTATCCTCAGGCAAAACCAATTGACACCCAGCAAGTTAATGCACCTGTGGCTAAAAATCCAGAAATCCCATCAGTTCGCTCTAATGAAAAAGCGAAAGAACTTGCTGTACAGATGTTTGGCTGCGATTGCCCTAGCTGTCAAGCTCGTGCCAGTCAAGTCTTGCTGCAAGGTAGTCTGCCTCAGCCTAATTAGCCAATTATTGATGGCAAGCATGCATCATTCGTAGTGATAGCGACAAGCGAGAAAATCTATCTGGGTGTTTCCCACCCGATAGGTAAGCCGATGCGCTAAATCTATTCGCCGCGACCAGATATCTGCATCCATATACTTCAATGGTTCTGGTTTACCGATCCCCTCGAAAGGATCTTGGATGACTGCTGTAACCAAATCCAATATTTTTGAGGCTTTCTCAAAATCTTGCTTAAACCACCAAGCTAAATCTTCTTTAAATTTAGAGCTAAAACCAGGAGTGCGATTCACTACAACTGGCTTAATCTCATCAGCTTTAGGTTTCTTTTTCTTCTTCAAGCCCAATCCCTAACTCCTGCTGAAGTTCTGCAATAGTTTGAGGTTGAATCTTTCCTGTTTTCGACTCATCTATTGCATCTAGTAAGCGACGTGCATTCGCTGGCGATCGCAGAAGATAAACCGTTTCAACCAAACTCACTAAATCTGACTCAGCAATCAAGGCTACATTTTCGCTCTTCTGACGGTTGATGATATACACTTGATGATTTTCTACTACCAGGTCTAAGAGCTTAAAAAAGTCATTTCTGGCATCGGTTGGGGATGTGATTTTGTAGGATAGCATCAGTTTATGTACAGACTTCTGTACATCTATTCTAAATTATCAATCACCTTGCTGACAACTTCCAAAAAAAAAGAATCTTTCACGGGTTAGTAGCTGAATAGAAATGTTGCGAAAGTTATAGCGGATTTCAACGCTCGTGAGGTACATTCGTAGGGGCTCTCGGCCGAGAGCCCTTACAATGTGGTGTAAGCTGATTTTATACTTGCGGCAGTCAATTGACTTTCAAAGCTTAACGTCTACCTCCCTGAATCTGGTCAAAAACAGATCCATCGTCAAAGAACTTTTTCTGGACTGTATCCCAGCCGCCAAAATCTTTGACCGTGTAGAAGTTGCTAATCTTGGAAAACTGCTTTTGTGTTTGCTGACTGATTGTAGAGTTAACGGGGCGAAACCCTACCTTGGCAAATTCTCGCTGCGCTTCTGGTGTGAAGAGGAACTTGACAAAAGCCTCTGTCACTTCTCGAGTACCGCGCTTGTCCACCACCTTATCTACTACAGCAACCGGGTTATCAATGGAAATGTTGACTGGCGGAAGCACGGTAGGAAAGTTGGATTCACCTTTCAACTTTGCTAAAATCTCTTCATTCTCATAGTTCAACAACACGTCTCCTTGATTTCGCTTGTAGAAAGTATCACTAGATTCCCGCGAATCCTTCGGCAGCACTGCGACATTTTTGTAAACCTTAGTTACATAATCGCGGGCTTTTGCTTCATCCCCTCCTGTTTTGATCACTGAACCCCACAATGCCAAGAAGTTCCAACGAGCACCCCCAGATGTCTTGGGATTGGCAGTTATGACACTAATTCCTGGTTTTGTCAAGTCAGCCCAACCGTTAATTTTCTTGGGATTGCCTGGACGAGTCACCAGTACGACCGCTGAACGAGTGACGATCGCACCGTTGGCGGCCTTGTTTTCCCAGCCGGATTTGATCAGCCCTGCCTTCTGGATTTTCTCCACATCAAATCCTAGCGCCAAAGCCACTACGTCTGCCTCTAAGCCATCAATCACCGCCCTTGCTTGAGTACCCGAGCCGCCATAACTTTGCTGAAAAGTGACTTCTTGGTTGTGCTCTTTCTTCCACTTTTGTGTAAATAGGGGAATAATTTTTGAGTAAGCTTCCTTAGTGACAGCGTAAGAAACCAGAGTCACTTCCAGTGGTTTATTCTGACTGATAATCTGAGTAGCACTAGTAGGTTGTTTATGCAAGGTAATCCCTGCATATACGGGTAAGACTCCACTAACAGTCAAACCTGTTGCCACCAGTAGCGTGCTCTTGCGAATTGAAAACTTTTTCCACGGTTGCAGTAAGAATTTCCGAGTATTTAATTTGTGATTTTGCACGGTTGGGAAGCCTTGATGATTAAAATGCGTTAAACCGATAGGTTTATAGAAGTTTCTTGATTAAATACAATTTCATAAATAGATTAAAAAAGCAAGTATTTGCGTATACATTTGAAAGTTCTCGCTCCCACAGCCATTCGTAAGCGCTTCGGACGGCGACGCGATCGCTATAACCCCAGAACTTATTGGCAATGAAATCTGGACGCAAATGCACTTGGGGGAACTATTCGTTTTTCAGGACGCTTTGCGCCTCAAGTTTGCTTACAGCAATTAGGGTAAATGAAGCACCTCTTTTGTGTCTTACGCATAGACGCGTGACTCGGCTTCCCCTAGGGTAGGCGCTTTGAACACATTCATTGTGGTCTGAATAACTGAAAACTAGTGTAAAGAGATTCTTTGATCCGAAAATGCGAGGAAATCTTCACTTTTCTTATCTAGTAATCGCAGATTTTCTCTTGAATTATTAGCGGTTGTTAATGTATTATACCATCACTTCACAATACGGTAGTTCTAGAGAGGAACCGTAAATGCAAAAAAAGAGAACAGTATGAAATTGTGGCACAGTGTTTTAAAACAAATAGGACAACTCACCGAAAAAATTACTAACAGCTTGAAGCTAAATTCGCTAAAAGGCTTTTTATCGCTGTTTTTTGTGGGAATAACCTTGAGCGTGACGATCGCTGCCTGTTCTGGTGGAAATACGAATAATTCTGCCAATGATAGTTCTGCTGCTAATCCTAGCGCTAGTCCTGTTGCGGCTAACAAGCAGGATGTTGAACTAACCCTCGTTTCCTTTGCTGTCACCAAAGCTGCTCACGAAGCCATCATTCCTAAATTCGTAGACAATTGGAAAAAAGAACATAACCAAAACGTAACCTTCAAGCAAAGCTATGGAGGTTCTGGTTCTCAAACTCGTGCTGTCATTGATGGTTTGGAAGCAGATGTTGTCCATTTATCCCTAGCGGGCGACACACGAAAGATTGAAAAAGCTGGACTGATTCAGCCTGGATGGGAGAAAAAAGTCCCCAACAATGGCATTGTCTCCAAAACTGTTGCCGCATTAGTCATTCGCCCAGGCAATCCTAAAGCCATCAAAACATGGTCAGATTTGACGAAAGACAGTGTAAAACTGATTACTGCCGATCCTAAAACTTCAGGCATTGCTCGCTGGAATTTCCTGGCGCTTTGGAATTCAGTGATAAAAACTGGGGGAGACGATACTAAAGCGACTGACTTTGTTACCAAGGTTTACAAGAATGTGCCCATTCTGACTAAGGATGCCCGCGAAGCCTCTGACACATTTCTCAAGCAGGGTCAGGGAGATGCCCTGATTAACTACGAAAACGAAATTCTCTTAGCACAACAAAAGAGTGGGAAGCTGAATTATGTCGTGCCAGATGTGAACATCTCTATCGACAATCCGATCGCTGTCGTGGATAAAAACGTTGATAAACACGGTACCCGCGAAGTGGCAGAAGGTTTTGTCAAATACTTGTTTAGTCCAGAAGCACAACAGGAGTTTGCCAAAATCGGATTCCGACCTGTGGATGAGACTGTAGCACAGACGAAGGAAGTTGCAGACAAATACCCCAAGGTCAAAAATCTGGGTACGGTTGCTGACTACGGTGGTTGGGATGCAGTCGATAAGAAGTTCTTTGCAGACGGCGCTCTTTTTGACAAAATTCAAGTAAAAAACAACAAAAAGTAAATTTTTTAGCTGTTAAGTGCTAATTGCTCATCGTTCTTCTGTCTGACCTTAGCCATTCTCCCTACTCCCCTATGACTATATCCTCTCCTCCATTTCGTTCTCCAAAACTAGTTCCTAAGAAAACTTCGGGTTGGAAGACCTTTATACGTCGGTTATTCCAACTTCCTTGGACATGGCGAATTACTTTAGGATATTTGACTGTAATGTTGTTTGTTCCGATAGCAGCCATGTTCCAGAAAGCGAGTACTAAAACTCCTGCTGAGTTTTGGGCAATAGCTACTACTCCGCTCGCACTGGATACATACAATGTCACTTTTGTAACTGCATTGATGACTGCCCTCATAAATGGGGTTTTTGGGACTCTCATTGCCTGGGTTTTGGTTCGCTATAACTTTCCCCTAAAACGGTTATTGGATGCCTCCGTGGATTTACCCTTTGCCCTGCCAACTTCGGTGGCAGGCTTAACCCTGGCAACAGTTTATAGCGATAACGGCTGGATTGGTTCGCTGTTAGCACCACTAGGCATTAAGGTATCTTTCACTCGTCTGGGGGTGACAGTGGCAATGATTTTTATCTCACTGCCTTTTATTGTGCGGACAGTGCAACCTGTGCTTCAGGAAATGGAAAAGGAAATTGAAGAAGCCGCTTGGTGTATGGGTGCATCGCAATGGCAAACTTTTTGGAAGGTAATTTTACCACCATTATTTCCCACGATTTTGACTGGTGTTGCTTTGGGGTTCTCGCGTGCAGTTGGGGAGTATGGATCGACCGTAATTATCTCTTCTAATACTCCGTTCAAAGATTTAATTGCACCTGTGCTAATTTTCCAGCGGTTAGAGCAGTATGACTATGCCGGTGCAACTGTCATTGGCCTAGTGCTATTGGTGATTTCGTTGCTGATGCTGCTGGCTATTAATTTCTTACAAGCTTGGGGACGAAGATATGACACAAAATGATGGCTCTTTTGTACCACCTCGCCTGCATACAAGCACAGCACAAACTGAGCCTCAACTAATCAAGCCAAGGAATTGGGTAACCGTATTTGTGATCGCGTCTTCTGTGGCTTATTTAGTTTTAGTGCTATATATTCCTGCCATTAACGTCTTTTTCCAAGCTTTTCAAAAAGGAGTTGGTCCATTTCTATCTAACCTTTCGCGGTCCGACTTTCTCAATGCCGCTCGGCTGACGCTGTTACTGGCTTTGATTACTGTGCCTGTAAATACAGTGTTTGGTTTGTGTGCAGCTTGGGCGATTGCTCGTCATAGATTCCCCGGCCGCACTCTCATTCTCAGCATTATTGACCTGCCCTTTTCGATCTCGCCAGTGGTGGCAGGGTTAATGATTGTACTACTCTACGGGCGACAGGGGTGGTTTGGTGGTGTTTTAGAATCACAAGATCTCAAAATTGTCTTTGCCTTTCCAGGCATGGTGCTAGCTTCAGCGTTCGTTAGTATGCCCTTTGTTGCTCGTGAAGTCATTCCTGTTTTAGAAGAGGTCGGTAGTGATCAAGAAGAGGCGGCTAAAATCTTGGGTGCAAGCGATTGGCAGATATTTTGGCGCGTCACGCTACCAAATATCCGTTGGGGCTTACTCTACGGCTTAATTTTAACTAATGCTAGAGCAATGGGTGAATTCGGTGCGGTCTCTGTAGTTTCCGGAAACATTGCCAATAAGACTCAGAGCTTACCGTTATTTGTAGAGGAAGCTTACAAACAATATGAAACTGAAGCAGCCTACTCTGCTGCTGTACTGTTAGCGCTACTAGCAGTCGTGACTTTGGTGTTGAAGGAGATTTTGGAACGGAAAACTGGTAAAAAAACTTGAAATAGCACTATCAAGCAGTTATGACGAATGACAACACACTTACTAATAAACGAATTCGTTTAAGAATTCCTAAGGAATATCACCAGGAACCTGTTATTTCTCGTCTAGTGTCTGACTATAGTCTCACGGTAAATATTTCTGCTGCTATTTTGGGGTCTAATGCCATTGGAGATGGTTGGTTTGACTTAGATTTACAAGGAACGTCATCACAAATTGACAATGCACTGATTTACCTCAATGACTTGGATTTGGAAATTTGGGATGAGAGCGAAACGGATATTTGGTAATAGGTAATGGCTAATTGTAACTCTTGACAATTAGCAATTAGAAATTTCTATAAGAGGATTACTATGGGCATTGCAGTTGAGAACGTATCCAAATTTTATGGCTCTTTCCATGCTGTTGACTCTGTAAGTTTAGAAGTGAAAACTGGCTCTTTGGTGGCGCTGTTGGGTCCGTCTGGGTCAGGAAAATCAACATTGCTGCGAATGATTGCGGGATTGGAGGAGCCAGATTCAGGTGAAATCTGGCTGGATGATGAAAATGCGACTCACAAGCCGGTGCAAAAACGCCAGCTTGGCTTTGTGTTTCAGCACTATGCGCTGTTTAAGCATCTGACGGTACGGCAGAACATCGCCTTTCCATTGGAAATCCGTAAGGTTCTCAAAAGCAAGACGAAACACCGAGTGGAGGAACTATTATCGTTAGTGCAATTGCAGGGGTTTGGCGATCGCTACCCCTCCCAACTCTCAGGAGGTCAACGTCAACGGGTGGCACTGGCAAGAGCACTAGCAGTTCAACCGAGAATCTTACTTTTAGATGAACCCTTTGGCGCATTAGATGCCAAAGTCCGCAAGGAATTAAGAACGTGGTTGCGACAACTGCATGAGACCGTGCATGTAACAACTGTCTTTGTCACCCACGATCAAGAGGAAGCAATGGAAGTTTCAGATCAAATTGTGGTGATGAATAAAGGTCGGATAGAGCAAATTGGTACCCCGGGTGAGATTTACGATCAACCAGCAACGCCATTTGTTATGAGCTTTGTTGGTCCAGTGAATGTTCTTCCTAGTAATGCTGGCATTATACCAGACCTCGGTGTAGTCACTCAGACAAGCGATCGGGTCTTTTTGCGCCCCCATGACGTTGTGATTCAGACCAATTCTGATGATGATGCTGCACCTGCCAAGGTTTCTCGCATTGTGAACTTGGGTTGGGAAATCCGGGTTGAATTAGTTCTCAAGTCTGGGGAGACGGTGAATGCTTACTTGAGCCGAGATCGGTTTAATCAGCTTAATATCAAGGAGGAAGAGCTTGTCTTTATTAAATCCAGGCAAGCAAAGATTTTTGTTTGAGTATGCTGTGAGCTGATCATTTGACACTCCCTGAACTAAAAGTTCAGGGATTCTTAAGAGCTAAGCCAAGCCCTTAGTATCCCATATTGTCATTAAATGTCTACAGATATGATTTTACAAAATTCCTCATCGTCACCACGACAATGAGGAATTGAACAATCTAAAATTTCACACAATCAGTATCTACAGCTAAGAGAAGCTGCTCAACAGAAGCGTTTATTGACATATAGTTTTTCTCCCTGCCTAATTGCTCCTATTTAATATATAGCAATCGCTCGCTCATAAAGGTACGGGCAAATTTACCAGATTAATTTTCGCAGAGATCTATTTGGGCACTTCTGCCAAAACTGGATAGTCAAAACTCAAAACTCAAAACTGCCACGAAACAGTTCCTTGGACAGTGAACGGACTACCACGAATCACTTTCGATAGACTATCACCCTGAGTCGTTTCAAAATAACCGATATTAAACAGATTTCGGAAATTAAGCTGTGCCCGCAACTGTCCACGCTTGTAGAATAGAGCCGCATCCGTTCGGAAATAATCAGGCAGTTGGAAATTATTCTCTAAATCTCCCTCTCGCTCTCCGACGTAGAACAATCCCAACCCAACTCCAAAGCCTTTCAAGCCGCCCCTTTGAAATTCATAGGTTGTCCACAGATTGACGGCATTCTCTGGTGTAATATACAGCCGATTCCCAGGGCGATAGGTGTTGTCTTTGGTGATGCGGGCATCGGTGTAAGCATAGCCTGCATAGATGTTCCATCCCGGCAAAATTTGCCCGGCGATATTCAATTCAATACCTCGACTGCGCTGCTGACCAGTCTGAATCGAAAACTCTGGATTGTTTGGATCGGTCGTCAAAACGTTGTCGCGTACCAGATCGTAATAAGCAATAACGAGGTAATTTGAAATGGCGTAGACGCTCTTAGCGGCAAGCCTGTGGCATCGCCAATTCCAAATCTTCAAACGTCCAAAATTCGTTGTGTGACACTTTAGGGTGCGCGTGGGTGGGATATATATGCTTTTATGTCAACATATTCTTGTCCAAATTTTAATGCGTTTGCCCTAGAGGTATTAAGTTAACTCATGTACTGAAATTATCGGGCAAGAATAAATGATGCGGAGCCAAATTTCGTGATCGCTCTTGAGACGATCTCGCTGTACGAGGAGATTGTTAATTAATATACTTGCTTTCTATAAAGTTAACCTGCTCTGCGTTTTTTAGCAACCTTGGCATCTTGAACTGTGTCTCTGAAATACCTTGAGAAACAATTTGGTTTTTTAGCATTTTGAAACTGTCTCTTTCAACAAGCTTAATTTCAGGTGCGCCAATAATATTGGCCTCCCTAGTATTCAGATAACGCACATTTAAATCATAAATAACTTGTTCAAATTTATCTCGGAATAATATTAAATCAGGAATAGTTTCAAATCTTTTTGAAACCTCTAGGTAAACTATGTACCTCAAAGGAAATGATGAAACATCAATACTTGTCGTATAGTCGATAATTTTGCAGTCGTCTCCAAAAATTTTGATAGCTTCAGTGATAGCTGCAAAAATTTCGCTTTCCGAAACTTTCACTCCGCTAATATTTAACAGAGAACCTTGGCGATCCGAAAATTCGATCATAGGGCTTTGGTTATAGTAGCCCACACATTTAACGATATCTCCCATCCTATACCTGTAAAGTCCAGCTACTGTGGTCACAACTACTTCGTAACTTTCACCTACATTTAGAGAAGCCAAATTAACTGTAGTGGGTTGATCCGCATCAATTTGGGAAATATGTATAAACTCAAAAAACGCCGTATGAGGAGTCATTACGTAGGCAGTTGAGTCGAGTTGTGGCTCTAGGTTACACCCGATCCAAGCTTCAGAAGCACCATAATTACTTGAATAAATTGGTATTTCACCTGCATAAAATTTCAAGCTTTCTTTATAGAGTTGCAGCGACCCACTTGTGATACATTGTATATAAGACAACTGTGGCCATATTCTGGGTATAATACCCGAAAATCCTTTTTCAAATTCAGTCCGGAGTGTGTTGCTTTTTTCTGGGCTTGGTTTGAGCCTACTTTGTAGCTCCTTTCTTGTTGCTATATCCAGTGACAAATTTGGATTAAGTTCACCCTGGTAGATATCATTTAGCAATTGCGGCCACTCTCTTTCCAAGATTTGCAAAGCTTCCAAAACATTTGAGGCAAAATTTGCCGTAATATAACTCAGCTTTGGCTCTAAGAGAGCAAAAAGTATATGGCAATAATAAGCTGTCTTGTAATCTGGAATCAAGAATATGCCAACAGGGCTAGAAAAATTTAAACTTACTATTTTCTGAAACGATTTAGATTGTCTAATACCTCCGCTAGTTCCTGTTCCTTTTGGAATACCACTTGGTGTAGATTTAAGCGGCTGTGCGTTAGCCAAAGCTAAACCCCGACTGTCTGTTGCGTATGCCCTGCCTTTGAGATAGTAAGAGCGTGCGATCGCGTTTACCGCCTGAAAAGGTTTTTGTAAAGTTGATTGCAAGCTTTTTGTTCTAGGTATAAGTTTAGATTTGCCCGTCGTCCCCGATGTTTCTTGAAAAAGAATGATAGGCTCTGCTACAAGTTGAGAGAAATTTCCGGTATTAGCAATATCTTCGATAACTTCCCGGTAATTTTCGTAAGTGGTAAGAGGATGTATCGTTTGAAATTCTGCTACTGTTAAAGCCGCGAAGTTATACCTCTTACCGTATTCCGTATCCTTTTGAAGTTTTAGAATATTCTTTATCAGCTTTTGTTGGACGGAGACAGCATTAATAGTATCTTTTTGCAAACTTTTCAGGCTTCTTATCGCACCTAATTGTAACAAATAAAGGAGAAAAATATCCTGAATTTTATTGAATAAGTTCATAAGCAGTAATTATTTTGTGAAATTATCTTGTCCCAATACGGAAGTCTTGTATTGCCTCAAAGGAAATGAATCACTATGAGAGGTTCTGCAAGTGCGTTCGCACAACCCACATCAAACTGTTTGGCTGTTTGCGACGTTGTACTTCCTATTTTGACATTGATGCGATCGCTCCACAATAATGAAGATGTTATAGCGTTCCTAAATGAGTTGTGAAAATTATTTGTGGAATGAACCGCCAAGACGCCAAGAACGCCAAGAAAAGAAAGAGAGAGGATTTTACAAATGATTTAGGATTGCTATATGACCACGATATCACCAATGACAATGGACAATTTTACCGTTCGATCAATGAAGAGGTCGGAATTAGATTTGGTATTTGATTGGGCAGCAGCTGAAGGCTGGAATCCAGGAACCTATGATGCTGAATGTTTTTACCAAGCTGATCCGTACGGTTTTTTCGTGGGCGAGTTGAACAATGAACTTGTGGCGAGTATTTCCGCTGTTGCTTACTCTAAGCACTTTGCCGTTCTTGGCTTTTATATTGTCAAGCCGCAGTTTCGTGGGCGAGGTTTTGGCATGAAAATGTGGAGGGCAGCAATGGCATATCTTGGTACTGAGCGTAACATTGGCTTAGATGGAGAAATTGCCCAACAGAAGAACTACCAGAAATCAGGTTTTCAAATCACCTACCGTCATATTCGTTATGAAGCTGTAGGCGGCGGCGTTGTGCCGGACGGCATTGTAGAACTCAAAACTGTGCCTTTTGAGAAGTTAGTTGCTTATGATCAAGAGTTTTTTCCGGCTGAGCGCAAGCAGTTCCTACAACTTTGGATAAAGCAGCCAAACAGTGCTGCTTTAGGGGTTGTTAGAAAGGGGTATATTGTTGGTTATGGAGTCATCCGCCAAAGCCACACAGGTTTCCGAATTGGACCATTGAATGCTGACGATGAACAGATTGCCGAGCAACTTTTACTCGCCTTGCTTGCTTTTGGTTCTGATGCTCCGGTGTTTCTTGATGTGCCGGATGCTAATCCAGAAGCGATCAAGCTGGCTCAACGTTACGGGATGAAGCCAGTCTCTGAAACCGTTCGGATGTATAATAAAGAAATTCCTAACTTGCCTATAAATCGTGTATTTAGTGTGACAAGTTTAGAAGTTGGTTAGTTGAGGCACTCATTTCTAAAAGAGGCTGGCTGAATTCGGGCGAAGATTTCGCTTGTTATATCCCATCAATTGAGTTAAGCGGCAGACTCCGTTCACCATGAGGCAGAGTGTTGTTTCCTTAAACCTCGAAGGGTTCGAGTGTAGAGCGATATTTGCATATTTGCGTAACCGCAACAATTGCGTAGAGGTCCTAGCCTTAACTGTATTATCGCAAAACTGCTGCCTCCTACCTAGCAGCATAGCGACCTTTCTTTTCAAGACTATAATGATTATATCTTTCAGACTTAGAGAATAATTCCTAATGATTTGGCATCAGTTACGCGCCACACTAGCTATCAAGAAGGGAAAGAATTATGAATAATCACGATCAGATTCAACAAAAAACATCAACTCAAGTTAACCAATCAGAAGAACAAATCTTCCAGCAATGGCACCGCTTCATTAAAGATCATGGATTTATGTGGAAGGGAATTCTTTCCCGGTACGACGGGAAAGGAAAACTAACTCAAGTACTGAATTCCACTAGAAAATTGACTCCTGCATCGGATGCATCTGAAGTAGAACACTATCTGTGTTTTATTAATCGTGACGATCCCTCGAAAGTGCTTGAAAAAAAATGGGCACTTGAAAAGTGCGAACCAGGTGTTATTCACCCGGTAGACCCGGAATCAAAGGCAATGTTTTCATCTTACCTCTCTGGTGTGATGAGCAGACCTCCTAAAGAAAACAAAGCCAACTATGCAGAAATTTACTTAAATGAAGGAAATTGTCGCATAAGTACTGTTATTAATTATGATCGTGATGACTCTCAGGAAACAAACAATCAATGTATACTTAATAACGTTTCCTTATTCCGCGAAGTCAAGCTTGAAGAAACCCCGTTCCCTTGGTCTATTGAACAACCTGAAATTACTACACAAGAATATCCCCGTGTACAAGTAATCAACTGTTCAATGTTGCGGTTTGGTACCTTTGATGAAATTGCGGTGTCTCATGACGCTTACGACTGGCCTGAGGAAGGTCGATTAATCTTTGATTTTCCAGACGGGATTTCACTAAATTTACCGAAAACCTTTGAACCTGGTGACGAAACTAGCCTCATTCTCAGCTGGAGATACAGTCGTGATCGGATCAAGAGAGCGATCGCTCAATTCAGTGACGATACCCGTGGACCTGACTTGATTACACAGGAATGTATAATTTTATAACGTGATGGGTTATATCATGTCCGGGAACACACCCATAGTAAAATGAATAAGTATGCCTTCTGTCGCAAACATCTACTGTACCAATGCCAAAACGTATTAGTATAGAGCCACATCTATCATTAACCGAGTTAGAACAGCTTTACCGTCAGGCAAAAGATCCTGTGGAGAGAAGCTATTACCAAATTATTTGGTTATTAGCATCTGGTAGAAGCAGCCAAGATGTTTCACAAATAACTAGCTATAGTCTTAGTTAGATTTACGAATTAGTCTGGGGATATAACCGTATTGGACCGGAGTCATTGGGTGATAAGAGGCATGAACACAGGGGTGGAAAACCACTTTTGGATGACATACAACAAGCACAACTGTGGCAGGTACTACAATCGCCTCCTCCGGATGGAGGACTGTGGAACGGACAAAAAGTAGCAAATTGGATAAGCGTTTTATGAGGACGCTCCGTGAGTAGACAGCGCGGGTGGGAACAACTAAAGGGGATGCAATTACGCTTGAGAGTGCCTCGACCCTCACATACAGCAAGATTTAATTCGGGGTTTAACAAATTTTCACTGGTGGCCTCAAGTTCCAGTTACTGCTTAACTATGGGTAAGTACCCGGACATGATATCACTTCCTATTCGGAACCATGCTTGACACTTTTCCATCACGCGCCACGAGAAAAATAAAGCTGTTAACAGGTTTTGAGTAGACATAATGACCTGAATTTTTTTTAAAGAATTTAATCAAGAGATCTCCATAACTTTTCTTAACTTGTCCTCATTCACGGGATTGAGATTCACCGATAAAGTAAAAGTGTCCTGAAAAACGGATGGGTTCATCACCCCAGATTAAGACAGAGCTTGAAGCAATACATCCATGTTCTGGGTGCAGCGTTTCCCGATTATCGCGGCTCACAGCATTTATCGAACTGATATGTCTAGTATGCTTGGTTTTTCTTTCAGGAATCAGATGTTTACTCTTTGTAGAGATTTACAAAGCTCTTTACAATGAAAGGTAATTCAATCCGTTTCCGCTCATTCGGATATCGGCACGGATTACAAAAATGAACTGGCTTTTTGACCCGAAAATTTCCAAAAAACCTTGTTTTTACAATACAATAGGATAAATTAATGACTACTAACAATGGAACTAAAGCTTTAACCCAAGAGCAATCTTTACCTAATGAAGTTGAACAACCAATTGACAACACTTTTCTTAGTGAAAAAACCACACAAAACAATATTGCAAACGTCAATGTTCAACAAAAAGCTGTTGAAACCGATGTTTGGATTTACCGTATAGTTGTTAGCGGATTGACATCAACTGTATTAGGTTGTCTTATTGGTGCAATTGGATTACAAATAAGTAACAAAGATATTCCTCAAGTTCTAACTGCTCTGGGAACTGGTTCATTAGGTGCCTTATCTGGCTTATTAGCACCATCTCCGGTAAAAAAATAGTTGTTTAAATGGTCATTTGCTACTAAGACCCCAATATTTTGTCCTGAACATTAAATACAAAACCCTGCTATCTCATCAATTTTTGGTCAGAAAGCACTTTCTGAAAAGCTTACCCCCTTAGCATCCAAAAAAACCGGATTGACGACGCAACTGGAGACTGCTACGCGCTTATTACTTGGTGCCGGGAACGGGCCACAAAAATTTTTAGTCAGCAATCAAAATAGTCGTAGCCCGCACCCGGCAGTATGCCATCCAGCTTGATCCAAAGCTAGTACAACTTGTTTATTCTCCCCGATGTTAAAATGTTGAGCGATCAGCAGCCAAAACTTGATTAAAAATTTCGGTATTTACAAACGGTAGAATCCACCAATACGTTTCTCCCGACTGCGGATGAACAAAACCATATAACCATAACCATTTATATCGCCAATTTACGTCATGATATTATAAGCAAATGCCCGCCCTGCCCTTTCAAATGATCGTCTGAGGATGAATCAAATTATAATTTGCTGCTTTAATCTTCTGATTGTCTACCCGTGCATTCAGAGTGCGAGAACTCGGTTGGGAAGCATCCCAGACAACTCTCGCTACACCTTGGCGATCGCACAATAAGTCAGATAGCTCCTGGATAGTAAAGTTAAAATCATTCACCAAATTATAAATGCCACTCCACCTATTCTGACGAGCAAAATCCACAGCCGCAATAATGTCGTCGAGGTGAATCCACGAAGTAAAGATTTCACCACTTCCTGGAATGGTTTTGCCAGCAATTCGTTCAAAACGCTTTGTCAACTCGCGATCAACACCATAAATTCCCCCTAAGCGTAGGATACAAACTTTAACATCTTCACGACCTAAGTCTAATAAAATTTGCTCTGCCTCAGATAGCACCTTGTTATATTCGCTTTCAGTATCAACCGAGGAAGCTTCATTCACCCACTCGCCATTTTTGTTACCGTATACTGAGCAGCTACTGAGGTAAATTAACTGCTTAACACTGTTCGTCTCTTTCAATGCTGCTACCAAGTTTTTCGCTGTGGGGATGTAAGTTTCCCAATATGCCTTTGCATCCACCTGCCGATCGCTAATGGGAGCAATGCTCAAAATTAAAGTATCCTGATTTTGTACGAGCGATCGCACGGCTTGGCTGTCTTCCCCTTTCATAACTACCACCTGGGTAGCTACTGCCTCTAATTCTGCAACCCTTTCAAGTCTTGTGGTAGTTGCGATTACTGAATAACTTTGTTGTTGATACCAATATTTTGATAAAGCAGTTCCAACATACCCACAACCAATAATTGCTATCTTCTGTTCCATATTTACTAGACATCATTAGACACCAGTACACATTTCCTGATTCAACCAAGGCAGTCGGCTGCTACTTGTCTATTCAATACATATAAGTGTCTTATGACAAATTATAAAATAATCTTGTGTCTACTCAAATATTCTAGTATGGATTGCGGTTGTACAAATTTATTGTTATGCCAGATCCAACAGATGAAGGGAAGACTCACTTTATCTCGCCAAGGTTACTCAAGAAATTAGATTACCAGACCCCTATAAGTAAATTCTATGCCGAAGCGACCTATATGAGTCGCCGAACTGAGCCGGAAAGTCTTGATTTTACCTTGGGTGATGCCCATGAAATGCCACCTCCAGGCTTTGTAGAAGCCCTACAACGTTGGAGTGTACCGCAAAACTCCAGTTGGTATGGCTACAAGGGAAATATTCCACAATCACGGGTTACTGTATCCACTGCACTGAAAGAGCAACGCGGACTTTCTATATTGCCCGAAGATATTTTTCTGACAAATGGTACTGTAGTTGGTTTGGCGATTTGTCTGCAAATGCTGGCTGAAGAAGGAGATGAAGTCATTATTATAACACCACCCTGGTTAGGTTACAGGCGTATGGTTCATCTCACTGGTGCGGTGACGGTGGGTGTGCCTGTGGATACAAACACCTTTGAGATGGATCTGGAGGCGATCGCATCTGCAATCACACAAAAAACTCGGGTGATCATCGTCAATTCACCCCACAATCCTACAGGGAAGATTTTTTCAGCGACAACCCTAGAGCGTTTAGCGGCTATACTCACCGAAGCATCTGTGCGCTATGGCAAACCTATTTATCTGATTTCCGATGAAACCTTTTGTCGCGTTGTTTTTGATAACCAGGCTTGTCCTAGCCCTACCCAGTTTTACCCATTTTCTTTTCTGGTATATGGTTATAGTAAGACCTTAATGGCTCCTGGTCAACGCATCGGGTATATTGCCTTACCTTCCACTATGCCCAATCGGGAGCAAATAAGGCGAGTGATTGCCATTTTACAAGGAAGTGCTTTTGGTTGGTGTTATCCTAGTGTATTAATGCAGTATGCCCTAGGCGACTTGGAGCAACTCAACCTAAATATCGAGCATTTACAAAAAAAGCGAGATTGGATAGTGAAGGCACTGCGAGACATGGGTTACAAACTGCGTACCCCTGATGGGACATTCTTCCTCTTGGTGCGATCGCCTTGGCAAGATGACTGTAGTTTTGCTAAGTTACTGGCAAGTCACGATCTATTTGTTTTACCAGGAACTCCACAGGAAATCCCTGGTTACTTCCGGATTTCCCTTACTGCTTCCGAAGATATGCTTTATCGCTCCTTGCCGAAATTCCAAGCAGCGATGGAATACTCTGTAGCTAATTCACGTCACTAACCCCTAGCTACAAGGCTAGGGGCTTGAAAGAGGAAGATTTACCAACTTCTGAATTCAGTTAAACCAGTGTCTAGAGTACGGGTTAACAGCCCAAACTAAACGATTTGAGCATAGTAGTTCAAAACACGTTGCCGGATGCCTCCCTAGTCTGCAACTTCTGTAGTCGTAAAGCTTCCCCCGGCAGACTTCGCGAGCGTTCGTATAACAGGCGCGAGTTAAAACTGCGCGATTTCCATACGTATCGGAGACTTTTAGATGAGAGTGATGAAAGAGCGATAACTTCCATCTCTTTGGGATCACAATAGCTAAATTAGGTAATGAAATAAGTGAGTTGACACTTCCTGACAATTTCTCTGTTCTGACTTTGTCAAAGGCACAGGTACAATATTGTCTTGTTCTTCTAACTTCTGTACCATCCGACTTAACTAAACTCCTTGATAGTCAAAAAAGCGATCACCTCAAAAATACTTGCCGCTTTTTCAACTTGCTGTAAATACTGCCGCTACAATTTCTAACAGATGCACGATTTGGCTTGCGAAAACAACCTGTAAAGGTAAAATTTTGCCAAGTGCAAAGGAAGAGTGGAAGTTTTTATGTCAAAAAAATTATCATTAACCAAACCCATGTATGCTGCTCTTGTCGCTCTTAGCACTGGGTTATTTGGGTGTAATAATCTAGGTAATGTAGCGAATACTTCAACTACCACCGTTACCTCTGCTGGGTTTAACAATCATCTTCCCCGAGTTGTCGCAACAACAAGCGTACTGTGTGATTTAACGAAACAGGTTGCTGCGGAAACAATTAATCTTACCTGCTTAATTCCTCCTGATGCTAACCCTCAACTGTATCATCCAAAGTTAGAAGACCGAAAAGCTCTTGAACATGCTCAGCTAATATTTTTTAATGAATATAATGTAGAACCGAATGTTTTCAAGTTAATTAAGGCTAGTAAAAATCGTATCCCCAAAATTGCAGTTAATAAACGTGCCGTTTCTGTTGAGCCACAATCACCAAATCATTATATTTGGCATAATACCAAATATGGGAGCAAGATGGTAGATGTCATTAACAATTACTTAAGTAAACTGTCACCAGAAAATACGTCACTTTATAACAACAACTCACGAAAAGTTAAAAATGAACTCACGCGATTGGATGCTTGGATTAAGTCACGAATTGCGAGTATTCCTGCCGATCAACGCAAGTTAGTGACAATTGATTATGCAATGGATTATTATGCCAAAGCTTACGGGCTGTCATACGTAGGTGTTTCCGAAAGTATTAGCAGTAAGGAAAAACCTACAGCAGCACAAGTCAGCGCATTAGTTAGAGATATCAGAAAAGATAGTGTACCGACAATTTTTCCAGAGAATACAAGTAATCTCAATTTGATTAAAGCTATAGCTAAAGAAGCGAAAGTGAATGTTTCAAAAAGAGAACTACTTGTCAATAATTTAGGTGCGCCAGGAAGTGAGGAAGACACCTATCAGAAAATGATGGTTGCCAATACACGTACAATTGTAGAAGGATTGGGGGGGACTTACCTTATATTTGAACCACAAGCTTTGAAGTCGTCTAAGTTGTGAAAATGAGGAAATAGGGAATTGGTAATGGGTAATTATGTAGAGACGCTTCAATCATGGCGTCTCTACACGGTGTGTCTTGAAGCACACAATTATTTGCCATACAGCCCTAACTGAATCTTTCTTTCAACAAAGAGGCAGGGGGCAGGGAGCAGGGAGAAATGGCCCTTTCCCTTTGCTGTGGAGCGCAGCGGAACATGGGTTTGAGTCCCCCACTTCTACTAAGTGGCTCTTGTTCAGATGGTGAAATATCCCCCTTGCTCCCTGCTCCCTGCTCCCAAGCCTCTTTTTCAATTGACGCTTGGGTTGCAATGATAAACCATTAGTCCTGTTATAATTTGTTCTTGAGTTTTATTAAGATACACAGCCTGGTCGTCTACAGATTCTATCCAGTCTAGAGGAATCCAATGGTGCAAACCATCTGGCGAATTATTCTGAGTCAGCTTAATGTATTTATCGCCATCAATGTGTTCTACAGTACCTATAGGCGCTCCTGGTTTATTCCTCTCACCTTTAGTATGTACTGTCAAGTTTGTCTTGATTTTTGATATATCCATACTTATATGAAACTCAAGGAGTGATATTAGCTATTGTAAAGATAAGAACAATACAATGCCTTGAGTGATATTGCTGAGATTTTTTGAACCTTGGCAAACAATGCGTGCTGAAAAGCGAGGAACTAAGGTTAGACGCTTACGATGATTTTAAGTATGTGTCAGCAAACAAGATTTGCTCAAACTCTGCTACTGGGAGCGCACGGCTAAAGAGGAAACCTTGCATGGCGTCACAGTTGTGTTGGCGTAAAAAATTAAGTTCGGCAATAGTCTCTACACCTTCAGCAACTACTTGGAAATTGAGATTGTGCGCCATTTGAATTAAAGCCATTGTAATTGCTGCTTTCTGCTTGTCTTCGGCAACATTGTGAATAAAATAACGGTCAATTTTCAAAGTATTAATTGGTAATTTTTTCAGATAAATTAAAGAAGTGTATCCTGTCCCAAAATCATCAATAGCGATTTTCACACCTAGAGACTTTAATTCATGCATAACTGCAATGGTACTATTCACATCCTGCATAATTGTGCTTTCTGTAAGTTCCAATTCTAAAGTAGAGGGATCTAATTTGTTCTTTGCTATACAATTCGCAATATTTTGAATAAAGTCTGGTTGTGTCAATTGATGTACTGACACATTTACAGTAACACGTAACGCCAAAAATCCAGCCTTATTCCATATTCTTGTTTGTTCGCAAACACTTTGCAGTATCCATTCACCAATAGGTACAATTAAACCTGTAGATTCTGCAATTGGAATTAATTTAGCAGGAGACACTATACCAATTTCAGGACTTTGCCAGCGAAATAAACTTTCTACAGCAATAATTTTTCCAGAAGAGATGTCTAGTTGCGGTTGATAATAAACTTGGAATTGTTGGAATTCTTTTCGCTCTAAAGTACGGCGTAAAGTCATTTCTATTATCTGCATTTCTGAGCCAAGTTTCTTAGCTCCAGGGTTACTAGCTAAATACTTCCTCAAACTAGCTTGTTTTGTTAAGCGGCAGGCGATCGCACTTAATAACTCAGCGCGAGTAAATGGCTTAGTAATATAATCGTCAGCACCTAAATCCATACCTTGACGAAAATCTGCTCTGGAAGCTCTGGCACTGAGAAAAATAAAGGGAATTATTGCTGTTATCGGTTGTTCACGTAATGCTCTTAATACACCATAACCGTCAATCTCCGGTAGTATCAAATCGCATAAAATTAAGTCAGGAACTTCGGAAGCTGCCAATTCTAATCCAATACGTCCATCAGCAGCAGTTATAGTTTCAAAACTTTCAGCTTCTAGCAAGTCTATAATATTTTCTCGTACTAATTTTTCGTCTTCAATTACTAAAATTTTAGTCATACTTGTTAGTAGGTGGATAGTGGATAGTTGTTAGTAGGTGGATAGTTATTAGTTGTTGCTTATTATTTATTCCTAACTCCTAACTACTATCCGCTAATTACTTGTACTGATTGACAAACCACTTTGGAGTGCGGCGCAAATTCTCTCTAGCTGGCTGTGAGAAGTTTTCTCTCCATGTAAAATACCCCATGTTTCGCCTACAATTTCCGAAACTAACCTGCCGATCATCAAAATAAAGGCTTTGTTGACATAGACTATCCGAGATCCCAACGGTTCATCAAGTGCATCAGCTTCTGCATTGAAGAAGGCAGCTATGCTGAAGGTTTCATTTAGAAGGGGATTCAAACCCCTCCTAAATGAAAGCCACCAAATTGAAAATTTGGTGGGGGTCTTAAACCCTTGCTCCCTCCGGTCGCGCAGACGATTCGGGCAGTCAGCATTCGTGATAAATCCCTTCAGCATAGCTGCCCTCTGCCTTCTGCCTTTCTTGATAAGAATGGCATCGTTGGCATGATCAACAGCTAACTCTAACAAACGCAGTCGTTCTTCTGTTTGTGCGTTTTCTCCTACTTCTTGTTCAATTACTTGACAAATGCTTTCATCTGTGGTGGCAACAATAATTTTACCTGCCTCATAGACAACTGACAGTGAAGGCAAATTATACTGACGCAAAATTGACGGTGCTGATGAGATATGGTGAATCTCAGACTGCTTCAAGCCAATGACTAAAATATTCATAACTTCAGAAATTGTGGCTGTTTTGAAGTCAATGCCTAAAGATAGAATCCGCAAATCCTGCTCTGTAAAGCATCCTAATACCTGCACGGTTGCTTCAACTCCCGTCGGGAGAATCTGGTGCTGGCTGAGTTCTACAATCAAGACATAACTTGCTTGTGACTGGCATTGACTCATGAGCGCAATTACATCTAATAATGATGTATCGGATGCAACAGTCGCTGGAGAAAAGTCAATGACTGAATCTAAGGATGGTAGCGAGAGCCTCTGAGCTAAGGCGTGCATATCTGATTACAATAGACTGGCTCGCAATATGTGAGTCTGTGATATATTTAACTATTATTTAATATTTTGACACTGTATCAAACGGAGATCTTGCGTGTACACACTGGGTTTAATATATCTAAGTATACTTAAAGACTTAGTGTGTTCCTGCCCTTCCCCCTTACCAAGCTAGACTCAACACGGCTTTCAAGGTTGATGACGTGGGGGATTCGTCTTTGGTGCGTTGAGCCTGAAACCAACCCCTTATAAAGGTTGGTGTGGCTCGTATTCTTAGGCATCATGTAAAAATAAGTTGTACAAATTTTATCTGAAATAGCTTGTGAATCTAGCTTTCACATAAAAAGTGTTCACGTTATTTTTACACGGCTCCTTAAAAGCGCGATCGCTTTCTTTCGCCGTAACTTAATAGCTTTTCGATCATAGTGAGATGATTTTCCCAAACTTTGACTTGATAAGGATTGTCTATAGCTTGTAGGCGCATCCATTCCCTAAACTGAGACTGAAAGCGAACTAGCGAGGCTTTTGTTGCTATCAATCTACTGGTATTCGGTTCGGCCGCAAGCTGATTCAAAGAGCTTTGCAAAATGTCTGCTTGAGAGTTAAAGTCTGAGATCATCGTAGCTGGCACTCGCAACTGATTGTTTTTGAAAACAAACTTCCATTCTTGTTGTAAAGTTGTGTAACGAGCAGCAGCTGTTTGAAAAGGCTGACGTTGAGGAATTGGTTCAAGTCTTGTATGTTGCACGCTGCCTTGAGTGCTATTAAAAACTTTGTAGAGATCATTACTGAAATTTTCCGCAGCAAAGAGGGCATAGCCACTCACGGCCGAATCTCTTACTTGTTGAATTTGATCGAATGTCCCCAGGGTGGGCATGGAAAGCAGGCGAATTCCAGGTACTAACAAGGTAGAACCTAATTGTCTGGTGGTGAGCCACGGTTGTGCTAATCGCTCAAAACTGAGAGTATCTTGAGCATAAGTCATAGGGACGATGATGTCCACATCACCACGCTGTGCCCAGACTTCCCAGTGCTGTTGGATTTTCTGAATGCGTTCAAGTTCTGGAAGGGGAAATACTGCAACCGATAAAATCAGATTGGGTTGTTTTTGTCGCAGTTGCTGTGACACTTGAGCAACAAAGCTATCAATTTTCTGGGTGCGAAATTCTGTCCACTTTTGCCACAGATCCTGCTGAGTTGGAGAAATATTCACTGGATCTACACCAGTCAGTTGCTGAAATTGCGCTCTTGCCGCTTTCCCATAACCATAAGTCACTCCTTGGGCTGAGTTTTGGAAGGGATAGCGAATGTAATCTAGCTGTAAACCATCAACTTTGTAACGGGTGACAATCTCTTCGTACAAGCTGAGTAGGTACTGGCGTACTTGGGGATTAGCTGGGTCGAAGAATGGTTTACTTTGACCTAGCGAGATCGTCTGCCCTCGGTTATCATAGTCAGCCCAATCAGGATGAGCAGCTAGCACTGGTCCTGGATAATCAGGATTGAGGTTGAGAATTTTATTGTGGCGTTTGTTACCCGCAGCAAAAGTCCACACCCAAGCATGTAATTCCATACCTCGTTCGTGAGCTAACTTAACTGCAGCTGCTAGTGGGTCCCAACCATGAGATAATGGGTTTTGCTGCGGTGCAATTTGGCTGGGATAAATAGTATAACCAGCGTTAATGGTTTCAAAAAATACGGTATTCACTCCAGCTTGTGCCATGCGGTCGAAAATCTGAGCCAGTCTCTGCTCACTCCCAGCACGGACAATTGTCCCTCGATCCAGCCACATTGCCCGGATTTCTGGTTGAGCCAATCGCCTATCCAGAGGAAACTGCTGCCACAAATCCGCTTTTGCCATCAACCACTGCTGACGAGCCTCAGCGTACTTTTTTTGGGCAATCAATTGCTGTAAGTTTTTGGCTACTTCCCTAGACTTTGCTAAGACTTGCTCTGTGTTTAAGACTGGTGTGCTAAGTCTTGTTGATGCAACTTGTACTTGCTGAGCCTTTACAGACGGGGATTTATCGGAAATGACTGAGGCAGCTAAATTGGCACTCTGGACTCTACCAATGAGATGTTCTAACTCTTGCTGAAGAGCGATCGCTTCGGCACTGTTGATCGGCGTTTGTGAGTTCGTTGCAATATTCAGACGCACCTGTTGTTCAAGTTGATCGATAGCTTCATCTGACCTTTGGGGTGTGAGGTTGCGCTGAATCGGTCTGGGTTGAGGAGCAACGGCAGTCTTCACAGGAGGGGAAGAAGAGAAAGTGGGGAGTGGAGGACGTTCTGATGTGGAGACAGAATATTTTCCCGCGCTACTGCGTCCTCTTGTTCCGGTGTCTCTAGAAGCCACCACTGATGTAGAGCAGCTTTTAGAACTGCCTTCTATAGTTTTCGTAGCCGAGGGCGTTGCTAGATAACGCTTTAGGGTAGCTTGTAACCAAGCCGTGTCTATTGAAGCTGGTGAAGCTGCATCTACTCCCCAACGCCATCCGAAAAAAGTAGAACGATCAGTTGCTACCACTGCTGCAGGATTATCTTTAAAATTCCAAACAGCAGTTGTTTGAGCAGTAGCGACATCGTCAGGAATGACAACGCCACCGCGAACATTGCCAAAGAGTTTGTTGTCGCTTGCCCATTCATGCGTCTTGGCTTTTGACGGCTGTAGCTGTTGCGAACCATTGAGGCTGAATCCCCAATAACCGCCTAAAAGCGTTTGTAATAACTGGCGCACTCCCGGCGCTGACAGACTACCAGCAGGACCACTGGCAATGAGTCGCCCACCCTTACTCATCCATTCTTCTAAGGCGATCGCCTGTGCTGGTGTTAATACCTCCACATTTGGTAAAAATAAGACCTTGCGCTCACCCCAATCTCCCGCACTCTGAACGTTAGCTAGAGGAATGACACAGTACTTTACTCCTGCTGTCTGCAAGCGGTTTGTTATCCCCGTCCACTGATTCGCATTTTCTTGGCTCTGAACTATGCTCAATATAGGTTCTGAGGTCGCCGCCATCACGGGCGAAATATTCAACAGATAAATAATAAAAAATGGGACTTTAAGAATAAATAGTTTTGTTTTTTTGATTTTAGACATTAGTTAATTGATCATTTGTCATTTTGATGCAAGTATTAGGATGTCATTAGTCTACTATCAGCTTTTAAAACTCATTAGAACTATAGTTATATAGTCTAGATATCCGAAATTTTTTTCATAGCCGATTGCAAACTGCTGACAAATAAATACTTACGATTTAATACAGGTCTTGATTAATTCTTCAACACCTGCTACCGGGAATATTGTTGTATTCAGTTTACCAGCAACTTCCTCAATACTTATATCATCTAAAAATACCGATTCATCATGTTTTAACATAATACTTGGTAGTAAAATGCCATCCCCTAAATCCTGACCCTGTAAGTTTAAAAGTAAATCGTGACCGGTGAGCAAACCTGTGACAGTGATGCTTTGTCCCCAATAATCGCTATTTAATGCACGCATGTTAACCTCTAAACCCTCAACCAAATTCAATCGCTTGAGAATAGGTTGAAAAGCTTGTTCAACTGCATTACCAACAACCCAGGTTAGTTTTCGTGTCTTCACTTTTGACGGTAAAAGCTTTTGGGCTGCTGTGATAAATTGCTTGATAAACAAATGAATAGAACCAACACCGTTATCGATTTGAGGATAATCTTCATATTCAGATTCGTCTGGTAATTCCTCACCCGCAATTAAGAACCACTCATCAGCTAACCAAGCAAAGGTGGAACCAAACTGTTGACGAAATTCCTTTGAGAGCGATCGCACTTGGGAAATGACTTCAACAGCAATTGATCTTGTTACAGGTGTAAGTTCATCTACTGACAGACGAAACCGCGTCAACCCGACTGGTACAACAGCCACAGAAGCAACTGCTGGTACTTCGCCGATATGGAAAGATGCTAAATCCCGCAATGTTTTTTCTAACTGTATGCTATCATTTATACCAGGACATAAAACAACTTGTGCATGAATTTGAAGTCTCTTTTTTTGAAACCACTTGATTTGGTCCAAAATTTGCCCCGCGCGCGGATTCTTCAGCAGTCTAATTCTGACTTCGGGATCAGTAGCATGAACCGAAACATACAATGGAGATAGCCGCATCTGTTCAATCCGCTGCCATTCTCTTTGTGACAAATTGGTTAAGGTTAGGTAAGAGCCATACAAAAAGCTCAGTCGATAATCGTCGTCTTTGAAATATAAGCTTGAGCGCTTCCCTGGTGGTTGTTGATCGATAAAGCAAAAAGGACAGTGGTTGTTGCACTGAATTAATCCATCAAAGAGTGCTGTTGCAAACTCAAGTCCCAGATCCTCGTCGTAATCTTTTTCGATTTCAACATGATGGGTTTTACCAGTAGTGTCTAAGACTTCCAGTTCTAGGACATCATCAGCGCATAAAAATTTATAGTCAATTAAGTCGCGGGGACGAGTTCCATTGATAGCCACAATGGCATCCCCCACTTCAAAGCCAATTTCAGCAGCAATTGAGTCGGGAACAATTTTTGTAATTGAGGCAGGACGAATCGAAACACTCATAATACATTTTGGATTTTAGATTTTGGATTGGAAAGCGCTGTCTGTATTTAGGTTATAAAAAGCAATCTTATGGTCGCAAACATTTTTGAAAATTGGTATAAGTTTAGATATTAGCAATTAGCTAATATAGGACTAATATTTGATTTCTGAAAAAGCTCCGTACATTTGAAGAGTAGT